>DKQZ01000006.1:245-4522 GCA_002471975.1 Dialister sp. UBA7295 | reverse complement strand
TAAATGCCAAAAGGCAGGCGAGCCAGGTGACTCTATCGTAAAAAGCGCGGCCCTCCTCGAACAGGGCTCCGCAATAGCGGTAGGAGGGAACAAGTCGAAACAATTCCCGGCAGGAGCGAATAGAAACGGTAAGAACGATAATTGCCGGGTCTTCATGATGACGTAACGCATGGGACGTTTGAGTCACCTGTCCTTCTTACGATAGTAAGCCCCCTTCACCGCCTGCGGCGGAGCTTCCCCCGATGGGGGACGCTGGACAATTGTGCGGGCAGTATTTCTGCAAATAAAGTGCAGGTCCCCCTCACCGCCTTCGGCGGAGCTCCCCGGGGATGAGCTTACCGTTTGGCTCATTTTCGACTGGTACGATCGTACAGCCCCTCCGTCAGCTTCGCTGACTGCCCGAACTTCAGGGAGGCTGCGAGGGGAGCCTAATCGCGAGACTGCCGAGTCATTTCGATCAAAACGGTACGGCACTAATAACAATATCGACTAGAAACATAGGAGATTAAATCCCCGGCAGCTCGAATGTCCCGGCCCGAGGTCAGCCCATACGAGGCCTTCTTCCCGGTATCGCCCAAAAGTCTCAAACCCAAGTCATTACGTACAAGGCTGACTTCCCGATACCGCCCGCCTGACGAAAAAAGAAATCCGCACGGACGAGGCAATCTTCCCGGTATCGCCCCAAAAGTCTCAAACCCAAGTCACCACAAACAAGGCTGACTTCCCGATACCGCTCGTCTGACGGAAATAGGAGTCAGCACGAACGGGGAATCCTTCCCGATACCGCCCCAAAAGTCTCAAACCCAAGTCACCTCGTACGAGGCTGACTTCCCGATATCGCCCGGCTGACTAAAAAGAAATCCGCACAAACGGGGTATCCTTCCCATATTTCCCCTTTTCTCATGTATCCCGATTGCTTATAATAAAGAGTAAGTAAGGAGGACATGACCATGGTACAACCGTTTATATACCACAATCGCACGAAGATTTATTTCGGAAATGGGCAGCTTTCTCATCTCCATGAGGAGCTGGCCCGCTGGGGTTCGCGGGTGCTTCTCGTCTATGGCGGGGGCTCGATCAAGAAGAATGGTCTTTATGACAAAATCGTGGAGGAAATAGACAAGGCCAACCTTTCGGGGTATGAAATTTCCGGGGTGAAGCCGAATCCGGAGGTACCTTTGGCGGCCAGGGGAGCACAACTCTGCCGCCAGAGGGGAGTGGACCTTATCATTGCCTGCGGGGGAGGATCGGTCATCGATTCGGCGAAAGTCATAGCCGGAAGTGCGCTGTATGATGGAAGTCCCTGGGATCTGGTCATCGAAAAGGCGCAGCCGGACCGGGCCATTCCGCTGATAACGATTCCTACCATGGCTGCCACGGGCTCTGAAATGAACGACTGTGCAGTCATCACGAATCCTGTGACCCATCAGAAATACGGCTGGTCTGCGGAGGTCCTCAGACCCCGGGTTTCCTTCCTCTGCCCGGAGAATACCTATTCCGTTTCTCCCTTCCAGACGGCCTGCGGCAGTGCGGATATCCTTTCTCACCTGCTGGAAGTGTACCTGAATCAGGAGGATGGTTTTGACTCCATCGACGGTTACATAGAAGCCATGATGCGGTCCGTGATCCGCTGGGCGCCTATCGCCATGGCGGAAGGAAATCACGAAGAAGCGAGGACAAACCTCATGTGGGATTCCGTCTGGGCCATCAATGGTCTCGTGGAATCGGGTCGCCATGCAGCCTGGAGCTGTCACGGTATGGAACATGAACTTTCCGCTTTTTATGACATTCCCCACGGCCTGGGCCTGGCCATCCTGACGCCTGCATTTTTAAAATTTGCCCTGCGTGAAGAAACGCTGCCCCGGCTCTGCCAGTTTGCCATTAACGTCATGGGCGTCAATAATAAGGGAGATCGGGAAAAGGTGGCAAAGAAAGGCATCAGGCGGCTCACGAAATTCCTCCGTGAAACCCTCGAGCTGCCTTCAAAGCTCTCTGACCTTTCCATCGACGATACTCTCTTCGACCGAATGGCAGAGAACGTGATTTCCTGGAAAGGCCAGGAAGGAGTGGTCCAAGGATTTGTGCCGCTCACGAAAGAGGATATAGTGGAAATATATAAAGCCTGCCTCTAACTTTTATCCGAAAGGAAACTTTGAATCAGAGCGGGTTTTGAATCGGGGTTATCGGGGTTATCGGGATTATCGGGGCTGTCGGAAAGGTGGCGGCCTGATGGGCCGGGTATAAATGGGGACTTTGCACAGACAGGGAACTTCTGATTCCCAAATTATTTGCCCAATGGCGCAATTTGAAATTTCTGTTTTATTGTATAATTTAAGCCAAAGGCCGTGTGCGGAGCACACTATATCAAATTGGTTTCCGAAGGAAACCATATCCTTCCCGATATTCCCGACACCCCCGAGCCCCGATATTCCCGATTCAAACGTATTACGGACTGAATGTAATCCTGTCTGTCATTTCACAGATTTGCTTCCCAGATAACTGATAGCTAAGAACTGCCAACTAAAAAAGCTTTACGAAGGAAATTTCTTCGTAAAGCTTTTTTCACATTTATTTAAACGTCATCCATGCGTCCATGACGTCCAGCATGGCTCCGTCGAAGCCGGCGGAAAGGATCCGGTCGAGGGAGGAATCCTTATTTCCATAAAGGATATGTTTCCATGCCCCGGTCCAGTAGCGGACCCGGTAGGCCCCGGGCCAGGCGGGATTGGCTTTTTCGATCCAGGCAGGGCGGGAGGATTCGTCATTCCAGGAATCCTCCCAGTAAGGCCGGTAGTCTGCGGCCTCGCCGATGCTGAGATAGGCGAGAAGAAGACGTTTCCCACCCTGGGGCTTCTTTTTGAGACTTTTCACATCTTCCGCAGTGAGATGGCTTCCCCCGTAGTAAGGGTCGATGATAAGCACATCGTAAGGGGAAGCGGAAAGGGCGGAGAGATAGTCCTCTTTATTTCCAAATGCCCCGGGATTATTGAGGATGAGGAAATTTTCCGCATCCTTCAGGGTTTTAACGTCTTTTTTATTTCCACCGGTCATTTCGGGGATTTCGTCAAGACTCGTGGTGGGACTGGTCATGGAAATATAGGACCGGATTTCGCCTTTATTCCGATCGTCTTTGGCCGCGTCCCCGGTGACATAGTCCAGCGTCCACACGGCAAGGCCCTTATTCTTCGGCTTTGCCAGCATGGCATCGAGATAGGCGAGGACCTGCTCGTCCCGGGGCACGATATTTCCATCTTTTGAAATATAAAAAATGCTCTCACCCAGGAATCCGTCCAGGGAGGAAAGGAGCTTTTCTACGGACTCGGCGCTTTCATCCTTCGTCACTTCCAGAAGGCCGATGGCGCCGTTCCCGAGCAGCTGGAAAGAGGGATTCCTTGCCTTTGCATACTGGTGGATGGAGTAAGTCAGATCCACCATGGCCTGCTCCGGGGTGAAAATGGCATTCGCCGGGGCAGGAGATGCGGCGAGGCCGAGGCCTAAGAGGCCGGCAGCGATGGGTTTCATGAGATTTTTCAGAATCATGGGGACCTCGGGGAGTGAAAAAGAAGTTAGCTGTTAGCAGTTAGCTGTTAGCAGTTAGCTGTTAGCTGTTAGCCGTTAGCTGTTAGCTGTTAGCAAAATGAAAGTCTGAGAGGGGTTGGGGATTAGGGATTGGGGATTAGGGGAGGTGCGGCGCAAGGTCATGGGCGCCGCTTTTTGTATGTGGCCTTCGGCTCTCAATTGTCGATTTATAAGATGATACAACCTATCCGGCTGCTCCGCAGCCACCTTTCCATCCCAGGAAAGGTGGGGCCCTGCAGCATGCTGAACGTTGTCTACAGGCTTGTGTATACCGATAGTGCTGGAGAAAATTTCACTGCACTATCCGTTCATGGCACATATGAGGCTGACTGATGAAAAGTACTCGGGAACGATGACACTATCGGTAAAAGCGTGGCCCCCTTCGAGAAGGGGGCTCCGCGAAGCGGTGGGGGCACGAACAAGTCGAAACGATTCCGGGCAGGAGCGAAAATAAATGGTAAGAACGATAATCGCTAAAACTTCATGATTACGTTACGCATGGGACTTATGAGTCACTTTGCATTCTTACGATAGTAAGCCCCCTTCACCTGCTTCGCGGGAGCTTCCCCCGATGGGGGAAGCCGGACGAAAGTGCGGACAATTTTTCTGCAAACAAAGTGCAGTTCTCCCTCCCTGGGGATGGGGCTGCCTTTCAGTTCATTTTCGACTTGTACGATCGTACAGCCCCTCCGTCGCCT
>DKQZ01000006.1:0-167 GCA_002471975.1 Dialister sp. UBA7295 | reverse complement strand
GGGATATGTGACTCTATCGGTATAATGCGAGCTCCCCGAAGTGCGGGGAGCTCCGCGAATGCGGTGAGGGGATGTCAGGAAGGTACACGTCGAAAATGACAAAAAAGGTACATGAGCAGGGTTCGGCAGTTTGCAGTGTTAAGGCTAAATGCCAAAAGGCAGGCGAG
>DKQZ01000005.1 GCA_002471975.1 Dialister sp. UBA7295 | reverse complement strand
TTTGACAAAGGGTAAGATTCATATTCGTTGTTCGTTGTTCGTTGTTCGTTGTTCGTGATCCGCTGACATTTGCTTCATTTCTCAAAGGGAAATGGATTTCACCGACTGTTCTATGACTTTCTCCGCATACTCCTTATCCTTGTCGGTGTAGATATAATCGAAGGAAATATATTTCCCATCCTGGACAAAGATGTAGCTCTGATTATGGGAGTCCTTGTCTTCGAAGTCCATGGTGAGACAGTCCCTCCCATAGAGGGTGGTAAATTTGAATTTCATGTTTTTCACTTTTTTGCCGTTCGCTTCGGAAGCGACTTTGGCTTTGAAGTGGTCTATGATGGACGCCTGCTCTTCCTTTGTCAGGCCGGAAAGGCTTTCCGGCAGGAAGGAAAGTTCTTCATTGTCCGTCAGGGGAAGGGCGGTGACTCCCGTCATAAGGGAGAGATTTCCTGCTACCAGCACATGGTCCGGGGCGATGGGCGGTTTATAATCCACCTTCATATTGGCAGGGATATCATAGGTGTAGACGGTGCCTTTGATTTCCACCCGCTGCATGGGCGTGAAGAAACGGACGGAATCCAGAAGCCGTTCCACCGTCTTTTCATTGGCTTTCATGTCCCCTTCTTTCATGGTGAAAGAAATCATGTAGTCACCGTCCGCCAGGGTCACCCAGTACCGGAGAACGTTGTAAGCTCCCTGCTCGGAAGTGCCCCGGCTTTTCGTGATGATCACCGGCTCTCCGGCCAGTTTTCCTTTTTTAAAAGAAATGGGAACTTCCTTCTCATCCTGCCGGCTTGTTTTCAAGAAATTTTCGGAATTCTTCCGGTATTCCTGAATCTTCTTCTCGTTTCTCGGCTGTCTGGCGGCCTTGGACATGATGGTCACGGAAATATGGGAATCCGGCAGGAATGCCTGGTACATGGTGTCATTGGAATCGGGATTTTCCACCCGGGATGCCGGCAGCTCCATGGCGATCCCGGTGCCATTATTTCTATATTCAAATCCCCGGTTCACCGCCGATTCCAGAGCTTCCGCGGAAACGTCCTTTGCCATTACCGGTAAACCGCTTCCGAAAACTGTTCCCAGCAGGGCTGCACCCAGAATGATTTTCTTCATGACTTCCTCCATCTATTTCTACAGGACAGGCATTTCCTGTCTTTTTCTCTCTCCATTTTAACAATTTCAGGAAATATTTTCATCCCTCCGGAACGGAAAGAATAGAAAATCCCATGGTATAATGAAAGGAAAGGAAATTCATTTTCATGCAAAGGAGGAATTGCTATGATATTCAAAAAAATCCTGGTCCCCCTGGACGGGTCAGAGAGTGCGGACCATGCGCTCCGCTATGGCATTGAAATGGCAAAAGAAAGCGGCGCTTCTCTCTATGTGCTGTCAGTGGCAGACATCACGGAAGCCTCTTACCCCCTGCTTGCCGTCAACCTCAGCAAAGACGGATTCTCATCCATGCAGGACAAGGCGAAAGAAATCCTTGAGGAAAGGAAGAAAGAAATTCCCGAAGGAATCCAATCCATTCCCCTCCTCAAAACCGGCGTCCCCGGAGCCATCATTGCCGGTTTGGCAGAAGAAGAACAGATCGATCTCGTCATCATGGGAAACAGCGGGAAAGGCGCTCTCTCCTCCTTCATCATGGGAAGCGTCTCCCAGTATGTCATCCATCATGTGAAAGTGCCGGTGCTTATTATTAAATAAGGGGAATCTGGAATAATTACATATTATGTTGAATCGCTGAAAATGATAAAGTGATCAGTTCTCAGTTCACAGTGATCAGTAAAAGTGGCCCGCATCAAATTTGGATAGCGGGCCATTTTTATACACATTTTTCATTGAAATGATTAAATTTTTTATATAAAAGGGCCGCCTCTCCTATGTAAAGGCGGCCGCCACAACTGCGAACTGATAACTGAGAACTGAGAACTTCATGCCCTGATGTCCATCAGAGAAATATTTTCATTGGGCACCCGCTCATTGTTTCCCATATTTCTTCACAAATTCATCCATAGGGAGGGGTTTGGAGAAATAATAGCCCTGCAGATAGTCGCAGCCCATTTTGGAAAGGGCTTTTGCCATTTCTTCTGTTTCCACCCCTTCGGCGGTGAGCTCATAGCCCATTTCGTGGAAGGTGCGGATGATATTGGGAAGGTAGGTATCGGGCTCTTTGAAATGGGTCCGCACCAGGGACATGTCAATCTTGATACCAGAAAGGGGAATGCTCCGGATGCGGCTGATATTGGAATAACCGCTCCCAAAATCGTCCAGCACGATTTCGTAGCCCTTCTCGTGAAGTTTTTCCACCTGCCGGTGTCCGAGGGACCCCAAAAGCCCCCGTTCCGTGATTTCCAGACGAATCTGTTCAATCGGAATGGCCGCCTTTTTCCTTATTTCCTCCAGCTTTTCCGTGAGCCCTTCTTCGGTGCACTGGTAAGGCGCCAGATTCACGTGAATCCAGCCCATGCCGCAGACTTTTTCTCCTCCCTTTTCTATGAAGGAACAGGTTTTGCGGAAAACCTGCTCTCCCAGGAGGGAGACCTCCCCGCTCGTCTCGGCAGCCGGAACGAATTCGGAGGGTGGAATGATTTCCCCTTCCGGGCTTTGGAGGCGTACCAGGGCTTCCGCCCCGGCCAGGCGGAACGTCTTTGCCTCCATAATGGGCTGCAGGTATACGAGAAGGTCATCCCTGGCCAGCGCTTCCTCCAGAATCCAGCGCACCCGCACCTGACGGCTCACTTTCTTCATATATTCCTTATCAATGGAAAGGGTCCTCACTCCGGGCTTTCCGATGGAGATGAAGGCCAGTTCAAAAATCACCCGCATCCGATAGGCATCGCCAAGGGGGACGTCAGGGCCCAGATAGAAATAGGAGCTGTCCGCCCGGGCTTCCTGATTTCCCACTTTCCAGGGCTCCTCCAGCCTTTCCTGAAGGATTTTCATAAAACGGTCCAGGAATTCTTTCTTTTGGGTAAGGAACAGAAACCGGCCGTCCCTGAGATAAAATGGATGGACTTCCGGGAAATGGCTGTTCATGAAAAGGCCAAGTCCCTCCATCAGGCCGTCCGCAAAGGAATCGCCATAGAGGATGCGATTCAGGTACATGCGCCGTATGAGCATTCCGGCAGCATACAGTTTCTTCTGCGAAATAAAATCATCCATCACCAGAAGGCAGGCCGTCCGGTTGAAAAGACCCGATGGCGCATGGATGTAAAGTTCAGGATTCCGGAGAGACAGAAAGGCAATGAGGATGGCAAGAGTCAGGAAATAGCCTACGAGGAGGATTTCCCGAAAGGCCAGGCTGAAGAGAAGTCCTCCCACCATGAGGGCAGAGGACACCAGAATCCCGTTTCGTACGACCCGGGCAGAAGGATCTCCCCGATACAGGGCATAAAGGCAGGCCATCATATCGATGACATAGGATACATAAATTCCCGCGTACAGAGGCCCATCCGCATAGCCCGTCACATGGTGGACCGTAAAGATCAGGCCGGTCCAGGGCGAGGAGAGAATGATCCCTATGATGAACAGATTAAACAGATACACAGCCCGTCTCAGAAGGCCCCGCCCCTCATAGCGGCTGGCATACATGACATAGAGGAAAAAACTGACTCCCAGGCAGATGACGGTGATGTAGTAAACCACATTGACAAAATAAACGAGAGATGATTCCATGCCTTTCATGGAAATATAGGATGCCACGATATCCATGATGATATTCAGCAGATTGGAAACCATGAGTCCCAGGAAAGCCTTCGAATCCCGAAGAGGCAGGCGGCGCCGGCGGAAATATAAAAAAATAAGCAGAAGCTGCAGGGGAAGAACAGCAAAATAGAAATCCAGATTCCATTGGATCATGCTCCTCACCTCCTGCAGTTTCTGCTTATCGGGATACACTGTCTAATATTATTTTAACCTCATAGTCCTCCTTTTTCAAACCGTCCCCGTCACACAAAAAAATCTGTGGATATGCGGGGAAGAAAAAGCAGAAAAGCCTGAAAAGCTCATACAGAAATGTCAAATAAAAAACACCGGTTCATAAACCGGTGTTTTTCAGCTGATCACGTCCACTTTGCTGTATACGGTCTGTGACTGGTTGCACCAGCCCCAGAAGACGCCCTGTTCCATAGGGCAGTCGATGAAATCCCGTCCTGTCCCGAATTTGATATATCTTTCTCCCGCCCTGCAGTTCCTTGTGGCATCAATTCCATACCAGCGGCCTTTGTACCAGACTTCCGCCCAGGCATGGCTGGCCCCTTCCCCTACGGGAAGGCCGCTCACATAGCGGGCCGGAATCCGTTTCATCCGGCAGAGCGCAAGAAATATATGGGTAAAGTCCTGGCAGACTCCCTGGCCTCCCAGGGCGGCCTGATTGGCCGTGGTATGCACATTGGTCACGCCGGCCACATAGGTCATGTGATGATAGACGGTTTCACGGAAATAGTCTGCCTGCTCCAGCGCATCCTCCGATTTCGGGGCCAGATCATAAATCGCCTGCAGCATGGACGATGGTCCTGTGAGGATGGAGGGATAGGAAAAGATCGGCAGCGGTTCGCACTCTATCCTCCTGTCGTCATCCCGGACAGCCGTCCCTTTCACCCAGTAGGAGAAAAAGGTATGCTCTTCCGGGAGTCTCCCGGTATAGGTCGTATTTCCGAAACTGTCCTTACCATAGTTTCCGCCAGTGGGCAGGGGGTCAATGTAAAGCGATAAATCGAGAATCTCCTGTTCCGGCAGATTCTGCGGAATACATCGAAGAAGAAAATCCTGCTCCCTGACTGGCGACGAATATGTATTGGCTGTTCTATAGTAAAACGAAATTTTTTCCATTAATCATATCATTCCTGTCTGAATTCCTGAAGGATGACAAGTATGAAGGTTATCATACTCCAAATCCCCACTCATTACAAGTCTCCAGGATACAATTTCGATTTTTTTGAATGTAAGCCAACCATAGCGGCTGCCCCGCCGCGTTCAGAGCCATAATGCGCGCATAACAAAATAAAGAACTCCGCCACTACGGAAATTTCCCGCAGTGACTCGTTCTTCTGAACCATTCAGAAATTCATGAAATTACTCCCGCGCCCCCTACAGCGCAGGGAAATCCCCAGGCGGGTCCCGTCCCGCCCCGGGGAAGGCGGCCTTGAAGCCGATTTGACTGCCCTTTCGTAAGGCAGAATCAGATTTCTACCAATTCTTCTGCTGCTTCAATGAGATCTTCCCGGTCTCCTTTGAGCGGAGCTTCGTCGCCGCCGGAAATGGCAGCCAGAAGTTTCGCAAAGGCAGAGCTCCGGATCCGTACCGGTGCGCGGGTGACCCGATAGAGAAGTTTATTGATTTCCGGCGCGCAGAGATTGTCCGGATAGCCCAGGCGGAGATAAATGCTGATCCGTTCAGCAGTCCAGCCGCATTTCACGATATTTCTTACGCCCTTGTCTTCTACCTTGTCATCGAAACTTCCGCGGAAAGCCATGATGGCATCCCTTGCTTCCTGGGCGTTCAGGATGGGAGCGCTGGAAGTCTTGGCCGCTTCCAGGGAATTCATGGCCATCTGGAGATACGACAGGGTTTCCGAGCTGATCGTCTCGCGCAGGGTCATGCCGTTGCCCAGCATACGGTCTGCCGCCACATAGACGGAGTCCGGATTGTTCTCATCAAAAGTATAATTACGAAGGAATTCTTCGTTATCCTTATATACATCAGGCAGTGTCAGACGTTCGCAGAATTCTTCGTGCGGCATCGGATCACCGTCAATCATTTCATCATAATATTCCATCAGGAAACTGAGCGTGGTATTCACGCGTTCCGCATAACGGCCCATCCAGTAAAGACGGTCGATTTTGTTTAATGTAAGAGCACCCATGTGTCTTTGAAACCTCCCCCCTGCGAAGAATTAACGATAAAGCTGTCCGGATTTCTGGAGAACCGGGTCAGGCCGCAGGGCCATACCCTTGTCTTTTCACCGGAAAGTACGAAAGCACGCAGGTCTGCTTTACGTTCTACAACGGATCCGCCATCGAGAATCGGCAGGTCTTCAAAGTCAATGACTTCCTGGGAAATAAAGCGTCTCGGTTCATTGATGATTCTCTGACGCAGTTCTTCTTTCTTGTCCGGCGGCAGGGAGCTTCCGAATACGACGCCATAACCGCCTGCTTCTGCCACATCTTTGATGACCAGTTTATCAAGATTTTCCATGGTATAGTCCATATCTTCCTTATAGAACGGAAGGTATGTAGGCGCATTATGAAGGATCGGCTCTTCTTTCAGATAATATTTGATCATCTTCGGTACGAAGTAATAAATGCCTTTATCATCAGCCACGCCATTGCCCGGTGCATTCAGGATGGCTACATTGCCTGCCCGGTAAGCTGCCATGATATTCGGCACGCCGATGACGGATTCCGGATTGAAGCAGAGAGGATCCATGAATTCATCGGAAAGGCGGCGGTAAATGGCCCCGACTTTCACCGGTCCTTTATTGCCGCGATAGTATACGCAGTTATTTTCCACATAGAGGTCGATGCTTTCCGCAAGGACGGAATGGGAAAGTTCTGCCAGGTAGGAATGTTCGAAATAAGCGGAATTGTAACGACCCGGAGTCAGGATGACATTGATGCCCCCGCAGGAGACGTAATCCATGACTTCTTCAATCCACTGACCGTAATGCCTGTTATCCATGACATGATTTTCACGGAAAGTCTGGGGGCAGCAGCGCCGGCAGAGGGTCCTCGCAATCAGCGGATAAGAAGCGCCGGAAGGAATACGGAGATTATCTTCCAGGATGTACCAGTTCCCATCTTTGCCCTTGACCAGATCGATCCCGGAAATATGGCTGTAAATGCTCTTCGGCGGAGTGATTTCCTCGCACTGGGCCAGGTAGCCCGGTGATGGATATACGAAATCAGGCGGAACCACCTGATCCTTGATGATCTGTTTTTTTCCATACACGTCTGCCAGAAACAGATTGAGCGCATCCACGCGCTGCCGAAGACCTCTCTCCAGCACATCAAATTCATCTGCCCCGATGATTCTCGGAATCGGATCGAAGGGGAAAAGACGTTCATTGTATACACCGTTCTGGAATACGCCGAACTTGACCCCGTATCGCGACATCTGGTTGTTAATAACCTCAACATGCTCCTTGAGTTCTTCTAAACCCATACGCACCGCCCTCCCTAACGCCCCAGGCGCTAAGCTAAAGAAAATAAAACAACAAAAAGGCAGGCGAAAAGATACCTCATGGCTCCATTGCCTGCCTGCCCTTTCGGGCTCATTTATATTTTTGTTATTATTTATTTTACCTAAGTAAAGTATTATTGTCAATATACTAACGAAGGAAATATAAAATAAAGCTTACCATGAATCACTACCAATTACAGATCCTCATCCCAGGCATTGATTTCCACCGGTTCTTTCTCCAGGAAGGAAAGCTGCTCTTCGGAGAAATATTTCTTATGGATAGCCGCTTCATAGACGAACCGCCTGAAATAGGCTTCCGAGCATACGAAGTAACCCGCTTTGCCCACGTCCTTGCCCCAGGAATTTTCAATTTTCCAGCGGTCCGGCTTTCCATTCTCATCGAGATGGACCCCGGTGAGGAGCATGGCATGGTTGGCAGAGCTCTGGCTGTACAGGAGGGCTTTCCCCTTTTCCATGGTCGTGGAGAAACCGCCAAGCAGTTCGTCGCCGGTCACGCTTTCCGGATCCCAGATGCCGTCTTTCCTGGCCAGATAAGCGCCCGCATCGCAGGCAAACCAGATGGATTCCCCGTTTTTCAGCATTTCAAGGCAGAGATCCTCCAAGGCTTCCTGAGAGACGTTGAGAGCCGTCATATTTCTTCCCACCATGTTTTCGATGCCATGGAAGGTAATGGGCCTGTCGAGAGGCCGCCCCGGGAGGGGTTCATTGATGACAGCCGCATATTCCCGGACTGCAAAGTCCCCATATTTCTCATAAAATTTCTGTGGCGTCAGGCCCCGGTCCTCATGGAAGGCTCCATCCTTGTCCTTCCAGGAGAAATCAAAAACCTTCGGCGGCTGCCCAAAAGCGATACACTCTGCCTTGTAGATTTCCGCCATCATTTCCCCTTTCCGTACATAGGGATCCTTTCCTTCCGCCACCAGTTCCCGAAGCTCCATGGCGTCCTTCCGAAGCAGCCGGTTAATGGTATTGATATAGCCCAGGGTGTGGCCGGACTGAAAGGTTTCCGGGAAATAAGATTTCGGCAGGATCCCGTATTTCTCAATCAGATCGGCCGCAGGGCACCAGTATCCGCCATCGCTCATGCCCCGGAGCACATACTGCATGAGCTGTCCCTTCACCGGTTCATCGGCATGGTCGATACACATCTGGAGGAAATTATTGGCTTTTTCCAGTTTGTCATAAAAAGTCAGGTAATTCTGGGAGAGTTCGAACTCCTCTACGTTGATCTTTGCCGCCACTTTTTCGCGAAGAATGTTCAGGGCGGCGAACATCCAGCAGCGGCCGGACATTTCCTGGGCCGTAATGCCGTGGGTCTTCACTTCATAAGTAAATGCGCCGGCCAGTTTGGAACTGCCGTCCGGCGTGCAGGAAAGCTTCGACATATCCGTCTTTGCCAGGGCGCCCTGGAGCACCCTTGCGGATGGATCCTTTTCAAAGGAAACTGCCAGTTCCTTCAGGAGTTCAGGAGTAATATCTTTCATAGGTGGGCCTCTCTTTCAAAATGATTTCCTTTTATTATACTCCATGAAGAGCTTTAAGTCCCTGCCGATTTCTTCAGGAATGATGAAAAGCAGGGAAAAATTCTGTCATGAGATTTTACATGAACATGACAGGAAACCGATCGACCTGAACTGCCGGTTCTGCTAAAACAGTAAGAATGAATACCGGTAAATCATCTGATTTTTCAAGATTGGGGCATGAATCATGAAATATCCTGGCGATTTTATCCCTGTTTTTTGTTACTCTCGCCATGGGGGCCTGCGGTTCCGGCAAACCGCCGCCGTCGAAAAACCTTCCTTCCGGCTTCTCCCCCGTGCCGGCTGAAAAGATCCTCATTACCGTTTTCTCAGCCACCGGAAATACCCTCAAAGAAGCAAGGACCCTTCAGAAAATCACCCATGCTGACCTTTATATACACTCCTGAAGAGCCCTGCACGAAAGAAGACCTGGAGCACAAAGGCAAGACACAGATTCACCGGGCCGCAAGAGAGCAGAAAGACCTGGCAGCCCGCCCGAAAATGGCGGGTACCATACCGAACCTGGACAAATAGGAAGTCATCTTCGCGGGATTCCCCATCTGGTGGGAACAGGGACCCCGCATCTCCGGGGAGGAATTTTGAACGCATTGAGGAGCGGCACCATGGTGATGGAGCTTTTATACCCTCCCCGATGGAAGGGATATCGATGAGTTCCGCCTTCGCATACCGATTGATGATGTCCGCCTTTTCTTTCGGAATCACCCCCCAGCTCCCCCTGGGCCCTTGCCAGGGCTGCTTCCGTGTCCAGCCATTTCTGCACCCGGGATCTGTCACTCCCTATTTCCCGCATTTCATCGGTACTGAAAAGGAAACCGTGAATATCGCTGTCAATGGCCGTACTTGCCATTTCTTTCACCGGCTGTTTTTAAAATACATATTTTTCCAGCCTTTCAAAGGCTTCCACCACTTTATGATGAGGAAGGGCCAGATTCATGCGAATCCCATGGGGCACATGGTAAATGGTCCCCTCCCTCCAGAGGACTCCCACTTCCACGCCTGATTCTGCCAGTTCTTCGATGGATTTCTGATGGCTTTCGCACCATTCGCTGCAGTCCAGAAGGATGCAGTACGTCCCCTGCGGCATGGATACATGGACACCCTCAAAATGATTTCTCACGAAATTCACGGCGTAGGAAATATTTCCTTCCAGTACCTTTCGGATTTCCCCCAGCCATTCCCGCCCCTCCGGCCGGTAGGCGCCGATCATGGCATGCATGGTGAGGACGTTCATGTCATTATAGTGACAAAGAGATTCATACCGCCTGATACGGTCCCGAAGGCAGGAATTGTAAATGATGGAATAAGCCCCCACGAGGCCGGCAAGGTTGAAAGTCTTGGAAGGCGCATAGAAAGCGACGGTCCGGTTCCGCGCATCCTCCGACACCGACTGGGTGGGAATGTGCTGATGACCGAAAAGAGTGAGATCCGACCAGATTTCATCAGAAATGACGTAGACCTCATATTTCCGGAAGAGTTCCATGGCTCTTTCCAGCTCCCACCTTTCCCAGACCCGTCCCGTGGGATTATGGGGCGAGCAGAAGAGGACCGTGTGGATGTGATATTCTTTTATCTTTCTTTCCATATCCTCGAAATCCATGCGCCACACGTCGTTTTCATCGAGCTTCAATGGCGAAAGGACGATATGGTATCCGTTCCGTTCCAGCTGGGAAGTAAATCCGTTATACGTGGGCGAATGAAGGAGCACCGGATCTCCGTCACCGCAAAGGACTCTGAGTGCGGAAGTAATCCCGCCAAGCACGCCGTTTTCATAGCCGATGGCCTGCCAGGGAAGATTTTTCACATGGTTTCCCTCCATCTGCCAGCGGATGATGGACCGGAAACATTCCTCCGTGGGAATGAAATAGCCGAAAAGCGGATGGGACGCCCTCCGGATGATGGCCTCCGTCACCGTGGGACAGGTGGCAAAATTCATATCCGCAATCCACATGGGAATCCGGTCAAAACCTTCCCTCGTCTTTCCCTTCGGCACGTCGGTGAAAGGATTGGGAAACGCATCGGCCGCAATGGAATCCATGCCGTGCCTGTCCGGCATGGTGGTAAAATCATAAGTCATGGCGCACCTCCAAAAAATTATTTCTTAAGAGCCAAAGGAATGTCCGGCCCGGTAGAAATCAATTTCTTCCTCTTTTGAGAATGTCTCAAAGCCCGCCTTTTCTTCCCTGCCGATTCAACCTGAAGTAAAAACCTTTACTCTTCTTTTATATTATACGATAAAATCCTGGCCCGGAAAATTTTAGACTCTCATCATACACCCTGTCCAATTGGGGCTGTACAAAAATTACACAATAT
>DKQZ01000092.1:4060-42968 GCA_002471975.1 Dialister sp. UBA7295 | reverse complement strand
CATCCCGCACCCCGAATTCTCGGAATTGACTCAATCGCGGCGTGCCGTGATGGGGCTGACTCCCGAAAACCGCATCTGACTCAAACCATAGTATTTACCAGACTGCCACAAACGAAATCTTCTCTTTCGTCATCCATTCCTACCTCGTTCTGTCCTGCACAGAAAAAAGGAGGCCCTATGCTTTCATTCAAATTCATCCTCCAGCGTCTGATCCACCTGATCTTTGTCTTTATCGGCGTATCCATCGTGACGTTCTGTATTTCCCACGTCATTCCAGGCGACCCGGCCCGCATGCTGGTGGGACCCCATGCATCGCCGGAAGTGCTTGAGGCGGCGCGCCAGTCCCTGGGTCTGGATAAGCCGATTCTCACGCAGTACGCCCTGTACATGGAGGGCCTGGCCCATGGGGATATGGGGATTTCCATCCGCACCCAGATGCCTGTCTCCGGTGAGCTGGCCAGGTATTTCCCGGCCACTCTGGAACTGACGCTGGCAGCCATGGTGATTGCCGTGGTCTTCGGCATTTTCCTGGGCGTCCTTTCTGCCGTTCACCGGGATTCCTGGGTGGATCATATTTCCCGTGTCATTTCCATGATCGGCGTATCGATTCCGCTATTCTGGTCCGGCGTGGTGTGCCTCATCATTTTCTACAAAGTATTTCCCATTTTCCCCGCTTCCGGCAGGCTCGATGCCTTCCTTTCCCCGCCGGCCCATGTGACGGGGCTCTATATCATCGATGGGCTCATTGAAGGAAATATGGACGTGGTCCTCTCGGCCATTCATCATCTGCTGCTCCCCGGGATCTGCCTGGCCTATGCGCAGCTGGCCATCATTGCCCGTCAGGTGCGAAGCGGCATGGTGGACGTGCTGGAGCAGGATTATATCCGGACTGCCCGGGCCAGCGGTATTCCGAAGCACCGGATCATTTACCGTTATGCTTTAAAGAATGCCCTCATTCCGACGGTCACCATTACAGGCCTCACGATTGGTGAACTCCTGGGCGGCGCCGTCATTACGGAGACCATTTTCGGCTGGCCGGGCATGGGGAAATATGTGATGGATTCCATTGCCTATCTTGATTTTCCTGCCATCATGGGCTTTACCCTGGTGGTATCCCTTGGTTACGTCATCATCAATATGGTGGTGGATATGATTTACAATATCCTGAATCCCCAGATTTCGAGCGGAGGTGAGGGCCGATGAATGAAAAGGAAGAATTCCAGCCGGAACGGGAGACTTTCGCGAAAAGAGCCGTGGAAGTGCTCCTGAAAAATCACCTCACCCTGCTGGGCATGATCATTGTAGCCCTTATTATCATTCTGGGAGTTCTGGCGCCTGTCATTGCTCCCTGGGATCCGAATCTCATGAATGTGCCGGGAAGACTTCAGGCGCCGTCCATGGTTCACTTCTTCGGGACCGATGAAATGGGTCGGGATATTTTCTCAAGAATTCTCTATGGCGCCCGTATTTCCATTACCGTGGGCCTTTCCATCGTCATCCTGGCAGCAGTCATTGGAGTCATCATCGGTTCCGTTTCCGGCTACTGCGGAGGGAAGGTGGATCAGGTCATTATGGCCCTGACGGATATGGTCCTTTCTTTCCCCTCCATGGTTTTGGCTCTGGCATTGACAGCAGCTTTGGGCGTAGGCCTTTTCAATACCATGCTGGCTGTCTGCATCGTCAGAATCCCCATGTATGTGCGCCTCATGCGGGGCCAGGTGCTGTCCCTCAAATCAGAGCCCTACGTGAAAGCGGCCAATACTTTTGGCGCATCGCCGGCCTGGATCATCATTCATCACATCATTCCGAACTGCCTCTCGCCGCTTATGGTCCAGATGACTCTTGGCATCGGCGATGCCATTCTCATTGCTTCTTCCATGAGTTTCATCGGCCTGGGCGCCCAGCCGCCTATGCCGGAATGGGGGGCCATGATTTCCACGGCCCGGGTTTATGCCATCGATCAGTGGTGGTATGCCGCCTTCCCGGGGATTTTCATCCTCATTACCGTCATGGGTTTCAACCTTCTGGGCGACGGCCTTCGTGACATTCTGGACCCGAGAGGAGCTGAGTAAGATGGAAAATATACTGGAAATAGAAAATCTCTCTCTCGCCCTCCCTTCGAAGAAAGGTCCGGTTCCCATCCTTCACAATGTAAATCTCACTGTAGAACCGGGGAAGATCATGGGTCTTGTAGGCGAATCGGGAAGCGGCAAATCCATGACGGCCTTTGCGGTGATGAAGCTTCTCCCCGGTGGAAATAAAGCGCAGCTGGAGGGGTCCATCCATCTCTGCGGGAAACAGCTCCTTGGCATTTCCGAAAAAAATATGGAAGCCATCCGGGGTCGTGACGTATCCATGATCTTCCAGGAACCCATGACCTGCCTCAATCCCGTCTTTACCGTAGGGACCCAGATGACCGACGTCATCCGGACCCATGAAAAAATGACGAAGAAAGAAGCAAGGACCCGGGCAGTCTCGCTTCTCCGGGACGTGCACATCCGGAATGCGGAAGACGTCTTTGAATGCTATCCCTATGAACTGTCCGGCGGCATGCGTCAGAGAGTCATGATCGCCATGGCTTTATCCTGCAAACCGAAACTTTTAATTGCCGATGAACCGACGACGGCACTGGATGTGACGGTACAGGCCCAGATTCTCTACCTGATCAAAGAAGCCTGTCGGGAGAGGGGGACCGCAGTCCTCTTTATTTCCCATGATCTGGGGGTCATTTCGGAAATCTGCGACCATGTGTCCGTCATGTATTCGGGGTATATCGTGGAAACAGGGAAAACGGACGACGTGCTGACTCATCCGTACCATCCCTACACGAAGGCCCTCATCGGGGCGCTCCCGAAAGTCATGGAAGACGGGAGCCGGCAGAAACTCTTTGCCATTCCCGGCATGGTGCCGGACCCGAGGGAGAAAATGGCAGGCTGCCGCTTCGCGCCGAGATGCCATCGCTGCATCGAAGCCTGCAGGGAAGGAAAGCTTCCCGTGAAAGATTTCGGGAACGGTCATAAAGTGTACTGCTGCCATCCGGAGGAGGGATAACATGGACATACTGGAAATCAGAAATGTGACGAAAACCTTCCGCACCCGGACCTTCTGGGGCAAGACGAAAGAAGTGCACGCGCTGAACGGCGTAAGCTTTACCCTGAAGAAAGGGGAATCCCTGGGCATCGTAGGCGAATCGGGCTGCGGCAAATCGACGCTGGCCAACCTCATCATCCATCTCATCGAACCCACCAGCGGGGAAATCCTTCTCTATGGCAGGGATATTTCCCATGCAAAGGAAGCAGAAGTGAGGGAACTAAGGAAAAAAGTGCAGATCGTCTTCCAGGACCCTTACTCCTCCCTCTCTCCCCGCATGAAAATCGGGGATATCCTCATGGAACCGGCCCGGGTGATGAAGGAATTTACGGAGAAAGAACGGAAAGAGCGGGCAGAAATGCTCCTCGAAGTGGTGGGTCTCCGCAAAAACGTGATGGACCGGTATCCTCATGAGTTTTCCGGCGGCCAGCGGCAGCGTATTTCCATCGCCCGGGCCCTCATGACACGGCCGGACATCCTCATTCTTGACGAACCGACTTCTGCCCTCGACGTCTCCGTGCAGGCCCAGGTATTGAACCTGCTCATGGACCTTCGGGGGAAACTCAATCTGACGTATCTTTTCATTTCACATAACCTGGCAGTGGTGCGCTACATTTCTGACCGCACCGCCGTTATGCAGCGGGGCAGACTGGTGGAAATAGGGGATTCCGACCGGATTCTGACTCATCCTTCCGATGAATACACGAAGGAACTGATTGCTGCGGTGCCTATGATCGGGAAACCCTTCAAAGAGCCGGAGCATCTCATGGAACTGGGAGGCCTCGATGGTTGATCTGGAAAAACTGAAAAATCTCATAGGGAAAATGATTTCCTATTACTCTGTCCCCGGCATGGCTCTGGGCCTTATCGAGGACGACAGGGTGAATTTCCTTTCCTTTGGCATTCGGAATGAGAAGGGAGATCCCTTCCTCCCGGATACCATTTCCGGCATCGGTTCCTGCACGAAATCCATGACGGATTACTGTGTCATGCGGCTGGCGGACCGGGGGATTCTGGATATCGATGAACCGGTGAAAAACTACGTGCCCTTCTTTTCCCTCTGGGATGAAGAGGCCTCGTCGGCCGTGACCCTCCGGGATATGATGTGCCACCGGACGGGCGTGGGCTTTCATGACGGTACCTGGCCGGACAATTCCATTTCCCGTATCGATTATCTGAAACGGCTGAACTACCTGGAACCTACGGCCCCTTTCCGGACCCTGGCCCAGTACAGCAACGTCATGTATACTGCCATCGGCGGCATAATGGAAGAAGTGACAGGGAAGAAATGGGAAGACATTTTAAAAGAGGAAATATTTGAACCGCTGGGCATGACAAGGACCTGCTGCCTCATGGATGAGGCCCTGGCCGATTCCAATTCTTCCCGGCCCTTCCGATGGAACCATGGCCTTCATGAAGTCCCGCCCTGGAATATCGACCAGGCAGGACCCTGCGGGTCCGTCATGAGCTGCGCCGAAGATATGGCGAAATGGCTTTCCCTTCATATCCATGGGGGCATGGTGGAGGGAAAATATTTCCTGAAACCCACCTCCTTCCTCGATATGCACCGGCCCCAGATTCTCATGGATTATCCCCACGTTCTGGGTGGGCGGAGTCTTGGCTATGGCTTTGGCTGGCGGGTCATGGAATACAAAGGGTCCGTCATTCAGCAGCATACGGGAAAAATCGAAGGCTACTCGGCCTTCCAGTTCTATATCCCCGTCCTGTCCTGCGGCGCGGTGTATCTGCAGAATCTTCACTGCCCCGACAATCCTCTCATTTTTGCCATTCAGGGATTCCTCCTCGATGCCTTCCTGGGAAAGGAAGAAGAGGACTGGTATGGTATGTATACGGACTCCGGCAGGAATCATGCGCCCGAGGACATGTACCATCATCTGGAATTTCATTGCCTTCCCGAAAGTCATGCGAACGGCCCTCTGTCCCATCCCCTTTCCGATTACGAGGGGACCTACGTCTCCGGCGGTTATGGCACTTTCCATGTAAAAGTGAAAGAAGGGAAACTGTACCTGGACGAACGGGCCGTCAAAGACCGGCCCATGACCCATCTCTACTACGATACCTTCCGGGTAAACGAAGTGAAGGAAGATACGGATATGTATGAAATCCCTCTCACCTTCTTCGCCGATGATGCGGGAGAAATCGCGGGCTTCCATCTCCTCATGGAACCAAGAGTGAAATCCATCCGCTTCAATAAAGTGCGGAAACCGGAAGAAAGAATCATCCACGACCCCGACGCGCCCCATTACTGATGAGAAAACAGCTGCACGGCCATTCAGGCTCAATTACAGTAAGTTAAAAGTTATCAGTTATCAGTTCGCAGTTCTCAGAAAATCTCATACACGAGATAAAACTTTTTGCCGCAGAGGACATGAATTCCTCCAGGGAAGAAGTTTCTCGTTTCTATGTGAACATCTGATAACTGATCACTGATCACTGATAACTATTTTTATAAAAGCCGTTGAAACAGAATGCAATGAAAGTATTCCGATTGAAAGTCATGCCACTGATAACTTTATTTATTGCAAAACGTTTGCAACAAGTTGTTGCAATATGGACCTCCTTTTGGTACTATAAAGTAAAATCATGTTCAAAAAGGGGTCTTTCTATGGAATATACCATTCGAAAGGGAAATATCGATGATGCGAAAGCGCTGTCTTCGGTGGAAGCGGAGTGCTTTCCTTCATCGGAAGCGGCTGCGGCAGAAGAAATCCGGGAACGACTGGAAGTGTACCCATCCCATTTCCTCCTGCTGTACAGGAATGGAAAACTGGCAGGCTTCATCGACGGCATGGTGACGAATGAAAAAGATCTCACCGATGAAATGTATGAAAAGGCTTCCCTTCATGATGAAAAGGGCGCCTGGCAGATGATTTTCGGCCTGAATACCATCCCCGCCTGCCGAAGGGAAGGCTGCGCGGGTCGTCTCATCGAAGCATTCAAAAAACAGGCAAGGGAAGAAGGCCGTAAAGGCATCGTCCTCACCTGCAAGGACAAACTGGTCCACTACTATGCGAAATTCGGTTTTCAGAACGAAGGCATTTCGGACTCCACCCACGGAAACGTGGTCTGGTACCAGATGAGGATTACTTTTTAATCAAAGCAGGGCAGCTTGTTTTCCGAAAGGATAACTGGAAGTGAAAGTTCTCAGTTCACAGTTCTCAGTGCAAACATATTGTGGAAAACGATGTTTTATACAGGATGAGAAATGATCAGTCTGTTGAAAAATAGTTTATCATCTCCTGTGAGACACTGATAACTGATAACTGAATTCCGGATTTATGAAGATATGACTGCAAGTAGAAGTTAACAGTTATCAGTTCGCAGTTCTCAGGACGAACATATAGCAGGAAACTGTATTTCACAGAGCTGAGAAATTTTCGGTTTGTTGGGAAAATGGTCTTTCATCTCCTGTGAGACACGGATAACTGATAACTATTAACTATTAACTATCATCCTCCTGTTCACCTGTATCTAACGGCTGGATTCTTAACATGATTTCCGCATTTCGTTATTCCTTCTTCTCACAAATTTTACTTTTATAAACCGGTGCCATGCTTTATAATTGATAGAGAGAGGTTTCCATCAGAAGAGGGTTCTTATGAAACGGAAGATTTTGGCAGCCCTGGTATCATTGCTTTTCCTTCCGGCAGTTTCCATGGCGGCAGACGTTTCCGATGGGAGACCCTGGTCCGGAGTCCTGAAGGAGGAAGCCCGGAAAGAGTCATCCTTTATTTTCGATGACGGCTTCGGGCGGCTCGTTGAATTTGCCGGGACTTCGTCAGAAGGTGCGGAAATCCTGACAATCCGCCAGGGGCGTCAGGTGGTATGGCAGGAACGGTATCATGTCAATGGAAGCCATTTTTCCGTAGTGAAACGGGAAGGAATGGGGGAAATCTATTTCCTCATTGAGCTGGGAGAAAAGAAATTTCGTGCTTTCATAGACAGGGATGACCACTGGCAGGTCCGGGAAATCCTGGAAGATATCCGGCCGCGATATTAAAAATGAAAGGTTTATCCCCCTATAAAAGAATTCTTTATCTTAACCATTAAATTTGCCAATTTGCTTTTGACGCAGCTGATTGGCAGGTTGTATAATTATGATATGAGAGCATAACTTTTTGTAAAGTTTGAAGCATTAATGATTGAGCGGAGGAAAGGAAACGAATGCGGGTCGTTTCCGGTACAAAAAAGCAAGGTGAGGGAATATGAAGAAACAGGTCCATTTGAGGCCGGGGGATCTGGCAGACAGTGACAAACTGGGACTGACTTATAACCTTGGACAGGCACATAAGAAGATGCTGCTCCGGCAGTCCGGAATCATGAAGAAATTCGGCTTGACTGCGCGGCAGTCCCTGATTATCGCCTACCTGTCCACCCATAAAAAAGAAGTGGTTACCCAGAAGACACTGGAAGATCATCTCCATCTGACGAATCCCACCATTACGGTCATGGTGAAGTCCATGATTGAAAAAGGACTCATCCGTAAGGAAAGGGTGCCCGATGATGCGCGGAAATACCGCCTCTACATGACAGAAAAAGCAAAACAGGTAGAGCAGGCCAGCCGGGAAGCCTCTATCGATCTCGATCAGTCCTTCTACGAAGGCGTTTCCGAGAGCGATATGCGTGTCTTTAAGAGCGTGCTCCAGCAGATTATGAAAAATCTGGATACCCAGTCCGATTAGGAAGAAAATCCACCTGATTGATTCAGGTGGATTTTTTGTTGCCTGTTTGAGAGACGGTTGATTTGTTCAGCTGCGGTATTCGGGAGTCAGCAAACCGCGGCACGCCGCTTTTCAGACCGTCTCGAGATTTCGGGGTGCGGGGTGCGGGGAGGCGGCGGCCCTGACGGGCCGCAGATTTTATATGGGATATGTACAGGCGGCCTTAAAATGCTCATTAGCACCGACTGCACGCCGAAGGCCGTGCGCCGGCGCACTATATAAATTGGAGCTGTACAATAATTACACAGCATGTTGAATTGCCGAAATTTATGAAGTTATCAGTTCTCAGTTCATAGTGATCAGTGAAGGAGGCCCGCATCTTTGGATGGCGGGCCATTTTTATACGCAGTTCTCATTGAAAATGTTTAAATCCCTATATAAAAGGGCCGCTCTCTATAAAAAGGCGGCCACTACAACTGCAAACTGATAACTGATAACTGATAACTATTTTCCCTAAAGTTTTTAAATAATGATTTTTATTTTTGTACATCCCATATCCAACACTTACCACTATTATTCAATTCTAACGGCTAGCGGCTAACGGCTAGCGGCTAACGGCTAGCGGCTAACGGCTAAACGCTCCCGGCTCGCTTTCTCCGCAAATGCCTTAAACAGCGGATCCATAAGCTCTGGCTCCATCAGTTCCGGATGCCACTGGACTCCGCAGATCAGTTCATTTTCTATACTTTCCACGCCTTCGATAAGGCCGTCGGCGGAGTGGGCTGTTTCCCGGAGGAGGGGAGACAGTTTTTTGATGCCCTCTTTATGGTACGAATTGACATAGAGCCCGTCGCCAAGGACTTTGTGGAGACGGCTTTCTTTTTCTATTTCTATATAATGGGTAGGGATGTTTTCCGGCGCTTTCTGCATGTGCTGGATGTAAAGCTTCGGATTCTGTTTCGTCATGTCCTGCCAGAGTGTGCCGCCCAGGACGGCATTCAAAATCTGCATACCCCGGCAGATGCCAAGGATGGGCTTCCCTCTGGAAATACAGGCTTTGATGAGGCCTGCCTCAAAGAGGTCCCGTTTGAGGAAAGTGGGCCCGATGCACCAGAGCGGTTCCTCCCCGTAAAGCCGGGGCGTGGGATTGAGCCCTCCGGGAAGTACTAACGCATCGAAGGTATTAATGAAATCTTCCGGCTTCATATAATCGTTATAGGGAAGGACGATGGGCATAAGCCCTGCCCGCCCCAGGGCGTCCAGAAGGGGCCGGGGCGCATAGGCGGCCATCTTCTGATTCATGGGCTTCAAATCGGCGAGAAGGATATCAGCCGTAACGGCAGCAATCGGTTTACGCATGGAAATTCCTCCTTGGTACTTTTTATTCATAGTAACATGGAATGTGGGGATTGTCATTTTTAACTTTGATAGAAGAAAAAGAAACTTTAAGAGGAGCAGCTTTTGAATCGGGAATGTCGGGAGTGCCGGGGGTATCGGGAGTCTCGGGAAGGTGTGTCCCTGACGGGTCACGAGTTTATATGGGGCTGTGCACAGGCGGGGTAAAATATTTTTCATGTTCAATGAGAGCCAAAGGCCGTGCGCGAAGCGCACTATATAAATTGGTTGGCGAAGCCAACCATATCCTTCCCGATAGCCCCGATACTCCCGACTGCCCCGATACTCCCGATTCAAAAGTTGTTTTTTAAGAAAGTTCCGCATAGAAGTATGTCGTATTTTGTTTTTCATCCTTTATACAATCCTTACAAAATGCCCATGATTTTTCTATTTCCATGGTATTGTGTCTTATGATAGAATAACCATATAGTATTGTCTTTTTTAGGAGGTGTTACGTTGTTCGCCTATGCGTTCACGTTCCTTGCGGCACTGATCGTGACTTTCCTGCTCACTCCGGTGGTGAAGAAGCTGGCCATTTCCATTGGCGCGGTGGATAAGCCGGATGCGAGAAAAGTGCATCATGGACTCATTCCCCGACTGGGAGGCCTTGCCATTTATGCGGGATTCATGGTTTCCATTATCACCACTGTGGGCTTTACTTATGAAATGGTAGGGATCATGCTGGGCGCCACTTTTCTCATTATCGTGGGCATAGCTGATGACGTCGTATCACTTCCGCCAAAAGTAAAACTTCTGGGTCAGATTATCGCAGCTGCCATTCCTGTTATTATCTTCAATATCAATATCGACTGGATTCACATCCCGAGGCTTGGTATCATCTATCTGCCGATTTTTATTTCCATTCCTCTTACGATTTTCTGGATTATCGGTTTCATCAATACGGTAAATCTGATCGATGGTCTGGATGGTCTCGCAGCAGGAATTGCAACAATTGCCTCTATTGCTATTGCTCTTCTTGCATTCCAGATGGGTCAGTGGACGGCTGCGGCTGCCATGGCAGCCATGACTGGGGCATGCCTCGCATTTCTTCAGTATAATTTCAATCCTGCAAAAATATTCATGGGCGATACGGGATCCATGTTCCTGGGTTATGTGATTGCCTCTGTCTCCGTGATGGGAAATATGAAAACTGCAGCTGCTGCCGTTTTAGTAGTTCCTCTCCTGGCTTTGGCTGTACCGATTACAGATACATTCCTTGCTATTATCCGTAGAAAGTCTTCGGGAGTACCGATTTTTTCGCCGGATAAGAATCATCTCCACCACCGTCTCCTGGCCAAAGGGCTTACCCAGAAGCAGGTGGTCCTCATCATGTATGGACTGACCGCATTCTTCGCCTGCCTGGCCCTCCTGGTCATTCACATCCGGACTTTGATTGGCGGCGTCCTGGTGCTGATTGCCCTCATCCTTTTCCTCCTCTGGGCGAGAAAGCTGGGGGTCATGAAGGAAATTGTTCCTTCCCCCTATCAGATGGAACAGAAGAAGAAAGAAGAAGCTTTACATAATAAGGATAAAATAAAAGAAGAAGTGAAAGAAGCTGTCAAAGACGACAGGGAAGGGGAGAAGGAAGAAATGCAGCCTCCCCGGTGGAAGAATCCGCTCTGAGTTATTTCTAAAAAGAAGGTAAACCATGAAAGTAATGACGATTTTCGGCACCCGTCCGGAAGCCATCAAAATGGCGCCGGTGGTGAAAGAACTTCTGAAACACAAGGAAATAGAGACGAAGGTATGCCTCACCGCCCAGCATCGTGAAATGCTGGATCAGGTGGTGGACCTCTTCCATCTTCCTGTGGATTACGACCTGGATATCATGAAGAGCGGTCAGACCCTTTACGACATTACGGCCCGGGTGCTTCGGGGACTGGAAGAAGTGCTGTCAAAGGAAAAGCCGGACTATGTCCTGGTTCACGGCGATACGACTACGACTTTTACTGCAGCCCTTGCCGCTTTCTATCAGCAGATCAAGGTGGCCCATGTGGAAGCAGGCCTCCGTACGGGAAATCTCCTTTCCCCCTGGCCGGAAGAAGCGAACCGTCAGCTCACCGGCGTTCTTGCCAATGTGAACTTTGCGCCTACCGAAACGGCAAGACAGAATCTCCTTCGTGAGAACAAAAAAGACTCCTCCATTTTCGTGGTAGGAAATACGGTCATCGATGCGCTTCTCCATACGGTAAAGAAAGATTACCACTTTGAAGATCCGGAAATCGAAGCCATCGAAGAACATAAAAGAGTCATTCTGGTCACCACCCACAGACGGGAAAATCTGGGCGACCCCATGCACCATGTATATCGGGCACTCCGGAGACTGGTGGAAGCCATTCCGGATACGGAAGTGGTCTTTCCGGTTCACCGGAATCCAAAAGTCAGGGAAGCCGTAGAGGAAGAATTGGAAGGAATCAAAGGCATCCATCTGGTGGACCCCATGGAATATGAACCATTCACCAATCTCATGGCCCGGTCCGCCATCGTCCTCACTGATTCCGGCGGAATCCAGGAAGAAGCGCCGTCTCTCGGCAAACCGGTCCTTGTCCTCCGGGATACGACAGAACGGCCGGAAGCCGTCCAGGCAGGTACTGTAAAACTGGTGGGAACCGATGAAAATAAGGTTTTTGATACCGCATACAAACTCCTCACCGATGAGAAAGAATACAGGGCCATGGCGGAAGCAGTCAATCCTTATGGCGATGGAAAGTCCGCAGAACGCATCGCCTCCGCCCTTTTGTGGATTGAAGGATTATCGGATAAAAAACCCACTAAATTTATAGCCAAGTAACAATCAGTATGGTATACTGTTTAAGAATAAAACCGATTTGTGTTTAACGTGCCCAATTTTACAGACGCTATCCGGCGGTGAAGCCGGGGAAACAGTGGAGAAAGGACATGGAAAAGGGGAAAAACAGGGATCAGGAACCGGAAGACGACTGGCATCCGCTGCATGGCATCGCAGTGGCGTCGGGGGCCGGTGTGACCATGCTGATTTCCATTGCCCTTGGCGTCTGGCTGGGCCTCAAATGTGATGAATTTTTTGACAGCAGCCCGTTTGGCACCATTTTTCTCTCCGTCATGGGTGCCCTTTCAGGGCTGTATTCCGTCATTAAACAGATAGTAGGGAAGAAATAGTATGAAAGTGGACATGGCATTTCCAAATTATGCGGCCCGCATAACGAAGTTCCTGCTGGCTTACTGCATAGCCGGTGCGGCGGTCCTCTTTCTTTTTATGGACTGGACCTGGTCTGCAGGCTGGGCACTTGGAGCCCTGTTTCACGTCCTGTTCTATAAAGTTCTGGAAATACGATATAACAAGTGGATGGCAGATGGCAGGGATGCAACCTATCTGGGCCATCATCTCCTTATGTACACCACGTCGAGATTTTTTCTGGAAATCCTTTCCGCTCTGGCGGTCATTTTCAGCCCGTTCAATATTTTCGGGTATTTAGGCGGCTTACTTACTCTGCCCATCGCGTCCCTCACGGAACGCCTGGCCAGTTTAATTAAGAAATAGATTTTCTTGAAGTCATTGCAAGAGGAAGGGGGTGAGATTATGCATCTGCACACAGGTACACACGTTGTGGCGCAGCTTTTTGGCTTGTCCGTCAATATGGATACCATCTTTACCACATGGCTTACTGCACTTATAGTTTTCATTGCCGTATTTGCCGCGACTCGTGGTACGAACAAGCTGATTCCGGGCCGGTGGCAGAGCCTCATTGAAATTGTATTCGATGCTCTCTGCAGCCAGTTCAGGTCAAATACGGGGCCGAAGTACCGTCAGGTCATCAATGTCCTTCTGACATTCTTCCTGTTCATCTTCACGGCCAACCAGCTGGGTCTGCTCCCGACTGCGCATCTGACAGCATCTCCGACCAATGACGTCAATACCACGCTGGGTCTGGCACTTGGAAGCTCTGTAATGATTCATTTCTATTACATCAAGAACAAGGGCTTCGGTAAATGGATTGCCCATTTCTTCAAGCCGTTCCCCGTGTTCATTGTCATGAATGCCATCGAAGAGATTTCGAAACCGGTTACGCTGGCAATGCGTCTATTTGGCAACATTCTCGCAGGCGAAATCCTGCTGGAAATCCTGTATTTCCTCTGCCCGCCGATTGTACCTATCATCTGGATCGCCTTCAGTTTGTTCGTAGGCCTGGTTCAGGCGTATATTTTCACCACCCTTTCCTCTGTGTATATCAGAGAATCTCTCTAACTTTGGTGGAGCGCAGCGCCGCTGCATAATAAACGGCACGGCACCGTCCGTCCAAACGGCCCATATCCATTCAGGCACCGACCTCGTCCGGCAAATTTAAATTAATTCTCAGGAGGAATTATTATCATGGATCAGACTCTTATCGCCCAGTATTCCCTTATCGCAGCAACCGTTATTGCAGCAGTTTGCGCTATTACCGCATCCGTAAACGATGCCCGCGCCGCAATCCATGCTATCGATGGCATGACCCGTCAGCCGGAACTCGCTGATAAACTGTTCACCAACATGCTGGTTGCTATCGGCCTTATCGAATCTATTCCGATTATTGCAGTCGTTATCGCACTCGTACTCGTATTCGCTAACCCATTCCTGAAATAATATTGCCCAATATTACTAAGGAGGGATCGAATTGGTAGAAATCAATGGAACACTGCTGATTCAGATCATCAACTTCGTCATTCTCTGTGCAATTCTCGGTCATTTCTGCTACAAGCCGGTGCTGAAGGTTCTTGACGACCGCAAAGCCCGCATCCAGAACGACCTGGATTCCGCTGCCGCATCCAAGGCAGACGCTGCCAAGCTGAAGGAATCCTATGAAGAACAGCTCCGCGACGCACAGGCCAAGGCTCAGGAAATTGTCGACAAGGCAGTCAAGGAAGCCAAGGTACAGGCTCAGGCCCAGATTGATGAAGCACATGCCGCTATTGAACTGGAAAAAGAAAACGCAACCAGGCAGATTGCAAGAGAACGCAAGGATGCTCTTGAAGATTTGAAATCTCAGGTGGCGCTCCTTTCCTGTGACATCGCAGCTAAGATCATCAGTAAAAATATGACCCCGGCAGACAATGACCGGCTCATTGCGGAAAGCATCAAAAAGCTGGATGCCCGCAAAGCAGGTAAGTAACCATGGATAAGAACGTAATCCTTGCAAAAAAGTATGGACGTGCTATCTATGAAGTGGCTGCTGAAGAAAACAGCTTGCAGAAAACCGAAGAAGATCTGACATTCATCGCCGATACCATCGCGAAGAATCCGGAACTCAAGGATTTTCTGAACCATCCCCTCATCCGTCGGGATGTAAAGAAAGAAACTCTTAAAAAATTGTTTGCAGACAAGGTACAGCCGATTGTCCTGCAGTTCTGCTTCGTAGTATTGGACAAAGACCGTCTCGGCACATTCCCCATGATGGTCGAAAACTACGTGACCATGGCTCATGAAGGCATGGGAATGGAAGAAGCAATCGTAACATCTGCTTTTCCACTCAGCAAGTCCTCGGCTGAAGCGCTGAAGGAAAAACTCTCCGAAATTACCGGCAAGAAGATTCTCCTGAAACAGAAAGTTGACCAGGCCCTGATCGGCGGCTTTACCGTCCAGGTGGGTGACCGCCTCATCGATGGTTCCGTTGCCCGTCAGCTTGGTGAAATGAAAGCGCAATTGATGCAAAGAGATTGAGGTGACTTCTAGGAAAATGAAAATCAGTTCAGATGAAATTACATCTGTCATCAAAAAACAGATTGAAAACTACAAAGTAGACCTCAATGTCGATGAAGTAGGGACGGTTCTTGAAGTCGGTGACGGCATTGCCCATATCTATGGCCTGCAGAACTGCATGGCCGGCGAACTGCTGGAACTGCCGAATGGCGTTTACGGCATGGCACTGAACCTGGAAGAGAGCAACGTAGGTGCCGTTCTTCTGGGTCATTCCGAATCCATCAAGGAAGGCGACGTTGTTAAAAGAACAGGCCGCCTGATGCAGGTACCGGTAGGCGACGCAGTTATCGGCCGCGTCGTTAACGCACTGGGCCAGCCAATTGATGGCAAGGGTGAAATTAAGACCGACGAATACCGCGACATTGAAATCAAAGCTCCGGGCATTGCCGACAGACAGCCGGTTAATGTTCCGCTGCAGACAGGTCTGAAAGCAATTGACTCCATGGTTCCGATCGGCCGTGGTCAGCGTGAACTGATCATCGGTGACCGTGGTACCGGTAAAACAGCTATCGGTATCGATACCATCCTGAACCAGAAGGGTCAGAACGTTATTTGTATTTATGTATCCATTGGCCAGAAAAACTCCAACGTTGTTCGCGTATACGAAAAACTGAAGGAAGCAGGCGCTATGGATTACTCCATCATCGTCCATGCAGGTGCATCCGAAGGCTCCCCGATGCAGTACCTTGTACCGTATTCCGGCGTATCCATCGCAGAACACTTCATGCGTCAGGGCAAAGATGTCCTCATCATTTATGATGACCTCTCCAAACACGCTGTCGCATATCGTGCCATGTCCCTGCTGCTCCGTCGTCCACCTGGACGTGAAGCTTACCCGGGCGATGTATTCTATCTGCATTCCCGCCTTCTGGAACGTGCAGCCCGTCTCTCTGATGCACTGGGCGGCGGCTCCATTACCGCACTGCCGATCATTGAAACCCTGGCAGGCGACGTAGGCGCATTCATTCCGACCAACGTTATTTCCATTACCGACGGCCAGATTTATCTGGAAACCGCACTCTTCTACTCCGGTATCCGTCCGGCAATCAACGTAGGTCTGTCCGTATCCCGTGTAGGCGGTTCCGCTCAGATCAAAGCTATGAAACAGGTCGCAGGTACCCTGCGTCTGGACCTGGCTCAGTTCCGCGAACTTGCCGCATTCGCTCAGTTCGGTTCCGACCTCGATGCTGCCACCAAGGCACAGATTGACCGCGGCCAGAGAACCACTGAAATCCTGAAACAGCCGCAGTACACCCCATATCCGGTCGAAGACCAGGTACAGGCTATCTACGTGGCAGTTAAAGGCTACCTCGACGACATCGGTGTCGATGAAGTCGTAGACTTCGAACACCAGATTCTCGCATTCCTCCACAGCAGCCATCCGGAAATCGGCGAAGACATCGTGAAGACCAAGAAGCTGACCGATGCAACCGAAGAAAAACTGAAAGCTGCTATTCTCGAATTCAAGGAACGCTACAAAGCATCCAAAGAAGAAAAGTCTGAAACGGTAGAGGGGTGATCTGATTGGAAAGTACGCGTGATATAAAAGGGCGCATTAAATCTGTCACCAACATCCAGCAGATCACGAAAGCAATGAAGATGGTGGCCGCTGCCCGTCTGCGCAAAGCAGAAGAAAAAGCAAACGGCTCCCTTCCCTATGCTGAAAAAATCGGAGAGCTTCTGCGCCGTGCTTCTTCGGTTACAACCGGTTTCGAAAGCCCGCTCCTCCGGAACGGACCCGTCAAGAAGGTCGGCTATCTCGTCATCAGTGCGGATAAAGGCCTCGCCGGTGCTTATAACTCCAACGTTATGAAGCGGACCATGCAGGAAATCTCCGGTAAGGATCGTTCAACCTATTGCATTTACATGTGCGGGAAACAGGGTAGAAACTACCTGAAATTCCGCGGGTATGATCTCGATTCCTACCATTTCGGCTTTTCCGATAAACCGTCCGCCCAGGATTCCATTGAATTAGCCAAAGAAATGATTGACTACTTCACTAAGGAAGAAGTGGACGAAGTTTATATCATTTATACCAGATTTATCACCGCTCTTCGTCAGACCGTGGAAGTCACTAAACTGCTTCCTATCGAAGACCCCACCCAGAAAGTGGAAGAAGAGCAGAAACCGGCTGCAGAAGAAGACGATTTCATTGCCCAGTTCCATCGGGAAACCGAGGAATTCATGAAGATCAAGGAAGATCCTTATATCTTCATGCCGGATGCAAAGACAGTCCTCTCCAAGCTGCTCCCGGAATATGTACAGGTACAGGTTTACAACGCCATGCTGCAGTCCGCTGCTTCCGAACTGGGAAGCCGAATGGCAGCCATGTCCGCCGCAACCGACAATGCAACCGAAAGAATCGCAGACCTCAATCTGACGTACAACAAAGCCCGTCAGGCCCAGGTCACCAACGAAATTTCCGAAATTGTCGGCGGCGCCGCTGCGCTTGAATAACCTCAATATTTTAAGGAGGAATGCTTCTTCATGGCAAAAGAACAGGAGATGCAGGTAGGGAAAGTCGTACAGGTCATCGGCGCAGTAGTCGATATTGCCTTCGATGATGACAAAGAACTTCCTGCCATCTATAACGCAATCCATGTAAAAGACGATAAAGCCAGCGTTCCTGTTGATGTCATCTGTGAAACCATGCAGCACCTCGGAGACGGCGTAGTCCGTACCGTAGCCATGAGCTCCACAGACGGCATGGTGCGTGGTATGCCCGCTATCGACACCGGCCGTGCTATTGCAGCACCGGTAGGTGACGGAGTCCTCGGACGTATTTTCAACATCCTTGGACAGACCGTAGATAACGACCCCACCCCTGTTAAATCAGCAGATACCTGGCCGATCCACCGCCCGGCACCGGCCTTCAAAGACCAGTCCCCGGCAGCAGAAATTTTCGAAACCGGCATCAAAGTCGTTGACCTGATTTGCCCATACGCTAAAGGCGGTAAGGTAGGTCTGTTCGGCGGCGCAGGTGTAGGCAAGACCGTCCTCATTCAGGAACTGATTCACAACGTAGCTACCGAACACTCCGGCTGCTCCGTATTCTGCGGCGTAGGCGAACGTACCCGTGAAGGCAACGACCTCTGGGGCGAAATGAAAGAATCCGGCGTACTTTCCAAAGTAGCACTGGTTTACGGCCAGATGAACGAACCGCCGGGAGCTCGTATGAGAGTAGCACTGACCGGCCTGACCATGGCTGAATACTTCCGTGATAAAGAAAACCAGGACGTACTGCTCTTCATCGATAACATTTTCCGTTTCGTACAGGCAGGCTCCGAAGTATCCGCACTGCTCGGCCGTATGCCATCCGCCGTAGGTTACCAGCCAACGCTCGCCACCGATATCGGCGAACTGCAGGAACGAATCACTTCCACCAAATCCGGTTCCATTACCTCTATTCAGGCAGTATACGTACCGGCCGATGACCTCACCGACCCGGCTCCGGCAGGCGTATTCACCCACCTCGATGCAACCACTGTATTGAACCGTTCCATCGCCGAACTCGGCATTTATCCGGCCGTTGACCCGCTGGATTCCACTTCCCGTATTCTGGACCCGAACGTACTCGGCAAAGAACACTACGAAGTAGCCCGCGGCGTACAGGCTATTCTGCAGCGTTACAAGGAACTGCAGGATATCATCGCCATCCTCGGTATGGAAGAACTTTCCGACGACGACAAACTGATCGTTGCCCGTGCAAGAAAGATTCAGAGATTCCTGTCTCAGCCATTCTTCGTAGCTGAACAGTTCACTGGCTCCCCAGGCAGATATGTACCGCTGAAGGAAACCATCAGAGGCTTCAAGGAAATCCTCGCAGGCCAGCATGATGATATGCCGGAAGGCGCATTCTACATGGTCGGCACAATTGATGAAGCAATCGAAAAGGCTGAAAAGATGAAGAAAGGGGAATAAGCCATGGCTGATACCCTTACTAATCCTATGCATGTGGAAGTCATCAGCCCGGACGGCCCCATCTATTCCGATGACGGCGTAACCCTGGTGGCAGCCCGTGCAGAAGATGGCGAATTCGCTATCATGAAAAACCATCTTCCCCTTGCCGCAGCTCTCGATATGTGCGTAGTCCGCGTTGAAAAACCGGGCAAAGAACAGAGAATCGCTGTATTTGGCGGCTTCCTTGAAACAAAGGACAGCAAAGTCAATATCATTGCTCCTCTCGCCGAACTGGCAGAGACCATTGACGTTGCCCGTGCCCAGGCAGCAAAGAAGCGCGCAGAAGACAGACTTCACTCCCATAGCAAGGAAATTGATATGGACAGAGCGAAACTGGCCCTCATGCGTGCCCTGACCCGCCTCCATGCGACAAAGAGCATCTAAAATAAAAAACCGTACCCTTCGCGGGTACGGTTTTTTTTGCGCTCTTTTCAGGGAGAAAGTGGTAAGTGAGTAGTGGTAAGTGATAAGTAAATCTGCGGCCCTGATGGGCCGCAAAGTATTTATGGGGAATTTGCACAGGCAGATTATTGGCGTCATGTGTCAGATAGGGGGACCTGAGTCAGTTATGGTATTCGGGTGTTAGTCTCACCACGGAACGCTACTTTTTCGACTTTCTCGAGATTTCGGGGTGCGGGATGCGGGGTGCGGGGAAGGTGTTGCCGCTGATGCGGCAACTAATATTTATGGGGAATGTGCACAGGCGAGGAGAAAAAGCTCATTAGCACAAATTGGGAACCCAAGGCCGTGCGCGGAGTGCACTACATAAATTGGTTTCCGCAGGAAACCATATCCAACACTTACCACTTATCACTCCACACTTATCACTTTTTTGACTATAATAAAGAAAATGGTCATTATGAAAGTATTCAATACGAAAGGAGCCCATTATGAGACACGAATGCAGAATCACCGTCCTGGAGACAAAGGTATTTCCTTCATATCAGAAGAAATATCTGGCTGATCCGAATTCCGGAAAATGTCCCTGCTTTAAAAAGGGGGATACCTTCCTTCTGAAGCGGACGCCTGAGCAGGATGATTTCTATCATCTCATGAACGGCCGGTTTTGCGGGGAGGCCTGGGATGCTATCAGCCGTTATGTGTATACGGCCCTTCAGGGAGGGTCCATCATGCATGGCTGGACCAATGATGAACGGATCATGATTGCCTGCTGCAACGATGGGACGAGGCCGGTCATTTTTAAAATAGAACGAATCGATATCCCAGAAACGGAAGAGGAGAAAGAATGGCTGGCAAAGCAGGATTTCCATAATTCGGCTGATGATGCCTATACGGGTTAAACGGGCCACTGCCGGCTGATTTTAAAAATCAACGTAAAAAACGTCCATCATGGATGGGCGTTTTTTATCTGGATAGGATTTTCAGTCAATTCATGGCTGGATCGAAGAAAACGGGTCCCGCAGGCTTCAAAAGTTTGATGATTCCGTCTACTTCCGTATGCCGTACAAGGGGTAAAGCAGGGAATGATGAATCTTATTCCATCATATCCTGCAGCTGGTTCATGAATTCTTCCTGGGGGATAGCGCCTACCATGCGGTTGACTTCTTCTCCGTCTTTGAAGAGGATGATGGTAGGGATGGACATGATGTCGAAGTCTCCTGCCAGTTCCTGCAGTTCGTCTACGTCTACTTTGCAGAAATTGATCTGGCCGCCCAGTACTTTTTCTGTATTTTCAAGAACTGGGGCCATCATGCGGCAGGGGCCGCACCAGGTAGCCCAGAAGTCGATGAGGCTGTAGCCTGCGTGATTTACGATTTCTTTTTCAAATTCTTCATTGCTGTGGATTTCGGTAATCATAAGTATCTCTCCTTAATGAGTAATATTTAATTATTTCGATATATTCATTATATCATAAAGTCACTTTCCGTCAAGAGAAAGAAATGATTTTTTACAGATTCCCGGACTCCCGGCCTTTCCCGGTTACGAAAAAGGCGCGCTTCAAGAATTTGATGCGCGCCCACATTCACTGAGAACTAAGAACTGATAACTGATAACTTTTATTCAGTGCCTTCGAAATATAATATTTCCTTCGCTTCCGAAACAATCAGGTTTCCCCCCAGTCGGTGCGGGGATCTCTTTTCAGTACTTCCTGTGCCTTGGTGTGTTTGCCATAAAGATCGTAGGAAATAGCCCTTTCATCGAAACGGTTGATCCGCACGGGGCGTCTTTCGGCATAGCCCACGGCGATCATGCAGAAGGCTTCCACGCCGTCATCGGGAAGGTCCAGGAGGTGATTGATTTTGATCTTTCTGTCCTGGTAGGGATAAACCTGCATCCAGAGGGTGGCAAGGCCGAGATGTTCTGCCTCGATCAGGATATTCTGGGCAGCGGCAGCGCAATCGAAGGTCCATTCGTCGGGGAAAGAAATGCCATCTTTTTTGCCTACGATGACGATGACAGCCGATGCTCTTCTGGCAGGTCCTGCAATGATGCTGTTATAGGAAAGGGAAGTAACCAGGTCTTCCCGGGTGACAATGATGAAATCCCGGGATTTCTGGTTGCCTACGGCCCTGGCCTGCATGCCTGCTTTCACCAGCGTGAGCAGCTGGTCGTCGGGTACAGGGGTGAGCTTTTTGAAATACCGGCAGGTTCCTCTCCTGAAAATTTCGTCCATAATGATTCCTCCTTTGAAAGTATTGTTATTATTCCGATTCCTTTATTTCTATTATATCATGACTTACAGGAATCGTGGGGCTGCAACCGTCATGGGTGATGAAAAGTTCGAGGGCCTGTTCAGTGATTTCCTGTTCCGTCAGGGAATGGGGCTGCCCATGATTATCATTACAGGGAATTTCAATTCGCTTAAACATGCTCAACTTAAAACGGGGAAACTACACAGGAACGGAAAAAGGCGCAATCATCCGGCCGGAATGGAGGATCAGGCAATTGTGACCATTACAGGAAATGGAAATAGGATCAGCAGAAAAAACGGAAAATGGAAGGAGCCGGCCATGATATATGTTTTTCCGGAACGGTTACATAAGGGTTTCCCCATTCCCGGTTTCCGGCTGGCAGGGAGCGGGATCCCTGATTTCCTTCCTGGGTCCGAAAAACCACACTTCAGCCATAGAAGTGTGGCAAAAATTTTCGTTTGAGGATGGATGTATGCCTTGCTGCTTAAAAGGAATAAAGGCTCCGTTGGGCATGAGGAGCGGACTGGGATTTATTCTTCCGGCTCTTCCACCGGCGCATCCCGGAGATGCTTTCCGATGTATTTCCAGAGCTCATCCCGTTCGTGAAGGTGGGCGATGATACCGCTCATTTCATCCCGGGGGACCCCATGGAGGTAAAGGACCAGGGAGAGCACAGGATCCAGATATTTCTCATAGTCAAAAGGCTCATTGAAATAATGGGCCATGACGCAGCCGCCCATGGCGCTTCGTACGGTGAGGGCCTGATGGAAGGTTTCTTCCCGGGAGTAGGGGGTGGCGGTATCTTTAAAGAGTTCATACTCCAGCTCTGCATAGACTTCCACGAATTTTTCAAAAATCGCGGGGGACGTATAGCCTGCGTAGAAACATTCGCACACGATGGGGCTGGCATGAATGGCATGCATTTCTATGGCAATAGCAGCCATGCACTTATAGTCTTCCGATTCCCCTTCGCAGACTTCATCGATGCTTCTGATGCACTGCTTCGTGAGCGACAGGATGAGGGACTGAAAAATTTCGTCCTTATTTTTATACAGATAATAAATGCTCCCTGTCAGTATGCCGGACTTATCCACAATCTGGCGGATGGTGGTTTTCTTGTAGCCCTGGGACGTGAAAAGGTCTTTGGCCGCATTCAGGATTTTGCGGCGCACCTCGATGGTGTGCTGCCCGGACCATTGTCTTCCCTTCATAATAACACTCCCTGTCTCTGTTCCCGCAGTGCTGAAAGCGGTGATTAAGTACTCAAAACGTATCGGCATGGCATTCAATATGGATACGGGATAACCTATCAATTTCCAGGAATCATATCATAAAATATTTTCATAAAAATTGAAAATACTTCATGAAATAGACTTGCAGTCAAGAAAAAGATAATATAATATGAGTTGAACGTGGTCAACTAGATACTTCCCGATGAACTTCAACTCCCCGGGAAGCGGAGTCGGGACGTAAAGAAGGAGGTGGGCTGACTTATCAACTGTTCGAGTTTTCTGATTATTATTTATCCCTCTCTCTGAAACCCTGGAAGTCTCCCCACTTTCGGGGTTTTTACGTGCTCAAAAAGAAGGGGCCTGAAAGGATCGGGCCCGCCGCCTGCACTATACCTATTATAAGGTGTAAGAGGAAAAATGGGACAGGTGAAACAGGAAAATTTTCGTATTTTCTTCAACGATTTCCCCAATGCAGTCCGGCTGCCGGTTCATTATGCAGGGTAAACTTTAAGAACGCCGCTCGGGGTGGGAATAAATAAGTTTTATAATAAATAAGTGACTGAAAGTCGGAAAAGAGCTTGCGTTTTTGGAAATAAATGGTATAATATTCACATAAGTTGACTTGAAGTCAACTTACAAACAGAAAATGACCTCCCTTTTCCAATCCCCGGGAAGAGGCGGGGCAAAAATCCCTATTATCAGGAGGTGAAAAGGACTACTGGTATTTCTGATTCTTTTGAATAATAATTTACCCTCTCTCCAAAACCCGCCGGTTTCCCCACCGGCGGGTTTTAACGTGCCGGGAACAATGAAAATCCGACGATTCCTGTCAGGAAGGCTCATTGTCCGGGAAAGAGAGTTGACAATAGAGACGGGCAGGGGACAATCCTTTTCCTATATATATGTAATATAAAAGAAAGGCTGCAAAGAAGGGATCCGCCATCCGGACCCGGGGCGGAAAGATATCCGGAAGGCTGTGACCGATCCTCCTGTTTCTATCAGAAATTCATTTCTGACTGGCCTGTGGACTTTACAAAGGTCTACTTAAAGAATATACTATATACATAAGAGTATCAATAAACCTGAAAGTTGATGTATAAGTATTCACTATATAGGCTTAGCTATAACTATTATTTTAAGTTGCTATAGATAAGTTTTATTGGCTAATGGCCAAATTAAAGAGTATAGTTGTACCAACATCATCTAATCAGGTTTTTTATTTATTACATTTTATTATGGAAGAAAGGAGGGGCTTATGGAGAACAGGAAGAGAGCGGTGGAAAGGCTGATATCCGGTTATCGCCGGTATTACAATATCACCCGTTTCGATGGAGGATCTCCGGAGGAAACAAAGGGGCTTGTGGAAGCAGCCCGTTTGGAGAAACCGGAATTTTCCGGAGATGCCCAGCTCTCCGCAGTATGTGAGTACTATGAACAGCTGGAAAAATATTTCTTTTTCCACTCGGCTAAGCTGTGGGCTACGGCGCAGGAGGAATTCCTGTTCATATTCAATGTGCCGCATCTGACGCTGCCGCTGTTCGAGGAGCTCAGGGATTATGCCCTGAACACGGGTATGGATCTGGCCCACATCGGACCGGGCCACATGTATACCTACATTTCTCCCATTTTCGTCTGTGGAACCATGGATGAAGATGCGAGACAAGCATTGAGGAAATGCAAGTATTATAAGACCTTCCGCTTTTCCTTCCATGGATGGATGGAATACCATGCGGGGGCGCTGGATCTCTCCAGCGGGCGGTTTGATTTCAATTCCGCCGGCAAGTGCATGGAAAAAGGTCTGAAAAAGGTTTTTGAAAACTATCAGTTGTTAGCATAGTTTCTGCTGCCCGGGGAGTATAGGATGATGGGAATCGGGCGGCGCGCGTTCAAATTTCATATGGCCAATGGCGGCCAAATCTACTGGTTTCCCTGGAAAGGGGGATAAAATGAATACTTTAGTTTTATTGGCAGTTTGTTTAGTCATCCTGCTGTGCGGTTATATTTTCTATGGCCGCTGGCTCGTTAAGCAGTGGGGCGTAGGCGAAGGCGACATCCCGACCCCGGCTCATACCATGGAAGATGGCGTCGACTATGTACCGGCAAAAGCTCCGGTCCTCATGGGTCATCACTTCTCCTCCATTGCCGGCGCAGGCCCGATTACCGGCCCGATCGCAGCAGCTATGTTTGGATGGCTCCCGGTTACTCTCTGGGTACTGGTAGGCGGTATCTTCTTCGGCGGCGTTCATGATTTCGGTGCCCTTTTTGCGTCTGTCCGTCACAATGGACAGTCCATCGGTGAAATCATCGAAGCCAACATGTCCAAGAAGGCAAAACAGCTCTTCATTATTTTCTCTTACCTCACCCTGATTCTTGTCGTTGCAGCCTTTGCAGCCATCGTAGCTTCCACTTTCGGCGCTACTTTTGAAAACGGCGTACTCAACGAAGCAAAGAGCGCTACCCCGGCATCTGTTGCCATGGTATCCATTCTCTTCATCGTTATTGCAATCATCTTTGGTTTTGCCGTTTATCGCCGTCATGCTTCCTTTGCCGTATCCACCCTCTGCGGTGTGGCAGCCATCGTCATCTGCATGGCTGTCGGCATGAATTTCCATCCCTTCTATTTCACCACCACCACCTGGATGTGGCTGGTCGGCCTCTACATTACCATAGCATCCGTAACTCCTGTCTGGATTCTCCTGCAGCCCCGCGATTACCTGTCTTCTTTCTTACTCTATGCAATGCTCATCGTTGCTATCATCGGCATTGTAGGCGCTCATCCTGACATCAACCCGGATCTCTTCCCGGCATTCACTAATTTCGTTGTAACCAATAAAGCAGGCACCCAGTACCTGTTCCCGATCCTGTTCACCACCGTAGCTTGCGGCGCTATTTCCGGTTTCCATTCTCTCGTATCCTCCGGCACCACTTCCAAACAGCTGGATAAAGAAAAGGATGCAAAACCGATTGCTTACGGCGGCATGCTTCTGGAATGCGTACTCGCTATCATCACCCTCTGCGCTATCGCCTACGCTAGAGAAACAGGCCATGTAAAAGGCGCAACCGATATTTTCGCAGGCGGCATCGCAGCCATGATCGCAGCCATCCCGGGATTCTCCGGCATGGAAAATATCATGTACACCCTGCTGGTTCTGACCTACTCCGCATTCTGCCTCACCTCTCTTGATACCGCAACCCGTCTTGCCCGCTTCATGTTCCAGGAATTCTGGCTGGAACCCGGCCAGACCCCGAAGGATATCAAGGGCGGCTTCAAGAAACTCATGGTTAACCCCTACTTTGCAACCATCCTCACTGTAGTTCTCGGCATCATGCTCGGCATGGGCGGATTTGCCAAGATCTGGGGTCTCTTCGGCGCAGCTAACCAGCTGCTCGCAGCCATCGGCCTCATTGCAGTAGCAGCATGGCTTGGCAATGCAGGCAAGAACAACAAGATGTTCCTTGTACCGATGTCCTTCATGCTGGTTGTTACTATTTCTTCTCTGGCCATCATCGTGAAGAACCAGATCGGAATGATCATGAAAGGCGCTGCCGACTGGGGTCCCTACGCTCAGGCCATCATCGGAGCTCTCCTGATCATCCTGGCTCTCCAGCTGGCTGTAGAAGGTTACAAGACCGTTATGCATCCTCATGCTGAAAAGAAAGTCTTCGGCGAACCCACTGAAACCCAGATGGACGAAGGCGAACTTCTCGGCGACGACAAGGAATAATCCTTATCGGTAGAGTGGAAATAAAAAAACCGACCTCGTAAGAGGCCGGTTTTTTAGTGCGTCAATGGAGAGATGGCTGGTTGGAGTCAGCTGTTGTAATCGGATTGCGGATTTCGGATTGCGGGAAGGTGTGCCCCTGACGGGGCACGAATTTTATATGGGGACTTTGCACAGGCATTATGAAAATCCCCGAATAGCCCAATATATTGCGTCAATGTTTCAAAGAAATACAATATTTGCCATTTCTGGCATTTAGAATGAGAAGAATAGGAATTAATCCTTGAAGCGCGGGGGACGCTGGGAAGGCCCTTTTTTCGCGTTTTTGAAAGGATTGTACTCTGAGAAGAGATGCACTTCAGAACAAACAGGATTCTTTTCTCCGAAACGGGAAATTTAAAATTTACAACTGGCGGGTGCCAGCCATTAGCCATTAACCATTAACCTCAATGCACGGTTTCAGTGAAAATAGTTTTCCTTTCGGGATATAGCTTGCGGACCGGCAACCATTAACCTCAATGAAAAAGGCCCGCCAAAGGCGGGCAGAGGGTGCAGTCATTCATAAATATCAGATCTTCGAATTCGGGCTCATGCTGGTGTCTCCCGGATCCCAGGAGATAACTTTGCCTGATTTCAGACTTTTCTGTACGTCGATGGTGCGCTGGTTGGAGGAACCTTTGAAGAGGAGGGTTACGTCCTTTTTATCCAGCATGAATTCTCCATCCACCAGGACGTCGATATGTTTCAGAAGCTCCATGGTTTCCGGCATGGCTTTGGCAAAGTGGCCCAGAAGGTCTCTGTCGTAAAGGTAGCCCGTGAAGCACCAGAGGGTTTTCTGCGGGTACATTTCCTTGAAACGGGTGACCAGGGAGAGGAGCCCTTTCTGATTCACCGGTTCCATAGGTTCGCCGCCCAGGAGGGTCATGCCTTCATAGAATTCCTGGCCCAGTTCTTTCAGGATGTAGTCTTCCACGTCCTTTGTGAAAGGTTTGCCGTACCTGAAATCCCAGGTTTCCGGATTGAAGCAGCCCTTGCAGTGATGGGTGCAGCCGGAAACAAAGAGGGAAAGCCGGATGCCCGGACCGTTGGAAATATCGTATTCCTTGATATTGGCGTAGTTCATGATTTTTTTGTGCTCCTTTAGCGGGAATTTGGATTGAGTCTTTATCGGTATTCGGGTGTTAGCCTCACTGCGGCACGCCCCCTTTTGCGTCTCATATCGAGATTTCGGGGTGCGGGGTGCGGGGTTCGGGAAGGATATGGTTTTCCTGTGGAAAACCAATTTTATGAAGTGCGCTGCGCGCACGGGCCTATGGCCCCGCGGATGGATGGAGGCATAATCGATGAAAGTGAAAGAGGCGTGTGCTCCTTTAGCGGGAAAATTGGGTTGAGTCTCTATCGGTATTCGTGGGTTAGCCTCATCACGGCACGCCACTGCACAGTCACGTTCGAGACTTCGTGGTTCGTGATTCGTGGTTCGGGAAGGATATGGTTTTCCTGCGGAAAACCAATTTATATAGTGCGCTGCGCGCACGGGCCTCTGGCCCCGCGGGGGGATAGAGGCAGAAGCGATGGAAATGATGGAGGAGTGAGCTCCTTTAGGTTGTTAAATGGTTTGAGTCTATAGCGGTATTCGGGTGTTAGCCTCACCGCGGCATGCCCCTTTTGCTTCTCATATCGAGATTTCGGGGTGCGGGATGCGGGGTGCGGGAAGGATATGGTTTTCCTGTGGAAAACCAATTTTATGCAGTGCGCTTCGCGCACGGGCCTATGGCCCCGCGGATGGATGGAGGCAGAAGCGATGGAAATGATGGAGGAGTGTGCTCCTTTAGCGGGAAAATTGGGTTGAGTCTTTATCGGTATTCGTGGGTTAGCCTCACCGCGGCATGCCACGGTGGATTCTCATATCGAGATTTCGGGGTGCGGGATGCGGGGTTCGGGAAGGATATGGTTTTCCTGCGGAAAACCAATTTATATAGTGCGCTGCGCGCACGGGCCTCTGGCCCTGCGGGGGGATAGAGGCAGAAGCGATGAAAATGATGGAGGCGTGTGCTCCTTTAGCGAGAAAATTGGGTTGAGTCTTTATCGGTTTTCGGGTGTCAGCAAACCGCGGCACGCCACGGTGGATTCTCATATTGAGATTTCGGGGTGCGGGGGGCGGGGAGGATATGGTTTTCCTGTGGAAAACCAATTTTATGAAGTGCGCTTTGCGCATGGGCCTCCGGCCCTGGGGGATATTTCTATTTTATCAGTCAGGGCAGTGCGGAATTTTTTGTGCTTGCGCTACACTGACAATACATATTGTACCTTGATTATTGCTTAAATACAATAGGTACCATATATTTCTAATTTCTGTACAATGAGCTGTCAGATGTATTATGATAAAAAGAAAGCCCTATCGATGAAGGAGGAAATCATGGTGAATAAGGACTGGAAGGTTCTTTTCTCGAAGACCATTCTGGGGCGGGGAAAGAAGTATGCCCAGGAAGGGGCGGTAGAAAAGCTTATGAAGGAGGGAGACCGGCTGCGGGCTATCGTGACGGGGACGGAGAATTACCTGGTGGAAATTTCGCTCAGAAACGGGATGCCTGTGACCATGGACTGCACCTGTCCCTATGCGTCGGACGGGAAGAATTGCAAGCATATGGCAGCCGTCCTTTTTGCGCTGGAAAATGAGGAAAAAGGAGAGTCCCTTCCTTCCGCATTGCCGGAAGGGGGCGGGATTTTACCATCTTCCGGAAGTGGTTCTCCCGTTATTCCGCCGGTGGTTTCTTTGCCGGGGAAGAAGGGTGTCCCGGCGCCTCAAATGCCCGCAAAGAAGACGGTCGATGAAATCATAGACGGTCTTTCCAAAGAGGAGCTGGCGAGCCTTATGAAGAAGATGGTGCGTCTGGATGATAATCTGGCAGACCTGGTCTATATACGGAAGGCCCCGAGCCTTTCCAAAGAGGAAATCAGGGAGTGGAAGCGGGAAATCAACATCATTTTCAATCGCCATAAAAAAGGCGGCATGATTGAATATTATGATGCTTTTGATTTCCAGAGCGAAATCTGTGATTTCCTCGACACGAAAGTCACGGGTCTTTTAGACGCCGGCCATTTTGAGGAAGCTTTCGAGCTTTCCCGCTATATTTTCGTCAAACTGGGAAAAACGACCATCGATGATGACGGGGAAGTGGCCGAGATTTCCAATACCTGCATGAATCTCTGGCGGCGGATTGTGAAAGAATGCCCGAAGGAAATCCATGACAAAATCGACAGCTGGTTCAGAAAGCATGCCTTCGACGGGTCCGTCATAGATTACATGGAAGATTACCTGCAGGATTTCCTGCAGAATGAGCTGGCCACGGAGGAAGAACTCCGCCGGCAGCTTCTCGTGCTGGATGACCGGATTGACGCTTATGCCCATCGGACGGAAAGTCCCTATGTGCGGGATATTTCCACCATAACCACCTCCGACGGGGTGTCGAAACGGATGGAAATCATGAAACGCCTCGGGGCGGGCGATGAGGAAATAGAAAAGTGGCGTTACGCTCATCGCCATTTCCGGGTGATCCGGGAAGCCTATATGAAGGAGTCCGAAGAAAGCAGAAATACGGAAAAGCTGATTTCCCTCCTGAAAGAGGGGATAGAGGCAGAGAAAAATGGAGGAATCCGCAGCCCCCGCTTTTCCTATAGAAGGAAACTGGCGGATCTGTACTGCGCATCGGGCCTTGCCAAAGAGGAAATGGCAGAGCGCATGGCCCTTTTTGCGGAAGATCCGTCGCGGACCATCACCGATTACAAACGGATTCGGCAGCTCTCTCCGGCGGTTGACTGGCCGTTGGTGAAGGAAAAACTTCTCACTAAAACCGCCGGAGGTATTCGTCTGGAAATATTCGAAGAAGAGGGCATGACAGAGGAACTTTATCAGGAAGTCATGAAGGAGCCGGACCTTTCCACACTGAACCGGTACGGATATATGCTGGAAAAAGTGGATGGAAAAGCGTTCCTTTCCGCTTATGCCTGCCTTCTGGATACAATGGCAGAAGACGCCACGGGCCGCAAGGCCTATGAGGCCCTGATCCGGGAGCTGTCCCGGCTGACGAAATTCAATGGCGGGCGGGACCTGGCCGGGAAACTGGCAGGAAAATGGATGAATCAGCGGCCCGGAAGAAGACTTCTTAACGTTCAACTGGAGGAATTTTTATGACGAAAAAGAACTGGACCCATTTATTTCCCGATTCTATTCTGGAAAAGGGAGAAGACTATGCGGACAATGGCGCCGTGAAAGATTTAAAAATACAGAATGATCGGATTACCGCGGTGGTGAGCGGGAATTACGATTATCGGGTGACGATTGAGCTGAAAGATGGATTCCCCGATTCCCTGCGCTGCTCTTGCCCCTATGCGGTGGAAGGAAATTACTGCAAACACATGGCAGCCGTCCTCTTCAAGGCGGAGGAAAGGAAGGATGGTGCCGGGAGCTCGGATGAACTGGAAGAAATCGTAAAGGAAATGCCCAGGGAAAAGCTGAATGCCTGGGCCCTTGAGGTCATCAGGAATCATGAGGAGCTGGCCAACGATTTCCTCGTCCGTTTTTCCCAAAAAATTTCTGATGCCCTGATGAAGAAGCTGAAAAAGGAGGCCGATGATATTTTCGATGAATTTGGCAGTGAATATGTCGATTATATGGAAGCCGACGTTTTTTTCGCGGATATCGATCACTTTCTGGATGAGCGGGTGGAGACTCTTGTGAGTGAGGGTCATTACATGGATGCCTTCGAGCTCTCCCTCTACGTCTTCTTTGCGTTGAATGACGCGGAAGAATATGTGGACTCCGACATGGAAGGCTCCTATGACCGGTGCATGGATATCTGGAAAGAAATCGTGGGTGCCTGCTCTGATACGGAGAAAAAGGCCATCCGGGAAAGGCTCCTGAAAATCGCAAAGAAGGATTCCACCGATGAATATCTGCAGGACCTGATTTCAAATTTTATAGAAGAAGAGCTCTGGTCGGAAGAGGAAAACAGGGAAGCCCTGAAAAAGCTGGACCGGGAAATCGATATCGGCATCAAAAACGGGGGAAAGCCTCCGGCCGGTTCTTCCTATGGGTCTCTTGGCGTCATGATGATGGACAGGATTCTCCTCATGGAGCGGCTTTCCATGGCGCCAAAGGAAATTGCGGACTATGAGAGAGCCCATATTTCCTATAAAGAAGTCAGGGACCACTACAAGTGGAAACTGGAACTGGGGAAGGACTGGGAGGGCCTGATTCCCCTCCTGGAAGAGGACAAGGGGAGAGCCGCCAGGGACTATGACCTGGAAAGCATCGCCAGGGAACTGGTGAAAGCTTACCATGAGACAGGAAACAGGGAAAAGGAACTGGAAAACCGGGTCCTCATCTTCCTCCATAGTTCCTATAACAGCCTCGAAGAATTCAGGGAAATCAAAAATCTCTGCCCGAAGGAGAAATGGAAATCCTCCCGAGGTGAGCTCATTGCCCATGTGAGGGACGGGAAAACAAGGTGTGAGATCCTGGCAGAGGAAGACCTGAAAGAGGAACTGTACCAGGAAATCATGAAAAATGGGGATATGGACCTGATTGATGAATATGGCCCGCTTCTTTCAGGGAAGTATGATCAGGAAATCCTTCACTGCTATAAACAATTTCTGGAGTCCTATGCGGTCGATTCCCGCAGCCGGTATGCCTATTCGGTCCTTATTTCCTGCCTTTACAGGCTGCAGCAGTACAAAGGCGGAAAAGCGCTGGCCCGGAAGCTGGCAAAAGAATGGATGGCCGCATATCCCACGAGAAAACTTCTGGTCAGTGAAATGGAAAATTATCTGAAAAAGAATAAGGAAATAGAAATCGCGGAGGATGGGACTCTTTTCTGAGTCTTCTGTCCGGATAACAAGAGGCCTGCCACACTGACAGAAAAACGATTTGGGGCTCTTGACCGGAAATAATGAATCGGCCGTTGTCGATGAGTATCTGGGGAGCACTGGGGGAATTCTTATGATTGACAAAAACTGGAGAAAGAAATTCAGGAATATAACACTGGAAGAGGGAAAGGCGTACTGGGAAGAGGGCGCCATCAGTCAACTGGATATACAGGGAGACCGGATTTCAGCCCTGGTGGGCGGTACCTGGAATTATCGGGTGAATATCCTGATGAAAGATGGCCTGCCGAAGACTATGTTCTGCGGCTGTATGGATGCGGCAGACGGAAATCACTGCAAACACATGGCGGCGGTCCTTCTGGCAGCAGAAGAAAAAGAAAGACCTGTTTCTCATCTGGACGTTTCCAGCTATATCAGGGACCTTTCACGGGATGAGCTGATGAATCTGGTCCTTGACCTGGCAAAGGATGAATATACGGCTAACCGGATTGCTTTCCGCTATTCTGCCCGCAGTCCCGAAGCGCAGCTGAAAAAAGTCAGTCGGATGATGGACGAATTCTTTGAACCTTACAGGGACCATTCCTTCCTGAACGCCATAGAGTCCTGCGTCTTTCAGCGAAATGTGTGTTCCCTGCTGGAGGACACGGCAGAGGAGCTGTGGAACCGGAAAAGCTATGAAGAAGCATTCCGGCTGTCCACCGATGTTTTCCTGAGACTCAATGACGTGATTTATGATGATTTCAGTGATATCGAATCCATTATGGATTCCTGCATGGACATCTGGAAAAAGATAATCCGCCTTCCGGGAACGGATGGAAAAAATCTCGTCAAAAGCTGGCTCAAAGCCCGGATGAATGATGACAGCATAAGGGAAATTCTTTATGAAACCATGGAGGATTTTCTGGATGAAGAACTGACTACTCCTGATGACTGGCGGGAAGAACTGAAAGAGATTGACCGAACTTTGGAACTTTTTGAAAAAGAGCATGGAAAGGCGCCGGTTTCGGAAACCTTTCTCCACCGGCCAAAGGTAAGAAAGAGAATCGGCCTCATGGAAGAACTGGGGGCGGATGAGGCGGAAGTGGATGCCTGGTGTCATGAGCACTGGCAGTTTGCCGATGTCCGGGATATATGTATGAATAAAGCGGAAAACAGGGGCGACAAGAAGAAGGTCATTTCCATCCTTGAAGAAAGCAGGAAACTGGATGCAGCCAATCCTCTCCTGGTGAAGGAATATTCGGACCGTCTGCTCAAGCTTTATGAGGAAGCGGGAGACCGGAAAAAGGTGGCAGATGAACTTCTGGACCGGTTCCATCATGAGTCTCACGAGGAGCAGAGAAATATTTATCACCGGATCAGGAAACTTCTCAGCAAAGAGGAATGACCGGTTTACCGGGACAAAATGCTTCCCTCCTTTGAATACCGCGGCGAACAGCTGGGGCTCCTTTCGGAGGAAAGGGATAAGACAGCCCTCTATGAGATGATTTTCAAAAAAACCGCCCATTCCGGCATGCCTGACCTTTATGAAATAGGGGCCTATGCCAGGATGCTGAAGAAGGATTATGCCGAAGAAATCTTTCAGGCTTACATCGATCATGCGGAGGCTGATGTCCTTACGGCTAAAAAACGGGCAGATTATGAAGATCTGATCTGCCAGCTGGAACACATCAGTCACTTTACCGGAGGGAAAGAAGCGGCCCGGAAGCTGGCAGAGAAATGGCTTGTGACCTATCCCCGTAAACGGCTGCTGGAAGAAAAGCTGCTGGAATTCCTCGGGAAACATAAAGGAAAATGATTCATCCACCTTCCCTGATTGATTCCGGGGAAGGTGCTGCTGAGGATATGGTCAATCACTGATGGCTGATTGCTAACGGCTAATGGCTAATGGCCGATAGCGAATGGTGAATCACGAACAATGAACAATGAACAACGAATAACGAATAATGAATAATGAATCACGATTCCCATATTTACCCCACGAAAAAAGAGCTGTGCCCGGGCACAGCTCTTTTTACCTGACTCTAACAGTATGCAGATTCTCCATTTTAAAGTCGTCAGCTCTGGCCGCATTTAGTCCAGTCCTTACATTAGGAAAAGAACTAGAAAAAGAAGAGGTTGTCGCATGTGTGAACATGCAGCAGCCTCTTTTAATCATTGTACTTTTGGGGAAAAAGTTCTAATTGTTGTATAGCTTGCCCGCTTGTGTGGGTGGTGTGATTCGAGTATGTATGCCAATCTGGTTCATAATCATCGTTAGCTTGATTTCCCCACACGTCCCAATTGGCGCGGACACCGCGGGCGAACAATTCTATATAAGGACCTGGCGAACAGGCCTCGATTAAATTGACGAATTCATCCGGCTTTCGGGAATGTTCCCGTTTCTGCGTCCGTAGTAAATTAACTTGTGAACGTCCCGGCTGTAACGTTCTGTTATTATTGCCTTTAATGCCGAAAAGCAATATCTCCGTTACATTGCGAAAATAAAATCCGACGCCTCGACCGTCAGGTTGACCATCATGCCGGATTTTTTCCCAGATCAAGTTTGTCTTATATTCAAATCCCCAAACTTTCATAACCTCAAGCCCTTCAGGAAGTAGGGCGTTAGGAACCCATAAGTATAAATGGCATTTTTCATCTGATATTTCTCTAACTGGTAGTTGTTTGATTTGATCAAGCGTCAATGTTTCGTATCGTCTTAGTCGTTTATGCTCTGGAGCAACCTTTCCAGTCCGATTTTGAAACTGCCACGGTGGATCGGCGTAAATGGTCCGATATTTTTTCCCTTTGGTGAATTCTTGGAAATTTTTTATTGTTAAATTGATATCTTCCATGATGTTACTCTTTCATACATGTTTTCTTAATGCCGATTGCCAAGATAGGACAACCACCGTTTCGCCTTGATTTCAGGCGCGGGATCAATTTTCCCATCCATGTTGTTGAGGCACCATATTTTTTCATAATCGGATTGCCTTTATTGTCTAGAGTAGTTTTGAATATCTCGTTTAGATCTTCAGAACGTGTCACAATGATGCCTACTTCAATCAAGCCGCAATCAAAATACGTCCGCATTGCGAGCAAATCACGATCGAAAGTTTGATCTTTACTGTTCCATTCTAAATCGAAAGCAACTTTATTCTTTACGAAGTCGATATTATGCCCATCAATATACCCTACAATCGTTTTTTGGTCAAACGGTTCATTGGAAAAGCGTCCACGTTGGTTTGCTCTTCGCGGGTACATTTTTACGATTAAATCCCCGGTAATTTTGATTTCTTTCCAGCCGTAAGGATATAAAACTTCATCAAATTTTTTAGGTATAGGGCTTTCATTGCCGCCCTCTTGAATGATATCATCTCTGGTAATTTCTAGTTTCTGCAGACATTCACGTAACTCGCGCCATTCTTCCGGGAACGCTTCAGTCAGTATTTCTATTGCATGGCCGTAACTGTCAAACTCAAATTTGTTGGTCAATTCTGGTGGGATATATTTTTGAATGTCCATGATCACGCCTGCCTCCGGATATCGATAGATATTTTTATTATATCAAAAGTGCAGATGAAACGAAATGACCAATATGGAGTAGGCTTTCCTTCCTACACTGATTTCCACGCAAAAAGAGCTGTGCCCATGCACAGCTCTTTTCTATTTCCAGATCTTACAGGTGAAGCACTCTGTCCTTGATTTCCTGGGTTCTTCCCTGGTTCCAGAACTGGGTGCCGATATAGCCGCAGGTTCTTCTGGCCACGCTCATCTTATGCTGGTCACGATTGCCGCAGTTCGGGCATTCCCAGACCAGTTTGCCATTGTCATCTTCCACGATTTTGATTTCTCCATCGTAACCGCAGACCATGCAGTAATCGCTCTTGGTATTCAGTTCTGCGTACATGATGTTTTCATAGATGTACTTCATCACCGTCAGGACGGCGGGGATATTGGTCTGCATGTTCGGCACTTCGATGTAGGAGATGGCGCCGCCCGGGGAGAGTCTCTGGAATTCGGATTCGAATTTCAGCTTATGGAAGGCATCGATCTTTTCAGCCACATGGACATGGTAGCTGTTGGTGATGTAATTCTTATCGGTGACTCCCGGAATGATGCCCCACCGTTTCTGGAGGCATTTGGCGAATTTGTAGGTGGTGGATTCCATAGGAGTGCCGTAGACGGAGTAGGAAATATTTTCCGCTTTTCTCCATTCGGCGCATTTGTCGTTCAGTTTCTGCATGACGGCGAGACCGAATTTCCTGCCTTCTTCGGTGGTGTGGGAAACGCCCAGCATGCGGACGCACATTTCATAGAGGCCTGCATAGCCCAGGGAAATGGTGGAGTAATTGTTGAAGAGGAGCTTATCGATGGTTTCTCCCTTCTTCAGACGGGCCAGGGCACCGTACTGCCAGAGAATCGGGGCCACGTCGGAAACGGTGCCGAGAAGTCTTTCATGACGGCAGCGGAGAGCCCGGTGGCAGAGTTCCAGCCTTTCTTCAAAGATCTTCCAGAATTTATCCATATCGCCGCCGGAAGAGCAGGCCACGTCTACCAGATTGATGGTGACTACGCCCTGATTGAAACGGCCATAGTATTTATGCTTTCCGCCTTCACCGAGACCTTCGATATCCGGGGTGAGGAAAGAACGGCAGCCCATGCAGGGATAAATATCGCCATTCTTGTATTCCTTCATGATCCTGGCGGAAATATAGTCCGGCACCATGCGCTTGGCGGTGCATTCGGCAGACAGCTTCGTGAGGTAGTAGTAGGGAGAGTCTTCGTGAATATTGTCTTCATCGAGGACGTAGATGAGTTTCGGGAAGGCCGGGGTGATCCATACGCCTTTTTCATTCTTTACGCCCTGCATGCGCTGACGGAGCACTTCTTCGATAATCATGGCCAGATCCTGACGGGTCTGTCCTTCCGGTACTTCGTCCAGGTACATGAACATGGTGACGAAGGGAGCCTGGCCGTTGCAGGTCATGAGAGTGATAAGCTGGTACTGGATAGTCTGGATGCCGGATTTGATTTCTTCCTTCAGGCGGCGGGCCACAATCTTGCTGATGATTTCATCATCCAGCACTTCCCCGGTTTCTTCTCTTTCGGCGATGACTTCCTTTGTAATTTTTTTGCGGGAAATATCAACGAAGGGAGCCAGGTGGGCCAGGGTAAAGGACTGGCCGCCATACTGGTTGGAAGCCACCTGGGCCACGATCTGGGTGGTCACGTTGCAGGCAGTGAAGAAAGAATGGGGTTTTTCAATCATGGTCTGGCTGATGACGGTGCCATTCTGCAGCATATCTTCCAGATTGATGAGATCGCAGTTGTGTTCACGCTGGGCAAAATAGTCGGCATCATGGAAATGGATGATCCCCTCGTCATGAGCCTTTACGATATCTTCCGGCAGCAGCAGACGGCGGGTGAGATCCTTGGATACTTCGCCGGCCATATAGTCACGCTGGGTGGAATTGATGACAGGATTCTTGTTGGAATTTTCCTGCTTCACTTCTTCATTGGAGAGATCGATGAGGGAAAGGATGCCGTCATCGGTGGTATTGCTCTTGCGGGAGATTTCTCTCTTGTAACGGTAGCGGACATATTTCTGGGCCACTTCATAGCCTCTCATTTCCATGATGCCCCGTTCTACCATATCCTGGATATCTTCCACGTTTACCGCATGGGGATAGGAGGCGATTTTCTTGGCAATCGTATCGGCTACGGCGCGGATCTGGAATACGTTCATCTGGTGAACCGGTTCCACTTCCTTGTTGGCCTTGGTGATGGCATTTACGATTTTGGAAATATCAAAGGTCACTTCCTGGCCGTTACGCTTTATTACGTTCGTTTTTACATGAATTTCTTCCACATTGTCCATTTTTCGCACTCTCCTCAATAAATATGCCGATTTTCTCCATAAAATCGGCAGTGGTGACTATTCGTTGATTATACCAAATATTGGTCATTTATCAAATTGTAAGCACAATATCTTGTGACGTGAGATATAATACAACAATTTTGGGAAAAATGGAATACCCCGGGGGAGACAATTTTCATTTCTAATGAAACGTTCGGCGGGGGAAAGGTCCGGGAGATGGGGGAAAAGCGCGTAAAATGGGGACTTTCCTTTTTTACCGATTCCTGACAGGCGGGGTATGGAATTTTTTTATAGAGGGTGAATAGAGAATTAGAGTCATTGGGCAGTTACTGTGAGCTGAGTCAGTTACGGTATTCGTGAGTTAGCCTCACCACGGCGAGCCCCGTAAGAGATATTTTCGAGATTTCGGGGTGCGGGGTGCGGGGTTCGGGAAGGTGGCGGCCTGACGGCCGCGGAGTATATATGGGATTGTTGGAGTCAACTGGCAGATACAATGGGTTGTGTCAGCTGCGGTATTCGTGAGTTAGCCTTGAAAGGGACATGGACCGGTATAGACAGGTTCGNNCTTTGGCTCCCATGAGGGGTTGGCAGCGCAGAGCAAAATTATGGGCAAAAGGAATTGGAATCTGAGGCATTTGGCAGATACCGTGGTCTGAGTCAGATGCGGTATTCGTGAGTTGGCCTTGAAAGGGACGTGGACCGGTATAGACAGGTTCG
>DKQZ01000092.1:3808-4036 GCA_002471975.1 Dialister sp. UBA7295 | reverse complement strand
CTTTGGCTCCCATGAGGGGTTGACAGCGTAGAGCAAAATCATGGACAAAAGGAATTGGAATTCGAGGCATTTGGCAGATACCGTGGTCTGAGTCAGCTGCGGTATTCGTGAGTCAGCCTTGAAAGGGACGTGGACCGGTATAGTCGAATTCGAGAAATCGGGGTGCGGGGTTCGGGGTGCGGGAGGTGGGGGGTGTACTAAAGTAGAAATCATTATTTAAAAACTTTA
>DKQZ01000092.1:0-3640 GCA_002471975.1 Dialister sp. UBA7295 | reverse complement strand
TGTGTAATTATTGTACAGTCCCATCTTTTTATAGGGCCTTTGGCCTGCATTTTCTGTCGTTAGCTATTCTCCCACGGAAAGTTCTTTCTGAAGGATGAGGACAGGGTGACTCGCCGATGAACCCATGAACCAGTTATCCCCAATGCGGGGCTTTTCACTACAGTTTCCTTCCACCTTGAAGCTTCAGGAACAATTTATTCCCCCATGTACAGCTTCCTGCAGAAAATGGGTTCAGCCCAGGCCATCGATTTCCCATTAGCTATTCCCCATTAGCTATCAGCTCCCATAGGAAAAGCCCGGCAACCCGGGCTGTTTTCAGAGGAGGAGGTACAGGTACCCCAGTATTTCCAGAATCAGGAAGAGGGGGACGAGGATCCTGAATTTCCAGTGTTTTGTCTTATGGTGAAAGATATGCATGCCGAGAAAGGCGCCGGCGGCCCCTCCGGCGAGGGCAGAGAGGAGGAGGGTCATTTCGGATATACGCCAGGCCCCGCGGATGGCTTTCCATTTGTCCAGGCCGTAAAGGCAGAAGGAGAGGACGTTTATAATCAGTATATATATAAGAAAGTAGTTCATGGAGTTTCCTGTTCCGGGGGGCTGCCCCTTTCAGCTTCCCCCCGGCGGGCGAGGGAAAACCAGATGATTTCTGTTTTCTTTTGATCGGTGCTGCAGAAGAAGGCGTCCCCTTTGAGCTTTTTGATTTCCTTCGGCTCCATCTCTTCCCCGTTGGCGGCGGGAGGGTAGATATTGTCTTCGGCCGTGAGCCTCCGGAGATGTCCTTTTCCTTCATCATCGACGGATAGGAAATAGAAGGGGGTGAGGCTGCCTTCTTTCATCTTTTTATTTCTTTTCGGGATGAGGAGGGGATACTCCATACTTGTCAGGGCCTGCCCTTCTACCCAGCGGCCCTGATTTCTGGTGAAAATAAGGAGCAAGGGCTTCCCGGTCTTATCGATTTCATCCCCTGTCACAAGGACCAGGGCTTCCTTTTTTCCTCCGTTCAGGTCAGCTTCGTTCCAGGCATAGGAAATCGTGTCATGGTCCAGATCGGCCCCGTCGAAATAAGACAGAAGGGCCTCCCGGAGCCGCGGGTCCTCTAAAGGCTCGGAGGTGTGCCTTTTGATTTTCTTCGGGATCACCGTTTCCGGGTCCTCCGGCGGCGGGGGAACGGGAAGGTCTTCAAAGGTGCCATTCCGCCATATGGAAATGGTGGAAATATCATGGGCCTCTCCATAAAGAGGAAATAAGAGGACCAGCATCGCTGCGGGCAGCATGGTTTTATATTTCATAATCGTTACCTCTGTGCCTATTATACCCTGTGAGAGGAAATCAGGTAAGATGGGACGGGCAGGGCGATGAAGAGTGTATGAGACGGAAGAATGGGTATGGACTGCCCTATGAAAATGACGGCTGGAAGGCCCCCTCCATCACGGACCACGGACCACGATTCACGATCAGGATAGAGGGAGGTCCCGTGAAAAAGTGACTGATAAACCAATTAGTATACAACATTTTCTTCGGTTTGGGGAGATAAAAATTTATATGTTTGTTCCAAAATATGCTATAATAGAACCATAAGGAAAAGTGTTTACAGCAGGGAATGAACCCGATGATTTTTGAGTTTCTGTACATTGTCAAAATGCAGAAACTTTTATTTTCCTTCCACTGAAATCATTCATCGAATGACGTATAGGATAGAGAAAAGGAGGGAGTCATGGCGGATTTGGAAAAGTTTCGTGGGGCGCTCTTCGGAGGCGCCTGCGGCGATGCGCTGGGATATCCGCTGCAGAATTTCTCCGTCGCCCGCATTCAACACCGGTTCGGGCCTTTTGGCCTGCGCACCCTGGTGCGGGACGTCAAGAATGGCAAGAAGGCGCCGGTGACGGACAATACCCAGATGGTACTGGCCGAAATCGACGGGATTCTGTGGGCCGATGCGAAGAAGCTGGATATGCTGGACGGTATTTACCGGGGATTCATGCGCTGGTATTACAGCCAGACCGGGGAGGAACCGAAACGGGGCCAGCGTACCTGGATGAGAAGGCAGCCCCATGAGAGGGAATTCTGCCTGCTCCGGGAAAAGTTCATGCATGCCAGAAGGAATCCGGAAAATGGGCTCCTTTCCGCCTTTGCCAAAGATGCCCGCGGGTCTGTCAAAGTGAAAGTCAATGACAGCAAAGGGGCCGCCGCCCTTTCCCGGGCAGTGCCCATCGGTCTTCTTTATACGGGAGACAGCAAAACGGCCTTTGATATGGGCGTCAGGGCAGCAGCCCTGTCCCATTCCAATCCCATTGCCTATTACTCTGCCGGTGCCCTTGCGGCCATGATTTCCTGCCTCTCCGATGGCTGGACCCTGCCGAAGGCCATTGAGCGGGCGGAGGAGCTTCTGGGCAAATTTCACAAGACCGACCCCATCCTGACCCTCCTGAGCGCGGCGGAAGCCCAGGCCAATAACCGGCCTGCCGGGAAGTCGGGCGCCTGGGATCACATCGACAGTATTTCCTCCCTGGGGAGCGGCTGCGAAGCCCATGAAGCGCTGGCCATCGCCATTTATGCCTGCCTGGCCATTGATGAACCCTCCGATGCCCTCATTGCTTCTGCCAACCACAGCGGGAGGAGCAATACTACGGCTTTCGTTACGGGGGCCATCGAAGGCGTCCGTTTTGGAGAAAAGTTCATGCCCCGTTACTGGGCAGATATCCTGGAAGGCGCAGAACCCATTCTCTTCATGGCAGACCGCCTCTTCTACGTGTATGGGAAATATCATCAATGATAAAAAAGAGATGCCTTTTGGGCGTCTCTTTTTTTATTAATGGTTATAAAAATTTTATCAGCAGAAAATTAAAATATGTGCTATTATTTTCATTGTGATATTCCTCAACAGTCAAAGGAGAAAGAAAATGGATAAAGACCTGATTCGCGAATTCCTGCTTTCCTGTCAGGAAGCAAAGAAAATCTGCGAACTTCTTCCGCCCCTGCCGAAGAAGATGAAACCAAGACACGTACGGGTGCTGGATGCGGTCCACACGCTTCAGGAGAAAAACGGAATCGTCCGGGTAAGCGACGTGGCCTCGGAAATGGGAGGAACCCTCCCTTCCATCACCAAACTGGTGAATGAACTCTGCGAAATGAAAATCCTCACCAAAACCAGAAGCGCGGAAGACAAGAGAGTCTACCATCTGGAACTGACGAAACTGGGCGATACATACTATGACAAGTATGTCACCCGTTTCCGTGACTGGCTCAGCGATGAACTGGATGAAATATCGGAAGATGATCTCGTCGCAGCCATACGGACCATTATGGAAGTCAAAAGAATCCTCGTCAGCAACAGGCATCCGATCTGAGATGAAAGCCCCACATGATGTGGGGCTTTTTGAGTGGGAAATTGCGGGGGAAGGACGAGCTACATCTGAAGCACGAGTCACATCTGCGGATAGTGGAATGGGGTCAGGCGGGTGATACCGGGAAGAAATCGTCGAACGGGGCGCAAATGGAAAGAGAAACAACGAACGGTACTGGGAAGACACCGCCGAACGAGGCGCAAATGGAATGAGAATCAAGGAACGATACCGGGAAGGATTCGTCGAACGAGGCGCAAGTGAAAGGAGAATCAAAGAACGGTACCGGGAAGAAATCG
>DKQZ01000040.1:6057-11313 GCA_002471975.1 Dialister sp. UBA7295 | reverse complement strand
GTAACAGGGTGCATGATTGTGGATAACTATTAACTTTTAAAGAGGGTATTTCTAAAGAAACGGAACTAAAGGCAGGGAGAATCAGTTCATCCCGCAAGCATCATGCAGTTTGTCGAGGAAGAATTTCACATTGTCCGTGAGGTTCGGTCCCTGTGTCTGGAGGGCTCCGCCTACGAGGAAAATGGTGTCCGGCCCATAGACCTGGTACATCTGTTTAAAGAGCTGCCAGCGCATTCCGCCGGAAGGTACGGGGAAGCTCGGACGGAGGTAGGCCATCTTTTCCATGGTGCCTTCGCAGATTTTCTGGCAGGTATCGGTGGAGAAGGAGAAACGGCCCCCAAAGCTGGTGAAAATGACGGCATCGGCGCCGGCAAGGCGGGAAAGCTGTCCGTAGTAGCAGAAAGGAGAAATGCCGGAATTCTCATCCAGCACGAGAGAACCGGAGAAGCAGGGATGGAGGAAAATGGGCAGGTTGAAATCCGGGTCACGGGCCAGATCGCGAATCATGGTAAATCCCGTAATGGCCGGAGCTGCCATGATGCCGTCAGCACCGATTTCCTTTGCCTTATAGGCACGGTCCAGGAACTGCAGTCCGTCAGCGGTGCAGTTGGCAATGTACATGGATTTCTTTCCGGTCTGTTCTTTGGCATCAGCCAGGGCCATGACGCACTGGAGCACTCTTTCTTCAAACCGGGCATAGCTCTGATTCATAAGGCTGTGATCATCTTTGATAATCGGGCAGCCGCCAAGTGCCAGATCATAGACCATTTTGGAGAGTTCTTTCGGAGTCCGGCCCAGGGGTTTGATGGCGGACATGAGGATGGGTCCTCTCGGCACGCCGCAGAGGTCTCTGAGTCCCACGCGGCCAAATCTCGGTCCCGGATAATTATCGTACATGCCTTCCGGCAGTTCGAAGCTCATGAGTTTCACGCCGGGCTGGAGACTTGTATTTCCAAAAAGCATATTGATAAGTTCTGCCATTTCATCTCCCACGGCTTCGGGATCATAGGAAATGGTGGCATAGTAGGCGCCCGGTTCCGGCGCTTTTTTGATTTCTTCCACCTGGCCCACAATGGATTCGCCGATGGGAGTCCCCTTCACCAGTTCATAGGGGCATTCCACCGTCTGTTCCACGGCGATATCAAAAGCCAGTTTTTTGGCTTCTTCATAATCGGAAGCCACGATGCGGTAGGTGGCGGTAAAGCGGGAAGATACTTTCAGATCTTCGGAAAGTTCTGCAAAAAGTTCACTCTGAAAAAATGGAATATCACTCATATTTCTATCCTTTCACTATAGCTTTTGTATAACTGGAGAGCACAACAGGAGATAAAACTTTTGTGCCTGCAGTTATCAGTTATCAGTTTTTGGTTTCTTAAGTGCCGGCAAACCGGAAAGTAAATCAGTTGGCTTTCCTTCACTGAGAACTGTGAACTGATAACTGATAACTTTTATAACGTAAGCCGTTTTATATTTTTATAATTATGGCAGCGTTTGATTTCATTCTTCATGGGTCTCCCTGTAAGGATTTCCTTCGCGAGCCGCCGTATCGTCGGAAAGCCAGTAGAGGGGACGGTTTCTTGTTTCCTCAAAGACATGGCCCAGATATTCGCCGATGATGCCAAGGCACATGAGATTCAGCCCGCCAAAAATGGAAATCAGGATGGTCATGGTTGCCCAGCCCGGTACGGCTTCTCCCATGAGGACGCACCAGAGCACATGGAGAATGACCAGGAATCCTGCAAATCCTGCCAGCAGGCCGATGTAGAAGGCCATGCGGAGGGGTACTGTGGAATTGGTAATGATGCCGTCCATGGCAAAGTGGACCATCTTTTTCATGGAAAATTTGGAAACGCCCGCATGACGGGCCGGAGCGGTGAATTCAATGCTGGTCTGTTTGAAGCCCAGACCGCCCACGATTCCGCGAATGAAGCGGGAATGTTCCCGGAATTTCAGGAATGCATCGAGGGCTTTCCGGTCCATGAGCCGGAAATCAGAGCCCCCGGGGACCACGGGAGAATTGGAAATGGAATTGATCACCGCATAGTAGCCGGAAGAAGTCAGTTTCTTCACGAAACCCGCATCTTCCGTGGCAGTCCGGATGGTCTGCACGACGTCGTACCCTTCCTGCCATTTTTCGATGAGTTTGGGAATGAGGGCCGGCGGATGCTGCATATCGCCATCCATGGTAATCACCACATCGCCCCGGGCAAAATCCATGCCGCAGGTGATGGCGATCTGATGACCGAAATTCCGGGCAAAGGTGAGTGCCCGTACATGGGGGTCATGGGCTGCCAGCTGATGAATCAGCAGGTCTGTCTTATCCCGGGAACCATCGTTGACGTAAATCAGCTCATAGTCCATTCCCAGGCCTTCCATGACCTTCGTCACTTCGTCATGGAAGAAGACCACATTATCTTCTTCATTGTATACGGGTGTCACGATTGAAATCATACATAATCCTCCCAGATTTGGCTCTGCGCCAATGTATATTATAGCACATATGCAGGCTGCGGACCGCATTGATTACAGATTGGCAGTCAGCTGTCGATCAGTGACCATTGGCTTTCGCTATCATAACTTTGGAAAGCGCATTTCCTTTGAAGGATTTCTAAACATTTCTTAAATCAAAAAAGGGGCCGGGCCCCTTTTCTGCATCTGAAATTTTATTTCTTGTCAATCGCCTGGGGAACGACGTCTTTATTTCCCTGCTGATCGGCCTCCTTCAGGGCGATCAGCTAATCCCTCCCTGCTGCAGGAGGTTCATTGCTCCGGGCTTCCGTGGCAAAAACCGTATTTCCCAGGGGCAGGATTCCTGTGCCCAGAGCCAGAATGGAGAGGGTATAGAGAAGGTGTTTCTTCAGGTTTCTCATAATCATAGACTCCTTTTTGAAGCAAATTTCATGATTTTCGTCTATTTCAGTGTATGTTAAAAGCAGCAGATCCAAATGGTCAGTTTTAATTGAATATTTTCAATTTACTGAAAGGCTGCAATGGATACCATCTCTATCCCTCACAGCTCCCGCCTGGAATCTGCTGCCTGTTAAAGGTCAAATTTCTTTCAAGTCAGATCTGGTGCCAGGTGATGCCGTCCTTGTCTTCTTTGTTTCTTCCGCTGTCCGGCTTGCCTTTCTTTGCATCCCTTTCTCTGTATTCCGGATGCTGTTCATAATACTTTTCTTCCCAGGGTTTCAGTTTGCGCCGGGGTCCCTGCTGCTCTACTTTCTGGTCATCCTTTTTCTGCTTTTTAAGAGCTTTTTCCTTCTTGAGAGCTTCTTTCTGTGCCTTCTTTTCTCTCTTCAGGGCTTCTTTCTGCGCCTTCTTTTCAGCCTTGGTCAGTTTCTGCTGTTCCTGCCTGACCTGGGGGCCCTGGTCAGCGGCGGAAACGGGCTGGGCATAGAATACGCCGCCGGAAAGGGTCAAAGCCGTCAGGGCTGCCATCACAAGGGTATTTAATTTCTTCATATTCATTCCTCGCTTTCTGCGGTCTTCCGCAACGTTCTATGCCTATTATACCAAATTGACCGCCGGTATAGTTTGATTATTTATTTTCTTCCGTTGATTTTTCTCCAGAAGGACGGTTCATGTCCGGTCCCTGATGATGACCATCGTTCGGTCCCATCCCGGGTCCCTGATGATGATCCCTGCTGTTACCGGATTCCCTCATGGGTCCCCGGCGGTCCCGGTCATCTCTCTGATTCTTTCCGGAATCTTCCCGGTCCCTGCGGTCGGCTTTTCTTGTATTTCCTCTGTCTTTATCCCTGCGGAAATTTTCCATAATCTTCGGACCGTTATCGGCCATCCAGTGATGGTAGGCGGTAAGGTCATTCGTGAGGAACGAGAAGATGCCGACCACCAGGCAGATGATGGAAAGGGAAATACTGATGATGATCTTTTTCATGAATCCGCACCATCCTTCCCGCCCCTGCCGGTCAGTCTGCTTTCGATGGCCAGGGCTCCTTCCCTGGCAATGAAATAAATGGAAAGAGCAGAGAAAAGGCCAAATCCGCCGGCACTCATGAGTGTCAGGGTGCTGAATCTTGGAAGCGGCGGCATGCCAAGGAAAGGAGTAAAGTTTGCGGAAAGGAGGGCAATGACGAGAGCCGTAGCTGCTACGATAATCACTCCTGTAATAATCCCTGCCGCAGTCAGGAGTCTGGCAGTCAGTCTGGCAGTAGCTTCTGCTGCTTCCGGGAGATGGGGACTCACCCCGTCCCAGGCTTTTTCCGCCGTTTCCTGGGCTGTCTTTGCCACGTTCTCAGCCGTATCTTTCAGGGTTCTTGATTTCTCATCCACCACCCCTTCAGACTGATAGGATTCATAAATATCTTTCGGGCTCCCCAGTTCTCTGGCGATTTCCTCTTCGGAAAGCCCCTGTTTCTTGCCTTCTTCAAAATGAGCTTCATAGTCGGAAAGGATTTCTTCCACTTCCGATTTCCTTGCATTCCGGAAATAATACCGGAGCAGGTCTAAGAATTCCGTCTTATTCATGGAGATCGCCTCCTTCGGCTAAAATTTTCTTAACGGCCTTATTGAATTCCGTCCATTCTTTCAATGATTCTGTAAATTCTTCTCTTCCATTATCTGTAATGCGGTAGTACTTCCGCGGGGGACCATTGTGGGATTCTGCCAGATAAGTGGCTACCAGGCCGTCTTTCTTGAACCGGTTCAGGAGCGGGTAGATCGTCCCTTCCGACATTTCGATGTACTTGGAAATATCGGTCACCAGTTCGTAGCCGTAGTAGTCTTTCCTTCTGAGCATTGACAGAACCACGATCTCCATAACCCCTTTCTTCAGCTGGATATTCATGGCACGTCCTTTCTTCTGTAAACATATATGTGAAAGAAATCTGTGGAAATTGACCACCGGTTGATTTCTGTTGGTAATAATATATCACAAAGTACTTTGTATTGCAAGGTACTAAATTAAATTTTGTAGAAACTTTTTTCCCGTCTTTTTCAATGGCTTTTGTTTCGGGATTTTCGGGGCTGTCGGGAATCAATCCGGGGATATCGGGAAGGTGGCGCCCTTCGGGCGCAAGTATTTTATGATGCCTCCGGCCCGCATCCGGGATAGACAAAATTTTTATCCCATATCATTTTGCTGTTCCCAGTACTTCCAAGTCTCTTATCCTCTATCCCAAAGCAGCTATGGACGCAAAGTTCTATTAATAATAATTGGCGGGCTTTCAAATTTTTATGCCCGCCACTCCCCCGACAACCCCGATCATTCCCGGGATTCCCGACAATCCCGATTCA
>DKQZ01000040.1:0-5991 GCA_002471975.1 Dialister sp. UBA7295 | reverse complement strand
AATTTTTATGCCCGCCACCACCCCGACAGCCCCGATCATTCCCGGGATTCCTGACAATCCCGATTCAAAAGCTGTCGAAGAATACTGTTTCTCCATATAAAAATGGGCGCCTTTTCTTATTTCAAGGCGCCCACCTTGGTTTATCTATAAAAAACCGGCGCGCTTTCAAATTTTTATGCCCGCCACCTTCCCGACAGCCCCGATCATTCCCGGTATTCCCGACAATCCCGATTCAAAAGCTGTCGAAGAATACTGTTTTTCCATATAAAAATGGACGCCTTTTACTATTTCAAGGCGCCCACCTTCACGGGCCACGGACCACGGATCACGGACCACGATTCAAACTAATTGACACAATCCATCAAATCAGGCCTGAGAGGAAAGCTTCACGATATTTCCATTCACCGAAGCATCTTTCTTCTCCAGAGATGCATATTTCCTCTTGTCCACTTCATTTCTCCAGCGGAGGAAGGTGGAAATAACGAAAGCAAAGGCAAGCATGCCTGCAAAAAGGTGAAGGGTCGCGGAATAACCACCGGTATTTTCCTTCATGAATGCAAGGATCAGCGGCCCTGCCACTCCGGCGATACCCCAGGCGGTGAGGATGGATCCATGAATGGATGCCAGCTGTATGACGCCGAAAATATCGGAGAGGAAAGCAGGCATGCAGGAGAAACCGCCGCCATAGCAGGAAATGATGAGGAGAACCAGTGCCTGGAAGATAAGTCCTTCCGTAGTGATAGAAAGCTGGTAGAAAGCCCACACTTCGATGGCAAAGAAGACCATGTAGGTCACACCGCGTCCGATCCAGTCGGAAATGGTAGACCAGACGATGCGGCCTGCGCCGTTCACAATACCGATGATGCCTACAAGGGATGCTGCTTCCACAGGAGTCATTCCGATGACTTCCTGGGCCATGGGAGAAGCTACGGCCAGAAGTCCGATGCCGCAGGTAATATTGGTGAAGAAAATCCACCAGAGTGCGTACCATTTCCAGGTATGCATGGCTTCTTTCCTTGTCATCTGGGGGCCCACCACGGTCCGCTTGTGTCCTTTGGCCGCTTCTTTGCGGAGCACTTCTTCCAGCATCATGGGAATTTCACCCTTTTTCGGCGGGCGAAGATAGGATGCGGAAATGGAAATAATGAGGGCATAGACAATGCCTACCACCAGGAAATTGGTGGTGAGGCCATAGGTATCCGTGAGGAACCGCATGAGGGGACCTGCCACGAGAGCTGCAAAACCAAATCCCATGATAGCCAGGCCCGTTGCAAAGCCGCGGTGCTGGGGGAACCATTTCACCAGGGTGGAAACGGGCGTGATATACCCGGTCCCCAGACCGATCCCTCCGATACAGCCATAGAAAATATAGAGGAGCGGCGCCGATTGGAGATGAATGGCCAGCGCCGTTCCCAGAAGGCCGGTGCCGAAGAATGCCGCCGAAACGAGGCCGGACCGGGCCGGTCCCAGTCTTTCCACGATACTTCCCAGGAAGCCCGCAGACATCCCCAGAAACAGGATAGCAATAGAAAAAGCCCAGGTCGTTTCGGAAAGGGTAAGACCCATCGTTTCCATCACCGGTTTCGTGAGTACGCTCCATGCATAGACACTGCCGATACAGATGTGAACTCCGACTGCTGCCAGGGCAATCAACCATCGATTTTTCTTCATTTTCGAATCCCTCCACAAAGCCATGCTTTAAATGAAGGGAAACCGAGAGACGCAAAGACCGCCTGTTCAGGTTTCCCTGCCCAGACGGTCGGCCGAATCAGGAATCCCCGGTCCATGTGGTCAATTCCACAAATCCGTCAGTCCCGGGGGTCCTTTCAATTGTGCATTCACTATATCATGGAAATAGAGCTGGTGTCAAGAAAAAGTTTTTATAAAGTTTATCAATATATTGTGGTATAGAAAGATTTTTGCATACAAGATGGGGACTATAGCTAACGGGTAATAGTTATCAGTTATCAGTTCGCAGAGGCCGTAATGCCATAAGTCCCGGAAAAACTGTACATTGGGGTTAATGGAATCTGTCCACCTGACTTTCTTCCCATTCGTACGGGACACTGCACATTGAGGTTAATGGGTAATGGTTAATGACACCCATCGCAGCTTCAATATCCTCCCTGCCCCCTTGAGGAAGCTCCCTCTGCAGGTGGGGCAAGGAGTGTACTGACGGTATGCAGAAGATGTTGAAAAATAATCACCAATTGGAGTCAAACCATATACATGCCCGATGAGAGCCGAAGGCTGATATATAAAACTTGCGGCCAACAGGCCGCCACCTTCCCGCACCCCGCACCCCGCATCCCGCTCCCCGGTAAACTGCCTTGCGATTCATGGTTCCTGTGCCATTTGTAGTTATAAGTTCACAGAAGCCGGATTCCCAAATATCCCGGGAAACCGGACATCAGGGTTAACAGGCAAAGGACGGAACAACTTTCTTCCCATTCATATGAGAAACTGTACATTAGTGTTAATGAATTTTCGTCCCGCCAGACTTTCCGGTCATTCTTGCAATCAGGCTTTACATTGGGGTTAATAAGTTGCGTCCGAATCACTTTCCGACCATTATTGTGAGCAGGCTGTGCATTGAGGTTAATAGTGAATCTCCTGACCAACTTTCCCCCTATTCATATGAGAAACTATACATTAGGGTTAATGGTTTCCCATGCCCTGTGAGAATCGGCCCCATATAAACTCTGCGGCCCACAGGCCGCCACCTTCCCGCATCCCGCTTCCCGCACCCCGCACCCCGGTAAACGGCCTTGCGATTCATGGTCCCTGTGCCATTTGAGGATTGTCCCCATACAAACTCTGCGGCCAAAGGCCGCCACCTTCCCGACAGCCCCGACACTCCCGACAGTCCCGACACCCCCGATTCAAAAGTTTTCCCACCTGCAGTTTCCCTTAAAAATCTTCGACTTCCCTTTCATGCTGTTCGAGAGCCGAAGGCTCCATAAAAAACTGCGGCCACAGGCCGCCACCTTCCCGACAGCCCCGACACTCCCGACAGTCCCGACACCCCCGATTCAAAAGCAGCCCCGCCTATGGTTCCCTTTAAATATTTTCGACTTCCCCACTTTCATATAGTATAATAAGAATAAAAGTTCGATGGCAAAACGGAGGCAATTATGGACATCTGGGACAAACTGAACGAGAGGCAGAAAGAAGCAGTAACCACCACAGAAGGATATGTGCGGGTCATTGCGGGAGCCGGGTCGGGGAAGACCCGGGCCCTTTCTTACCGGTTTGCCTACCTGGTGGAGGAGCTGGGGATCCTGCCGGGCCACATTCTCTGCGTGACTTTCACGAATAAATCGGCTCGGGAGATGGCCCGCCGCATTCATCAGCTCACGGGAGACGATGATACGGGCTACATCAATACGTTCCACGGATTCTGCGTTTCCGTGCTGCAGGAAGACAGCCATGCCGTGTCGTACCCGAAAAATTTCCTGGTCATCGATAATTCGGACATTGACGACATGCTCCAGATGATTTATGAAGAAATGGGGCTCACCCTCCGGGACATGCCTTTCAATAAAGCCCGGGACATGATCGAGATGAAAAAATGCGTATGGCAGCCAGACTATTACAAAGACATGATTGCCATGCCCCTTTCCGTTCTCTATGAAAAATATCACAAAGCCCTCACCGTGGAAGACGTCATTTTCTATGGCTACCTTTATCAGGAAAAGAAATGCTTTGCCCTGGATTACAACGATCTCATCAAATTCACCCTCTATATTTTCGAAGAGAATGAGGAAATACGGCTGAAATGGCAGAAAAGGCTGGAATACATCATGATCGATGAATTCCAGGATATCGACCCCCTCCAGTACAAACTGATGAAAGCCCTCTGCGGCTATCATCATAATCTTTTCGTCGTAGGCGACCCGGACCAGACCATTTATACCTGGCGGGGCGCAGACATCCGTTACCTTCTCCATTTCGACCGGGAATTCCCAAAGGTGAAGACCATATTCATGAATGACAATTACCGGTCCACTCCGGAAATTCTCTCCGCTGCCAATTCCCTCATCGATAAAAACGAGACCCGCATGAAAAAGGACCTGATTTCCCATCAGGAAAAGGGCCCCGCCGTCACCTGTTTTCCCTGTGCCAATGCAGCCGAAGAGGCAAAACGGATTGCAGAGGAAATAAAGAAACTGCACGAAACGGGCACTTCCTATGAAGATATTTCCCTCCTTTACCGGGCCCATTACGTGACCCGAAATCTGGAAGAAGCGCTCCTCAAGGCAAAAGTCCCCTACACCATTTACAGCGGCACCCAGTTTTTTGACCGGATGGAAATCAAGGATGCTCTCTGCTATCTCCGAATGATTGCTTACAAGGATGATATGGCCTTCCGGCGCATCGTGAACCAGCCAAAGAGAAATATTGGAAGGACCCGCATGGAATTCCTCCAGCAGAAGGCAAAGGAAGAAAATCTCACCCTCTATGAGACTTTGAAGAAATATATGGAAGACCCCATCTTCAAACGCACAAAGGCAGGAGATTTCATAGAGCTCATCGAATATTTCACAAAAGACAGCATAGGCCGTCAGGTTTCCGAAGTCCTTTCCGCCATTCTCGACGAAAGCGGCTACGAAAAAATGCTCCGCACCGAAGGAAGCCAGGAAAGGCTGGACAATCTGGCAGAGCTGAAGCAGTCCATTTTTGAATATGAAACCACGGCAGGAGAAGACACTTCCATTTCCAACTACCTCGAGCATGCCGCCCTTTTCTCCAATATGGACCGGGCCGAAGGCGTTGACCGGGTCAAACTCATGACCATCCATACCGCCAAAGGTCTGGAATTTCCGGTGGTCTTCCTCTGTGCCATGAACGAAGGCATATTTCCATCCCGAAGAACCAGGACGAAACGGGCCATGGAAGAAGAAAGACGCCTCGCTTTCGTCGCCCTCACCCGGGCCCAGAAAAGGCTCTACCTCACCGAAGCGGAAGGGACGAACCTGGACGGCACGCCCCGCTTCCCGTCGAGATTCATCATGGACATAGACAGGAAATATCTCCACTTTGACCCCGCCATCAACGAAGCCCTCTTTGAGGCCGGAAAAGCCTATGTGGACAGGACGGTTCAATACCTCAAAGACGACGAAGCCCCTTCCCACTTTGAAAAAGGCACAAGAGTCCGCCATCCCGTCTTCGGTCCCGGCACCATCGAAAATGTGGACGAAACCGGAAACTCCTACTCCATCCGATTCGACAATATGGATACGGCCAGGGACATCGCCTTCCGGGCAAGACTCTCGAAATTGTGAGAATAGCCGTTAGCAGTCATTAATTAGAGAATGTGGGCCTGCATCAGAAATGACGCAGGCCCTTTTATATTGTATCTCTTTCAAAAGCTGAAAGTTCACAAGGAAACTCTATGCTTTCAAAGCTTTTGTTTCGGGGATATCGGGAATCATTTCGGGATTCCCGGGGCTGTCGGGAAGGTGCGGCGCATCAGTAAACGGGCGCCGCAGAGTTATATATGAATAAAGAGTGTATTTTTATCCGAAAGGAAGCCTTAGGGCCGAAAGCTTTTGCATCGGGAATGTCGGGATTAGTTTCGGGAGTCTCGGGGCTGTCGGGAAGGTGCGGCGCAACAGTAAAAGGCGCCGCAGAGTTTTATATATTAGCTTTCATTAGAAGCCATCGGGAGCAATAGCCCAAATATAAAATGGCGGGCTTCATAACTTTTATGCCCGCCACCACCCCGAGATTCCCGATTCAAAAGCTTATTGTCCTTTTCAATAACTCAAAGTTTATAAGGCAGCTATACTCTCAAAGACTTTTGTATCGGGATTATCGGGATTAGTTGCGGGAATCTCGGGTATCTCGGGAAGGTGCGGCGCATCAGTAAATGGGCGCCGCAGAGTTTTATCTTCTATCATCATCGCAAGGCAGCATACAGAAGACGAGGTTAAAATATGAATTGGCGGACTTTATAAATTTTACGTCGTAAGCATCCTAAGAAACGAT
>DKQZ01000072.1:3359-33059 GCA_002471975.1 Dialister sp. UBA7295 | reverse complement strand
AAAATGGCCCGCCATCCAGTTTGATGCGGGCCTCCTGCACTGATTACTATGAACTGATAACTGATAACTTTATCACTTCCGGTATTTCCACATATTGTGTAATTATTGTACAGCCCCCCCGGAGCGAAGCGGAGGGGAAGGGGTCGTACTCTGGTAAGCATCGAAAGTGAGCTGAAAGGAAAGCATATGCCCCCTCAAGGGGGCAGGGGGATAGCACGCCCTGCCTTTTATCCCATTACCTGTTAACCATTAACCATTAACCAAATGTACAGTTTTTCATCCTGAATGGCCCTACAGCCAGCCCTATGATTAACCATTAACCTTTATGTACAGTGTTTCATCCTGAATGGACATGCAGTTAGCCCCATTTTTAACCATTAACCCCTATGTACAGTTTTTCGTCCTGAATGACCATACAGTCATTCACCCTGTTAACCATTAACCCCAATGTACAGTCTTTCATCCTGAATGGCCCAACAGCCATCCATCCTGTTACCTCTTATGTCCTGCTTTTCCACCCGAATAGCCATACAGCAGAACACCCTGAAGCTCATTAACTATTAGCCATTATCTATTACCTATCTCACAATCCCCCTCATGGCTTCTTTCATGAGCACCGGCAGGGCCTGGCCGAAAAGGCGCTCCATGGCATCCCTGGTAACAAGCCAGGTGCGGCCGGATTTCCTTCTTTCTCCTTCTCCCATACGGGCCGAAGAATGGCCGGCTCCGGCGGCTGCGCTCCGGACGACTCCGCTGTCACGATTCCATATTCTGGCGGCTTCCAGAGTGGAAAATACGAGGAGCAAAGGATTGATGGTATAGGAAATTTCCTGGTCCTCATGATAAATCCGTCCTGCTGCGCTTTTCAGGATGAGCCAGGTATTTCCGGATTTCCGGATTTCATTTTTCGCAAAGAGGGAAGGGACCCTTTCGCAGTCCGCAGAAATCCGCTTCGCATCGGTGCCGTACAGTTTTGATGCTTCCTGGGGAGTCAGTACTTCTTCCAAAGGGTCGAAAGGAAGGCGGTAGGCATCCATATGGGAAAGGTCCGGCTCGTAATCAGAAGGTTCGAAGAAGAGCACTTTTCCCTCGCCGGCGGCCAAAGCGGCTCCGGCGGGCAGGCGGCGTCCGGAAATATAGCTCTTCCAGGCGGCTTTTGCTTTTTCTTCCGGAATGGAAGATTCGAAATAATCGGCGGGCCCTCCCGGGGCGGTGAAAATTTTCCCGGAAGGCACATCCGGCCCTTCACCGAGGAGGTACAGATGGGCCCCTTCCGTGAGGATCCAGCCCTCTTCGGGGATATTTCCTGTAAGAAAAGCTTCATAGCATTTGTCAGAAAGGGATTGATTGAGAGACGTGTAGATGATGTGGGGCATGGTTTTTCTAAAATAAAAGATTTCAACGACTGGTTACAAACTGGGTGAATCGGAATGGGGATTTCGGATTTCGGACTGCGGGAAGGTGCGGCGCAAATTCATGGGCGCCGCAAGTTTTTATATGGGGAAACGGCATAAGTGGGATGACAGGGAAACTCGTATTCAGAAAAGGCGCTGCTTTATGAAATATGCAGCGCCACCACCCCGAAATCCCCAGTCCGCAATCCGAAATCCGTTTTTATTTATTTCTCACAGCTTCGACATCATGCGGATGTGGCCTGCGTTCAGTTCTTTATTGATGTATTCGTAAACTTTTTCCATGGGGGAGCCGGCCACGACGTCTTCCCGATCTCTGGTGCCGGCACCGTGCACTTTGACTTTTCCTTCATAATCATAGCTGGTCATGGAAAGGGTCTGGATTTTCTTATGGGGCATGTCCATTTTCACCTGGTAAATGACCCGGGAGAAATCCTGATCCTTCCAGGGATAGGAAATACGGACCCAGAAAGTGGCATAACCGTCTTTATAGGTGATCGTATTCTTTTCCACGTCATAAGTGCTGCCGCGGAAACGGACTCCTTCTTCCTTGTAAATCACGAGCCACACCGGGCTGGAAAAACGGGGAAGGGGATGCAGGATGTAGTGGTCATACAGATTCATGCCGAAAGAATGGGGCACCAGACGGCTCCAGTTCTGGGGATCATCGCTGTAAGTGAAATCCTTCACCATTTTTCCTTCTTTGTCCAGGGTCTTCATGTCCGCAATGCGGTAGGACCTTTTGTCTTTGTCAAATTCGATGGTGGAAATAGCGCTGCCGTCATCCATGGGCGCTTTGACGGCAATGGATGAACGGATCCCGCTGTCCACATAGGAATCCGTATCAATGGCGGTTCCTTCGGAACCCTGGAAAGGAATCCAGTTCTCGGCAAATACGGGACCCGCGGAGAAGAGACAGGCGGAAAGAGCAAGAGCAAGTAATTTTTTCATGATAATCCTTTGGTTGTTTAACATAGAGGTACTTATGGTTTGAGTCAGCTGCGGTATTCGTGGGTTAGCCTCACCGCGGCATGGAGCTTTTCAGACAATCGACGGGCTCGTGATTCGTGCTTCGTGGTTCGTGAAGGATATGGTTGGCTTCGCCAACCAATTTTATGTAGTGCGCTTCGCGCACGGCCTTCGACTCGCGACGGGCTTTTGGCCAATACTAACTGCTAACTGCTAACGGCTAACGGCTAACGGCTAACTACTAACGGCTAACGGCTGACGACTATTTCAAAGCTTTCAGCACCCGGAGGTCTGCCGGGGTGAGGAAGGGTTCATATTTCCTCTGGAGGTACATATAAAGAGTCGTCACCAGAGCTTCGATGTGGGGCGCGGGGACGTGCATCATTTCCGAAAGGTCCAGAAGGCTTGTCATGCCGCAGGGGAGATCTTCAGAAAGATAGCGGCCCGAGACGTCTTTGGGGCCTAGGACGGTCTTGTAGGACTCATTTTCCGTGAGGGCTTCATAAAGAGTGGCTTTTTTGTCTCCCCAGGCGCCGTTCAGGACGTCAAGGAGACTTTCAAGGTCAAGACCCAGGGCTTTACCGATGGCCAGCCGCTCTTTGTCGCAGCCTTCCATGAAATCAGCCACATTCTTCGTCAGCGGCGCGCCGAAGAAATGGAATTCTTCCCCGTTTTCGATGCGGGTCATATTGAAAAGACACTGGCTCACATGGATGATGGGATTCGTGGCGGAAAGGGAAGTGGCAGCGGGAGAAGAAACTTTCACCACTCTGGAAGCCATTTGCTTCAGCAGGGCCGGCAGGGCTCCTTCCTTTCCCATGCAGGAATAGACGATTTCCTCCTTCGCCGCCTTGAAGCGGAGAGATTTGAAATCCGGCGAAAGCTGGGCGATGAATGGCATATTGGCCGTTTCCGCGATCGTGATATCCGGCAGCTTCGGCCGACGGGAAAGCTGGCGGGTCGCCTTGACGGCTCCCCAGCAGCCATTCACGAAAAGAATGATCTGCCCCTCATGAAGATAAGGCGCGATTTCCTCGGTCACCTCTTCATGGTCATTGGAACGGGTGAAAACCATGAGGATATCCCCATAGTCCATGGCCTCCTTCAGATCCGTCAGGAGAGGGACGTAAAAAGAAGTGTTCAATACGCCGTACACCTTGACGGGTTCCTGATTCCATACCTTCGCTTTGGCTGCATTTCGCACATACACTTTGGCCGCCATATTTTTCAGTTTGAAATAAGAGGCCGCGGCAATTCCAGTGCTGCCGGCCCCGATGATCGTAATATTCATGGGAACCTCCGATTTCTGTATTTCATAGATTATTACTATTATTATAGCGTAAATGATGGGGAAACTCTACAAAATGGGGGAATGGGTAATAGGGAATGGGTAATAGGTAATAGGTAATGGCTTTTGGTGTCATGCAGGGCGGGAAGCTGTACATAGGGGTTAATGGGCAGCAGGATGAATTGCTGAGGGGTTAATCAGGACGAAAAACTGTACATTGGGGTTAATAAGATAACAGGATGACTTGCTGAGGGGTCAATCAGGGCGATAAAACTGTATATAAAGGTTAATGGACAGCAGGATGAATTGCTGAGGGGTCAATCAGGATGAAAAACTGTACATTGGGGTTAATGAGATACCCCGGGCCGCAATATCCCACGAGCGTCCCCTTGAGGGGAAACTCCTGGGCGAGGGAATGGGAACCCTGCACTACCGGTATACACAGGTCCGGGCATGCAGGCAGTCATGCTGCAGGGCACCACCTTCCCAATCAACCTCCCCTGGTCAGGGGAGGTCCCGGAGCGAAGCGGAGGGGAAGGGGTCGTACGATCGTACAAGTCGAAAATGAGCTAAATGGTCATCTCCTCTCGGGAAGGCGCCCGTCAGGGCGGATAGGTTGTTCCAAAGGTTCTCGTCGGAATTGGGATAAAAATGGATTCTTTACAAGGCTCTCGGTATTTCAATCATAATGAGACAAACCATATTCATACCAGTTGGAAGCCGAAGGCCATATAAAAACTGCGCCCGAAAGGGCGCCACCTTCCCGCACCCCGCACCCCGCACCCCGAAATCTCGAAAGTGTATCGAGCGGGGCGTGCCGCGGTGAGGCTAAGACCCGAAAATCGTATGTGACTCTATCCATACAGCACAAGCCTGACAATAAAAACTCCCTATTTCCCTATTCCATTAAATTCTGTATAATAAATACATACCTATTTTGTACCGCAGATTTGCAGAAAGGCTCCAAATGGCTACCATCACCCAGTTTCCCCAGAATACACCAAGAAAAAATCAGAAAGCTGACATTTTCGAAAAATACATGAAAGACCATAATCTCAATTTCTTCCGCCGCCGGGATGCCCACGATTCTTTTGATACCGTGGTTTTCATGACGGCCATTCCTGCCGGCTCGAAGCATAAACTGGTGGTGGCGGTCATTACGGATAATTCCATGTACACCCTGATCCGCACCCATCTGGGCACCGTGCCCAGGGGACCGGCCCGGAAGACCTTCATGGATTACATCAATAAGCTGAATACGGAGCATGCCATCGTGAAATACTCCGTGGGGGACGATGAAAACGTATTCCTCGATACCACCGTTACCAGCCGGGTGGAAAATTTCGATCCCGAAATCATCCGGACTCTCCTGGACCTCATCGTTTATCATCTCCATGAAACCTATGATGATCTGGCACGGAGACTCAACAAGACCGGGGACGAGACGAACGGGTTTGAGATTTGAGTGAACGTGGTCCGTGATCCGTGGTCCGTGACCCGTGGAGGTGGCACGCATCAGAAAATGAAGCGTGCCATTTTTATATGATTTGAGAGGAAATTATGATCAGACCTATTGTGAAGGATATCCTTTTTCTCCAGCGGAAGGCGGAGAAGGCTTCGAAGAAGGACAGTTCTGCGGGACGGGACCTGGTGGAAACCCTGGAATCCCATCGGGAAGACTGCGTGGGCATGGCGGCCAATATGATCGGTATCGGAAAAGCCATCATTGCCATTAAGGATGGAAATAAAACCATTCTCATGTACAATCCGGAAATCACAAAGACTTCGGACACCTCCTATGACACCGAGGAAGGGTGCCTCTCCCTCTTCGGGAAACGGCCCTGCAAACGGTATGACTGGATCGAAGTGCGATATGAGGATGAAAATTTCCACAGGAAGAAATCCCGCTTCAAAGGGTTCACCGCAGAAATCGTGCAGCATGAGATGGACCATCTGCAGGGGATATTGATTTGAGTTCCGGCAGACTGTACAATCATTACAATACAAGTAGAAATACCGGGAGATTAAGTTATCAGTTATCAGTTCGCAGTTATCAGTGAAAGAAGCCCGCATCTTTTGGATGGCGGGCCATTTTTATGTGTTTTGCAGGAAAATTCACCGATTTTGTTATTGATGAATTTGATAATGCCGTATAAAGGAAATATGGAGTCAATTTTGGAAAACGGAGCGGGCCGTCTCCGGAGAAAATGAACATTAAAATCTGATGACAAAAATTTCCATTCTTTTAAGTCATAGGGGCTTGGAAATATGACTCTATGTAAAGATGGTTTTTGGAGATATCCATTCGTTTCGAAACGGGGAATCGTGAAAATCCATGACTTAATTAGATAAGTCACCGGTAAGCAGCGAACAGGCATGAAAGAGGGGATATGATTATCAGCACGGGACCGGGAGGAGGATTTTCTTCCCTCTTTCACGGTTATCCATAGGTTCAAACCTATGGATTTTTCGAAGAAACAGGAATTCCCCGAGCAGGAATGGGCTGCCCCGCTTCCGGGATAGTGATATTCCAACCTGCAGCAATACCTGCCCGCAACCCGTAGAGAAAAAACTAACAGCTAACGGCTGACGGCTAACTGCTAACGGCTAACGGCTAACTGCTAACAGCTAACGGCTCCCCCTGTGAATCCGGACCATCTCCATCGCCCTGTGAGACTCCCCAATCTCCAATTCCTGATCCCTCATCGCAGTGTGACTCTAAACCAGCCAGTCGGAATGAGAGCCTCCCTAATCCCCAATGCCCAATTCCCACCCCCCAATCCCTAAATATTAGGTATTTCTACTTTTACTTTTCACTATACCTATGCTATAATGCTCTTGAGAATGATACTCAGAAAGGACAGAACCATGAATACCCTTTGGACAGGACTCATTATAGCCATCATTGCCGCCTGGTTCGGCTATTGCCTATACCGCATGTGGCGGGGAAGCACGGGAAAAGACTGTGCCTCCTGCGCCCTGGGAGCGGACTTTGATTACGCGAAGTACAATAATAGAAAGCCACAGCTCCCGAAGAAGGCGGAATTTGTTATGCATAACGGTCATCACATCATTGTGGATGAAGAAGCGGCCCGGAGACGCCGCGAACGGATCCGCAGAATGATGAACGGAAATGCGTAAGACCCTATGACTCAGATGCCGAAAGGCATCTTTTTTATTGGCTTTCATTCCGGAATTCTCTTCCTGATTCAGAACCAAAAGGAACCTGGACCGAGGGGCTGCTCATGGCTGATGGCCAATGGCTAATCGCTAACGGCTAACGGCTAGCGGCTAACAGCTAACCGCTAACCGCTTACCACGCATAACAAAAATATTCTCAAAATCCATAACTTCCAGACTATGAATTAATCATACAGATAAGCTGCATGAACATTCACTCCATCTATACAGATTTACAAAATTGTTTCTCCTCTCATAGAAAAAAGGAACCCTTTCATGTACACCTGAATCATCTCTTTCGAGTATAATCTCATTCTGAAATTCCATTGCCAACTATGAAACTTTTCAGCTAATAACATTTATCTATAATAAGCGAATCTAATCTTAGGAAAACCGAAAATTATTGAATTTCCGAAGTTATCGGATGATTCATAAAGTTCCTGTTTCTAATATATGTTTCTGATACGCGTTCTTTTATTTCCACAAAGGCCATGTTATAATGGCTTCGCCGGCAATTAAAGAAAGGAAGTTACTATGAATACACTTTGGACAGTGTCGATTCTCGCTGTTTCGGCAGCATGGATTGGCTACAGCATTTACAGCATCTCCCGTCTGAGCGATAAAGCTTGCTTCGATGGAGCCATCGTAAATGCCGGACTCACTGGTTCCCACGATCAGGACTGACAGTCCCTGAGCGAACGGATTCGTGATCACTGTATGATTGGAATTTGAGATAGCAGCTGCCCACAGGCATCGCGGATAGTTTCGCAACCATATGGGAAAAAGTCGTGCTTTACGTAAAGGCACGACTTTTTACGTGGGAAATTTCCTTTCCCCAAAGCTTTCCGCTCCTCTTCCGCGAGTTTCCTATGACAGCAGGACAATCAATGTTATAATAGGTGAAACGCCGCATTGAAACGGCGCCATCGCCCCGCCATCCTTCCGGCCTGCGCCTGAAGTCAGGGGATTTGAAATAAAGAATGGGAGAATCATATGGTCAGCGAAGAATTGCATCATAAACAGGATATCCTGGAAGCCTACCTTCAGGGTCTGGGGAGCGTGATGCTCGCCTTTTCAGGAGGAGTGGATTCCACCTACCTTCTTCACGAAGCAAGAAAAGTGCTGGGGGACAAAGCCATGGCCGTCACCATGAACCTGGCCTCCGTACCGGAAAGAGAAGTGTCCGATGCCATCGATTTCTGTGAAAAGGAAGGAATCCGGCACAAAGTGGTTTCCATGGACCAGTTCAAAATCGAAGGATTTGCGGAAAATCCGGAAAACCGCTGCTACCTGTGCAAACATTTCCTCTTCTCCACCCTGAAAAAACTGGCAGTGGAAGAAGGATTTGACTATGTCATCGACGGCACGAATATGAATGATGCCACCCAGTACCGTCCGGGACTCAAAGCCCTGGCTGAACTGGACATCAAAAGCCCGCTCCGCTATGCGGAACTCTACAAGGCAGACATTCGCGAACTTTCCCGCGAAGCCGGTCTCCCCACCTGGAGCAAACCCTCCTTCGCCTGCATGGCCACCCGTTTCCCCTACGGCCAGACCATTACGGAAGAAAAACTCTCCATGGTGGAAAAAGCAGAAGACTACCTCTTCTCCAAAGGCTTCCGGCAATTCCGCGTTCGTCTCCATGATGGAAATATGGCCCGCATCGAAGTGCTCCCCGAAGATTTCCTGAAACTCTTCGGCATCCACAATGAAGTAACCCGCATCTTCAAAAATCTGGGCTTCACCTACGTCACCATGGACTTTGTGGGATACAGGATGGGGAGTATGGATGAAGTTCTTGGAAATACAAAGTGAGAACTTCGGCCTGAGACTACTTCGGCATTCGGGTCTTAGCCTCACCACGGCATGAACGGGTATCCCCATCCGGGATGAACGGGGTGCGGGGTGCGGGGTGCGGGAAGGATATGGTTCCCTGCGGGAACCAATCTTATATATGGCCCTTCTGGCTAATTACAAGTGGAACATCATCTTTTGCAGTAAGATAAAATCATGGGTACTTTATACCTGCCTGTGTACATTCCCCATAAATAATTGGCGCTGCAACAGCGGCGCCACCTTCCCGACAGCCCCGATATTCCCGTCATTCCCGATAACCCCGAAACAAAAGCTGATCATTATAAAAGTATTCCTTTCCGATACAGACAACTTATCTATAACTTAAAGTAATCAAACCTCATAAATATTTTCTAAGTACATCATCACTAAATGTGATAAAATAGAGTGTAAGTGCTGAGGGGGCATTTTTACCATTTCAGGTGAGGAACTATGAAATATAAATACGTCATACCGGCATGTCTCCTGGCTCTGGGCCTTTCGCTGCCGGTTTCAGCCGAGAATAAAATCAAAAACGTCTTCGTGGTCAATGATTTGACTGTGGAAGTAGAGATGAAGGAGCCCCTGACGGAAGAGGAACTTCATCCGGCCAATTTCTTTTCTCCTGATTACAAACCCGATTTCACTTTCAATGAGGGCGTGGAAGCCACGGGCCTTCCCATTCCGCAGAAGAGTGACGGATTTCATTACAATATTTATCGCATCCCCGTGAACGGGCTGGATCCCGAACCCATTTACCAGATTTCCTACAAAGGCCAGAAGCCAAAAACTTTCAGGGCCTATGAAGGGAAAGAACAGACTGACCGGTATCGAGACCGGTACGGCAGTTATTTCTAAGAAAGGCAGCCTATGCACATCGTCCTTGTAGAACCGGAAATTCCGGGAAATACGGGAAATATTTCCAGACTCTGCGCCGCCGAGCATCTGACCCTTCACCTGGTGGAGCCCCTGGGCTTTTCCATCGATGACAAACACCTGAAGCGGGCGGGCCTGGATTACTGGGATATGCTGGAAGTCCACGTCCATCCCAATTTCGCATCCGTAGAGGAAATGCTGAAGGGCCATCATTTTTATTACAATACCACCAAGGCGCCAAAGGCTTATACGGACGTCCGGTTCGGGCCCGACGATGTCCTTGTTTTCGGGAAGGAAACGAAGGGACTTCCGGAAGACTTGCTCCTGGCTCATGAAGAGGACTGTATCCGCATTCCCATGATCGAAGAAGCCCGTTCCCTCAATTTATCCAATGCCGTTGCCATTGTGGCCATGGAAGCATTAAGACAGACCGGTTTCCGCCATCTCCTGAAGGAAAGCGGACGGTTATTCAAAGGAGGTCATAAAGCGCATGAATACGTATGACGCAGCTTATGATTTGGCGAGAGCCATCAAAGAAAGCGATGAGATGAAAAGGCTTACCGCGGCAGCCGAAATCATCAAGGGTGATGAAGAAGCCAAAAAAATGGTGAAGGAATACATCATGGCCCAGATGAAGGCTGACTACGCCAAGCTCGCCGGGCAGAAGGAAGATGAGGAAACTTACAAACACCTTCAGGACCTGGCCGTTCTCATCAGTAATAACGGCAATGCCAGAGAATATCTCCAGGCATTTATCCGCTGGAATCAGGTAGCTGCGGATTTGCAGAAGATCGTTTCCGATGCAATGGCGCAGGGTATGGATGTATTGGGACTGGATAAACCATGACAGACTGGAAAGCATTTTTCGACGGGATCCTGGAAGAACGGGATTACAAACTCAATGAACCTATGAGCCGCCACACCACCTATGGTATCGGCGGACCGGCAGACTGCTTCGTTATGCCGAAGACCTGGGGCGAACTGAAAAAAGTCCTGGCCAAAGCGCATAAAGAAGGCATCGGGACTACCCTGATCGGCGGGGGTTCGAACTGCCTTGTCAGCGATCTGGGAATTCGCGGGATTACCATCTGCACCACAAGGCTGAAACAGGAAATGGCCTGCCATGATACCTGGATTACCGCTCTTGGCGGCGTCGGAACCGGTACGGTTTCCCGCTTTGCCCAGAAAAACAGCCTGAAAGGCTTCGAATGGGCCGTCGGCATCCCGGGTACCATCTGCGGCGCCGTTTTCATGAATGCCAATGGCTATGGCAGCCAGATGAAACAGGTGGTGGAAGAAGTATATACCATTTCCAGAGACGGCAGCGAAGAAAGAACTTATGGCTGGGATGACCTTCACTATGGGGACTCCGATTCCGTTTTCATGCACAATGGAGATATCATCGTAGGGGCCAAGCTCCACCTCTCCAAAGGCAATGAAGATGAAATCAAGAGAAATATGCAGGAGCACCAGATTTCCAGACGCACCAAGCAGCCCCTGGAGAAACGCAGCGCCGGCACCATGTATCTCCGTCCGCCGGGATACCATGTAGGCCCCATGATCAAAGAATGCGGTCTCATCGGCTTCTCCATCGGTGATGCCCAGGTATCCACCAAGCATCCGGACTTCGTCGTCAATAACGGCAAAGCCACCTGCTTTGAAATCCTTCAGGTTCTCCATGAAGTGCAGAGAAGAGTCATGGACAAGTACGGAGTACACGTACCCCTTGACGTCCGCATCATTGGGGAAAACGTGGTACAGGAAAGATAATTGAATCATAAGAGACCGGTTGTGCAAACAATCGGTCTTTTTCTTTTTGTCTGATCGGATTGGGGATTTCGGATTGCGGAATGCGGGAATGTGGCGCCCTGATGGGCGGACTATTTATGGGGATTATACACAGGCGGGATTTAAAATTCCACGAATCCTGAATATAATCATTTTCAGATATCCTTCAGGGCATCTGTTGCAGGCCATAGGCCCGTGCGCGAAGCGCACTATAAAAAATTTGTTTCCGCAGGAAACCATATCCTTCCCGAATTCCGCAATCCCCAATCCACAATCCGAAAATCGAAATTGGCCTGACCGTAAAATTGACAAATCACTCTGATAATCCGTCTGTGCATAGCCCTATAAAAATTCGTGCCGCGAAAGCGGCACACCTTCCCGATAACCCCGAAAATCCCGAGACTCCCGATACCCCCGATTCAACAGTTTTTCATCCTATGGTTTCATTTCGGCATCCGGATATATGGATAGCAGCCCCCCTGTTTCAAAAATTTCTAATTTTTTTACTCTTCCCCCTTGCATTTATGGACAAAAGCGGTTATTATATAAAACGTAAGTTAGCACTCAATGCTAGTGAGTGCTAATAGTAAAAGGAGGAATCAGACATGTTAAAACCATTAGCAGATCGCATTCTTGTTAGAGTAGATGCAGAAGAAACCCAGACCAAGGGCGGTATCCTGCTTCCGGATACAGCACAGAAAAAACAGCAGAGAGGCATCGTAGTTGCTCTCGGCACTGGCAAAGTACTGGACAACGGCACTCGTCAGGCATTTGACGTCAAAGTCGGCGACCATGTGATTTTTGATAAATATACCGGTGTGGATATCGATCAGGGCGACGGCGAAAAGTACCTGCTCCTGGGATCCAGAGACCTGCTTGCAATTCTTGACTGATTTTTAAATATAGGAGTGACATAAATGGCAAAGAAAGTTCTTTATAATGAAGAAGCCCGCGCAGCCCTGCTGAAAGGCGTTGACCAGCTGGCAAATGCAGTAAAGATTACCCTTGGACCGAAAGGCCGCAACGTAGTTCTGGACAAGAAATTCGGCGCACCGAACATCGTTAACGACGGTGTTTCCATTGCCCGTGAAATCGAACTGAAAGATCCATTTGAAAATATGGGCGCTCAGCTTGTTAAAGAAGTAGCTACCAAAACCAATGATGTAGCAGGCGATGGCACCACTACTGCAACTCTTCTGGCTCAGTCCATGATTCATGAAGGCATGAGAAACGTGGCTGCCGGTGCAAATCCGATGGTCCTGAAAAAGGGCATTGAAAAAGCAGTCGAAGTTTTGGTAGAAGAAATCAAGAAGAAAGCTGTTCCGGTTCAGACCAAAGCAGCTATTGCCCAGGTAGCTTCCATTTCCTCCGCAGATAAGACCATCGGCGGACTCATTGCTGACGCCATGGAAAAAGTCGGCAACGATGGCGTTATTACCGTTGAAGACTCCAAGACTATGGGCACCAGCCTGAAAGTCGTAGAAGGCATGCAGTTTGACCGCGGCTATCTCTCCCCATACATGGTTACCGATCCGGACAAGATGGAATGTGTCATGGAAAACCCATTCATCCTGCTCACCGACAAGAAGATCAATATGCTTCAGGATATGCTCCAGCTCCTCGAACAGGTAGCACGTTCCGGAAAAGAACTCCTCATCATTGCTGAAGATGTAGAAGGTGAAGCTCTGGCAACTCTCGTAGTGAACAGACTCCGCGGCACCCTGAAATGCGCAGCAGTCAAAGCTCCGGGATTTGGTGATCGTCGCAAGGCTATGCTCGAAGATATCGCCATCCTCACCGGCGGCCATGTGATTTCCGATGATATGGGCCGTAAACTCCAGAGCGCAACCCTGGATGACCTTGGCACCTGTCATCAGGTTCGCATTACCAAAGACAACACCACCATCGTTGGCGGCAATGGCGATCCTCAGATGATCCATGCAAGAGTGGAACAGATTCGTGAACAGTATAAAGAAACTTCCTCCACTTTCGATAAAGAAAAACTCCAGGAACGCCTGGCTAAACTGTCCGGCGGCATTGCAGTCATTGAAGTCGGCGCTGCAACTGAAGTTGAAATGAAAGACAAGAGACTCCGCATTGAAGATGCCTTGAATGCTACCAGAGCAGCTGTTGAAGAAGGTATCGTAGCCGGCGGCGGCACCACATTCCTTGACATCCAGGATAAACTGGATTCCATCGAAGCAGAAGGCGACGTAAAGACCGGTGTAAACCTCGTCCGTCACGCTATTGAAGCTCCTGTACGCCAGATTGCTGACAACGCAGGCCTGGAAGGCGCTATCGTAGCTGAAAAAGTCAAAGAAGCAGGCGACGGAATCGGCTATAACGCTGCTGAAGATAAATATGAAGATATGATGGCAGCAGGCATTGTGGATCCTGCAAAAGTAACCAGAAGTGCCCTGCAGAATGCAGCATCCATTGCTGCCCTCGTTCTGACAACTGAAGCTATCGTCGGCGATATTCCGGAAGAAAAACCGGCTATGCCTCCGATGCCCCAGGGCGGAATGATGTAATCCTTTCGGATGAATCATTGAAATAAAAAATAAAAAAGAGCTGTGGAAATCATTTTCCACGGCTCTTTTTGATGTATAAAAAGATTTAAAGACTTTTGAATCGGGGGTATCGGGAGTCCCGGGGGTGTCGGGGGACTCGGGAAGGTGGGCCTGCACAATTCGTGAAGCAGGCCCATTTTTATGGGGATCTCATTGTATTTTCATCGAAAATCTGTGAGGGAGAGGAGAATTCAGAAAGGCAGTTGATCAGGAAATATGAAATATTCCATATTCTTTTATCCTTCGTGCTACAATAAAGATAGAAAGAAGGTCTTATCGATGGACGTCAGAATCAAAAGAGTCTATGAAGCGCCGGAGGAAAGTGACGGTTTCCGCATTTTGACGGACCGCCTCTGGCCGAGAGGTATTTCCAAAGTGAAGGCGGAGCTGGGGGTCTGGGAGAAGGCCATCGCCCCATCCCCGGAGCTGCGGAAATGGTTCAACCATGAACCGGAGAAATATGAGGAATTCAAAGAGAAATACCTGGCAGAACTTTTCGCCAATGAAGAAACGCCCCGTTTCGTGGAACTGGTGAAAGAAAAGCTTACAGAAGGTCCCGTGACCCTCCTCTTCGGAGCAAAGGATTGTGAGCATAACCAGGCCGTGGTGCTTTCAGAATTTTTGAGAGGAAAATAAACGTATTGTCCATTTAAGTGAATGGACTTTAAGGTTTAAGTTATCAGTTCGCAGTTCTCAGTTCAGAGTCGTGGTGGTCCGCTTAAAATTGGAAAGCGGACCATTTTTTATTTGGCAGTGAGACGAAATCATTATAAAAAGGACCGCTTCTCATTTGATGCGGTCCCACCTTCACTGATAACTAAGAACTGATAACTGATAACTTTTCAGCTAACGGCTAACAGCTAACGGCTAACGGCTAACTGTTAACGGCTGACGGCTAATGGCTCATCGCCAACCGCTTCTCACTTTTTCAGCACATTCCGTTCCGCCAGATATTCTTTCAGGTTCACGATCCGGACTGCCGTCCATACGCCGTTCACGTCTTTTTCGAGCTGCACTTTCCAGGTGAAGTCTTTGTCCAGCTTTTTGTCATGAAGTTTTACATTGACAAAGGCTTTGTCTTTTTCTTCCTTTACATCCACGATGTCGGTGAGGGAAATAGCAGCGGAGCCCAGGGCGGTATAGACGATCTGGGCCGGCTTTCCGGAGGGATTCTTTTCTCCTTCTTCCCTGAAGCGCCGTTCCGTTTCTTTGACGAGCCCGTCTACCGCCTGCTTTTTAAGCAGCTTAAGGACCGAGGCGGCCAGCTTGTATTCGCTCCTTCCGTCTTCTTTCATATATAGGGCCGTATCGTCCACGGCATAGGAATAGACTTTGTCCATGTCCACCCGTTCTTTGAATTTCTGCAGGTCCTTATGTTCCCAGGCCTGCTGGATTTCTCCCGCCGCATAGGCCGGGGACGCGCGCCAGTAAAATTCATACCAGCCGCCGGCAGCCGCGGCCATGATCACAAGGATGAGGATGATTTTTTTCAGTAGATTCATAGAAGACTCCTTTCATTTTCTTTATTATAATGGAATTTCCCCGGCATAACCAGAAAGAGCGGGACCGTTTCATTATTTTTTAGGCAAAGGCCGGTGAGAAATGCCGGGTACTAACGACTAACGGCTGACTGCTAACGGCTGTCGGCTAAACGCTCTATTTCCTCCATATGGTAAAATAAGAGCAAAGAGTTGTACAGCAAGGAGACCATTATGGAAATCAAATCAGTGATCATCAGAAAGCAGGCAGAACTTGCCGTCAAAGGGGGCCATCCCTGGGTTTTCGAAGGTGCCGTCAAAGAGGAAGAGGATGGGATCCGGTCCGGGGACATTGTGAAAGTCCTTTCATCCAAAGGGAAATTTATGGGCTTTGGTTTCTTCAATTCCCATTCGAAGATCAGGGTCCGTATTTTCTCCACCAATGCCAATGACCATTTTGATGGAGCCTTCTGGAAACGGCGGGCTGCCTATGCGGTGGATTATCGCCTTCAGGTGATGAGGCCGGAAGATTATGACTGCATGCGCCTTGTCTTTGGTGAAGCGGATCAGCTGCCGGGGCTCACGGTGGACCGTTTCGGCGACGTTCTTTCGGTGCAGGTCCTGTCCCTGGGCATGGAGCTTCGGAAGAAAGAATTTTTAGACGGCCTCATTGAGGTTTTAAGAGAAAGAAATCTGCCCGTTTCCTGCATTTATGAAAGAAATGACGTGAAGATCAGGGAACTGGAAGGCATGGAGCAGTACAAAGGCTTTTATCAGTCGGAGCTGCTGGACCCTTCCGCAGAAAAGACTCTGGTGGATATCGTGGAAAATGGCATCCGCTATACGGTGGACGTGGAAAATGGCCAGAAAACCGGTTTCTTCCTGGACCAGAAATTTAATCGCCTGGCGGCGGCGCAGATTGCCAAAGGACGGCATGTACTGGACTGCTTTACCCATACCGGTGCCTTTGCCCTGAATGCGGCCAAAGGAGGAGCGGAATCGGTGACAGCTCTCGATATTTCCCAGGAAGCCGTGGATATGGCATCTCACAATGGAGAAATCAATGGTCTTTCCATCAAAGCGGTGAAGGCAGACGTCTTTGACTACCTTACCAATCTGGACAGGACGAAGAGCCATGAATTCGACTATATCATTCTCGACCCGCCGGCTTTCACGAAATCCAGTGAGACCGTGCACTCCGCTTTCAAGGGATATAAGGAAATCAACTATAGAGCCATGAAAATCCTTCCCCGGGGAGGGTACCTGGCCACCTGCTCCTGTTCTCATTTCATGAAAGAAGAACTTTTCATCCAGATGGTGAAGGAAGCGGCTCATGACGCAGGCGTCACGCTCCGTCAGATCGAATGCCGTCAGCAGGCGCCGGATCATCCCATTCTCCTTACCGTCCCGGAGACCTATTATTTGAAATTCTTCCTGTTCCAGATCATCTGAGGAGGACCTATGGACGCAAAAGAAGCGCTGAACTATTTAAAAGAAGGAAATGAAATCTACACGGGAGAAAAGCCTTTCCGTGGAAATATTTCCAAAGAAATGAGGAAAGAACTGACAGACCATGGTCAGGAGCCCTATGCGGTCATCATTGCCTGCTCCGACTCCAGGGTCATTCCGGAGGTCATCTTTTCCGCAGGCCTGGGCGAACTTTTTGTGATTCGGGTGGCAGGAAACGTGCTGGATGACCATCAACTGGGCTCCATCGAATATGCCGTAGACCATCTTCATACGAAACTGGTAGTCCTCCTGGGCCATACCCATTGCGGTGCCGTGGGAGCTGCTCTTTCCGGCGGGGCTCATGGGTACACGGGATTCATAACGGATGAAATCAGGAAGGCCATAGGCAGCGAAAAAGACGAAAAGAAGGCGAGTGTCCTGAACGTCAAGGCAGGAGTGAAGGAAATCAAGGAAACCTTCGTCCATGACGGAAATCCTGCTTTTAAAGATGCCATGGTGACAGGGGCTCTCTATGATATCGAGACAGGGAAAGTTCTCTGGGATTTGTGAGGACCTATGAAAGAAATCAGACGCTGCGACTGGCGTTTTGACGCCATGCGTCCGGAGCTCGCAGAAAAATATAAAACATACCACGACACCCGCTGGGGAAAGCCGGTCCATGAAGACCAGGAGCTCTTTGCCATGCTCATTTTAGAAGGCGCCCAGGCCGGCCTTTCCTGGGCCACCATCCTCATGAAAGAAGAAGCTTACCGGAAGGCCTTTGACGATTTCGACCCCGTCAAAGTAGCAGCCTATGATGAGTCAAAGCTGGAAGAACTCCAAAATAATCCGGGAATCATCCGGAATAAAAATAAAATTTCTTCCGCCGTTTCCAATGCAAAGGCCTTTCTGGAAATACAGAAGGAATGGGGCTCCTTCGATGTTTACATCTGGCATTTCACCGAAGGAAACATTATCGATCATCATCTGGAAAGGGCAGAAGACATGCCCGCCCGGGACGAACTTTCAGAAAAGGTCAGCAAAGACCTCAAAAAACGGGGCTTCAAATTCGTGGGACCTACCATTATCTATTCTTATCTCCAGGGGATAGGGGTTATTAATGATCATGTGGTCTCCTGCGAATATCGGTAGCCGTTAGTGATATGGTTTTGTGATAGACAGTAAATGAAAAAGTTATCAGTTCACAGTTAACAGTTATCAGTTGTGGTGGCCCGCGTCAAATTGAAAAGCGGGCCATTTTTAATTTGACCGGAATGGGCAGGAAGGCAATATAAAAGGGACCGCTTTTTATATATTGCGGTCCCACCTTCACTAATAACTGAGAACTGATAACTGCTAACTTTTACCTGTAGTGCCAAAGATTGATTCTAATTTCAGTCCCCTGTATCGAACAAAGCTTTCTGCTGGGTGAATTCGATCATCCCATAGACTCCGCCTTCCCGGCCGAGGCCGCTTTCTTTATAGCCTCCGAAGGGGGCTGCGGTGTCTCTGGGGCTGGAATTGATATAGACGTTGCCTGCCTGGATCCGGTGAGCCACTTTGAGGGCTTCTGCCTTTGGCCCATAGACGCCGGCATTCAGGCCATAACGGACGTCATTGGCAATCCTGACTGCTTCTTCTTCATCCTTGTAAGTAATCACGCAGAGGACCGGTCCGAATATTTCATCCTGAGCAATGGTCATGGAATTATCCACATCCGTGAAGATGGTGGGATAGATATAGTAGCCATGGTCCGGAGCCGGCGGAAGGCCGCCGAGGAGAAGTCTGGCTCCTTCATCCATGCCTTTCTGAATGTAATCGGAAATCTTCGTGTACTGGGCCATGGAAGAAACCGGTCCCAGCTTTACCTTGTGATCGGTCGGATCGCCCAGGGTGTATTCTTTGGCTATTTCCACCAGCTGCTTCTCGATGGTCTCTTTTTCACTTTCCGGGATGAGGAGCCTTGAGAAAGCGGTGCAGGTCTGCCCGGAATTGAGGAAAATGGAATTGAAGCAGAGGTGAATCGGCACAGAATAGTCATGGCTGGCAAGGGGTAGGATGGCGTAAGGCGATTTGCCGCCCAGTTCCAGACTGATATGTTTCACGGAGTCCAGGGCACTCTTGCCTACTTTGACGCCGCCCACGGTGGAACCGGTGAAGGAAATCATATCCACTAACGGATGGGTAGAAAGGGCATTGCCCACTTCGCCGCCCCGGCCCGGAATGAGATTGAAGACGCCTTTCGGGAAGCCCGCCTTTTCAAAGGCATCGGCCAGCCAGTAAGAGGAAAGGGGCGTATGCTGGGATGGCTTTAAAATCACCGTATTTCCCATGAGGAGCGCCGGAACGATTTTCTGAATGACCTGGCCCAGAGGATAATTCCAGGGCGTAATGCAGCCGATGACGCCGACCGGTTCACGATAAGTGGTGGAAGCGGCCATTTTTTCAATCATCGGAACCGTGGGTGCCAGATCGATATAGGAACGGGTACGGACGTACTGGTATTCCACCTGGGAAGACTTCGTGAAAGTCCAGGGCGAGCCCAGCTCCTTAATGGTGATATCGATGAGCTCCTCTTCCTGGGACCTGAAAATTTCAAGCCATTTTTCCATAAGCTCAATCCGGGAAGAAAGGGGAAGAGCCGACCAGGCTGGAAGAGCTTTATGAGCCGCTCTGGCTGCCTTGTCCACGTCCAAATCATTTCCGGCAGGAACCCTGGCGAAAATTTTCCTTGTCGCCGGGTTTTCCACATCAATGAACTTCCCCGATGCACCGGGAATCCATTCGCCATTGATATAAATCTTTTCGAAATCCATAAAATTCCTCCTTTGCGGATTCAGAAGGAAATACTCCTGTCCAATCCAACTATCTTAATTATAGAAACTTATTTTTGGAGTGACAACTGTTTGTTTCGGATAATTACCTTGGATTCACTTCGCGGCTGACTTTCAAAATAAAAGAAAAAGCAGGATGGCAGGCTTTGATTCCGGGATGATCGGGACAGCCGGAGCGATCGGGAAGGCGGCGCCCAATTCATATGATGCCGCCATTTTTGATTGTCTCCCATCAGGGAATCCCATGGAACTTCCGGGTTCTGAGTCATCCCGTCCGCTGCGGGGAGGCAGGGGGGGATTGATGCTTTCCTGCACTACACGTTCAGGGTACACATGACGAAAAAAAGAAATTGCCGGTCAGGCTTCACCCTTCCGTATGCTGCTCTCGAACCGCTTTTGAAGGATTGAGGATAAGCCGGAGGCGCGCAAAAGCTCGTGAGAATCATGCCGCTCCCGGAAGAGTGGCCGCTTGCGGCCGGTCAGGTTCATCTTTCTTACAAGGCATCTGCGAGGCTGATTGACCAAAGATTCCCGGGGCAAAGGAGATAATCGACAAGCAGGAGACTCTCCCCGGGGAGAGCTCAAGGGCAGCAATGAGAGGAGAGGCTGGAATGTGCTGAAGGATGATGCTTGACCGGGAAGCCGGAACTTCTATGCAGGCTATTTTCACAAAGCTCCTTCCATGCAGGTACAATCAAGAGAAGATTTCTATAAAAGCTGATTCATTATATCTATAGCGTGCGTAACTTTACAATGCTTTTACTCGTCATTACAATAAAATTATACTATTCTGCCATTTTGTGGGCCGGATTTTTTTGTCGTGCAAAATATAAGAATAAAGCAGTCAATGAGCCTGACAAATGGAGAACGGGAGATAATTGGGATCGGGGGATGAATCGATGAACCATATTTACCAGCTGATCTGGAGCAAATCGAAGCACATGTACGTGGTGGTTTCCGAAATCGCCAGTAGAAACGGAAAAGCAAAAATTGGAGGAGGAACTGCTAAGAAAAGAGCCGCCGCTCTTCTGGCAGCCACGCTTCTGACCATTGGTGGAGGAAGTGCTTTTGCTACGGTCGTTAAAGGTGAAGTTGTATCTACTGCGGATGAGGATGACTGGGCAGCGAACTTCCACCACGTAACAGTTACCGGACCGGATGGAGAAGATATCGAAGTCCAAAAAGTCAGCGAATGGAACAATGGGGATATCACGATCGGCAATGAAAAGTCCGGTAAAGTGACAGTGAATGAATTAAACAGCTGGGGAAGTAAGCTTAACGTTGGTGGCAAAACGGTCACCATAGGCAGTGTCAATGATTACTCCGGCAGTGAATTTGCATTTACCGGTCAGGAAGGGGTTACGGTCAAATCCGGAATTAACAATAAGAACTCGACCATCATCGAAGCAAAAACCGGTGATGTGTCCATCGTCGGGTATTTGAACGTCAATTATGATGGGGATGTTTCGAAATTAAATACAGAAAAGGATGAAAATGATCAGCCGAAGCTGAGGGGCGGCGTCATGAATATGACAGCGCAGAATGGTTCCTTCCAGATGAGTGGAGCCGGCTCCGTTTATGCGGGTGGCGAGTCTACTGTAACCATTGATTCCGGGGAAGTCAAAGGTATAAAATCTGTCAAATCTGAAAAGGGTTCCAAGCTCACGATTACCGATAGAAATACCAGTGATTTGACTTTTAATTCCCTGTCTGCCGTCAAGGGACATCTGGATATTTCCGGGAATTCTATCACTGTAAACAGCGCACCCAGTATTTATAACAGTGATATCAAGCTCCATGCAAAGAATGATATCGATATTAAATCCGCTTTTGTGACCGGCCATGAGGATGAAACCAATTCATGGAATTTCTATGATTACGCGTATCAGAAATGGATGGGTACGACATCCCTTACTTCGGATGAAGGCAGTGTAAAAATTGAGGGTGGCAATATTCAAAGCTATGGGAAAGACACGACCTTTTCTATATCGGCCAACAAGGATGTAAACATAGCTGGAGAAGTCGGGGCAATCAATGAGGGCAAGATCACGATTGATAGTGGAAATAAAGTAGATATCGGAGCTTCTGTCAGGGCCAATGGTAATGGCACCATAGAAATCAACGCTAAAGAATTAATCGTTGCAGGTACCGTGGATTCTCAGGCGAATGGCGGAAAAGGAGGCCCTTCCCATATCACGATTACTGCAGATGATGCCCATATTAAAAACACGCTTAATTTAGAAGGCGGCTCTGAAATAGCCATTCATGGCAAAAATGCTGCTATCGCGGAAGATACTTATTATTCCTTAAATTTAGCCAATAACACCCATTTGCTCATTGATTCCACGGGGACCATTGTGATTGGTAAAGAAGGAAATACGTATAATGCAATCAGCGCAGAAGGATCGACCTTCAATATCGGCAGTTCCACCTCGGAATTGACAATTAATGGTGGAGTGCATGTTACGAATGGTAAGAGTGACTCTAATACATATGACCATCTGTCAACAATTGACGGGAAAACCATTACCATAAACAGGATTCAGGATACAGCCAGCGCGATTCATGATTCCAATGTACGAATTGGTTCACTCAAGGATCAATCTGTCGTTACAATAAACAAAATGACCCTGGAGCAGCATAGTTCTAACGTTACTATTGATGGGAAGACGATTACGCTTACGGGAATGAAAGAGTTCGACCGTTTCGCCATTGACTCAGGGACCAACTCTACTACCAGTATCGGCAGCGATGGAACGGAAACCGTTTCCATAACGGGACGGATCTCATCTTACGGTAACAGTAATGTCTATATTAAAGGCGATACCATTACTCTGGATAACGGCGATAAAACGGCTGTTGAAATTGCTGAATCTTCCGGCGTCTATGTGGGCGATGAAAAGACAAAAAGTACCACCGTTCATGGAACTCTGAACAATAGATCCGGAAATACAGACCGGGATGGACAAGAAGCCAGAGGAATCCATGTGGATGGACAAAATATTTCCATTGATCAGGGACAAGTTTTGTATGGACCTCAATCTGATGGCATAGCTTTGGCTGCCACAAATGGACCCATTACCGTAGGCAGCCAGGTGACTGAAGAAACAAGTATCACCGGAAATCTGATGGGCTATGCAGGTAAAATCACAGTCAAAGGATCTGATATTTCCATCACTGGATCCGAGAAGAATCAATATGCCGCTGTTACTTCGGCCGGAAGAGAAGGCTTCAGTTGGGGAGGCAATATCGCTATTGGTGATGAAAAGACAGATAAGGTGAACATCAAAGGCGGCCTGGATGCAAAATCCGCAACGATCGATGTAATGGGCCGAGATATTACCCTTGACCGGGCCATCAGCGATACGGTGGTAAAGCAGCCTTTAGCTGCCTTGGCAAGGGGATCGGCCATCCATATGGGCAGCAGTGAAGGAACAGACAATGTAACGATCCAGGGCTCTGTCCTGGCCAACGGCAAAGAAGTGACTGTCCTGGGCAAAAATATTACCTTGAAAAAGAGCATTTATGATTCCAATGGTCCTTACCATGATATGGCTGGTATGGCTCAGGGAGGAAATCTGACTCTCGGCGATGACAATACGGAATCTGCCAATATTACCGGTAATCTCTTTGCCGATGGCAAACAAGTCGTTGTCAATGCGGATACCATCAGTATGAGCGGTAATACCGATGAACTGGTATATTACTCCAATGAGCATAATGACCAATTAAAACCAACTTTTGCTTTGATTTCCCATACCGGGGCAACAATTGGCAGAGATAATGCCACAGCTATCGATATTACCGGTAATATTCTGGAAAGAGGCTCGGAGGTCAAAATCCTTGGAGGTACCGATCATCTGAACATCACCGGCAGCAATACGGAATATACCGCCAAGGCATATGATGGACTCATTCAAATCGGCAGCGAAGAAACCGGAAAGACATCCATCACACAGGGTGGTGTCGCCGAACTTGGCGGTCAGATTGATGTCAAAGGCAAAGATATTACCCTGACAGGAAATGACGTCCAGCTTGGGGAATATCCTTCTACTGTTTATAAGACAAAGCAGAAAATGGCGGCCTATGCGCAGGGAGGCACTATCAATATCGGTCTGGATAGTACGGAAAAAGCTCTCCTTACCGGCAACGTGATGACCCTTGGCGGAAATATCAATGTACTGGGCAAAGATGTCAAAGTCAATGGAGATTCGTCCGACTATGCTGTCTATGAACAGGGCGGCAAAATCCAGATTGGCAGTGAATCGACTGCCAAGGCTGAAGTCAATGGCGGTGTGAGGGGCAATGGCAGTACGGTCACTGTACAGGGCGAAAACGTCACTCTCACTCAGGGATCACAGGAGAATGCTGCTCACAGTATAGGCGCAAATATTACGGTCGGTATCGATGGAAAAACAAAAGCAGATGTCACCGGCACCCTTCATGCTGAAGGCGGCGAAGTGAACGTTCTTGGCAAGGAACTCACCTTAACACCCGGAAAGACGGAAAAACTGGCCAATGCGAAAAAAGGCGGTAAAGTGACCATTGGCAGCGCTTCTTCCACAAAGACTGTGATGGAAGGCAATCTTTCCACCGATGAAAGAAGCCAGGTAGAAGCATGGCTGAATACCAATGCTTCCGTTTATATCGGTACCCTGGATGATAAACAGATTCTGAATGACGATGCAGGAGTTACTCTTCAGCTGAATGATGGAGGCACCTGGAAAGAAACCGGTCATTCCAATATTTCCAAAGTTCTCGGAAAGGGCGGCGTCATCGACCTGACCAATGGAAAACTGAATGATTCTGTTGCTGCCAATGTCTATGAAGCGGATGGTGGTATTGTTTCCATGGATATCGATGGAAGCAATGGAAAGACCGGAGACTACATGGCTGCCGGTACCCATTCCGGGACGACGGGAATCAAAATCAACCCCACCAGCGTCGATATAGACAATGCAAAAGGCAAAGTCCTTGCCCTTTCCGTAAAGGAACGCGGTTCCTACAAACCGGCCAATCCGGAAGTGGAGTCCCCGCTTTTCTGGAAGAAATGGACCATTGACAAAAGAAAGGCCCAGGATGGTGATGCAGAAACCTTTAAGGATTCTCTGAAAGCACTCGGAGATATTTCTGCTGAAAATGTAGATTGGTACTGGTTTATCGATACTATTTCCAATATGGATCCCAAGACTCACCCGACCACCGGCGTTCAGACCGGATACAGTGCGGACAGCCTCATTTACAATACCTGGCGCACGGAGAATGACAAACTTCTCCAGCGTATGGGCGAGCTTCGTCACGGAGGAAGCGGGCAGGCAGGCCTCTGGGCAAGAATCAAAGGAAATGAAATCCACAGAGACGGCATCTTTGGTTTCAAGAACAAGTACAATGTCTATGAACTGGGCTATGACAGAGTAAATAGAGACGACGAAAGCGGAAAGAAATTTACAGGATTCACCTTCCGCTACATCGACGGAGACAGCCGTTTCGAAAAAGGCACCGGCAGCAACAATGCCTATGGAGCAGCCTTCTACATGACCAATATGCGCCCCGCCGGCCACTACCTGGATTTCATTGTCAGATATGATTATTTCAAGACCGATTACGACGTCTACAACAGCTATGGAAATAAGATTCACGGAGACCCTGATGCAAACGGCCTCTCCGCATCCCTCGAATACGGACGAAAGAAACAAATCGACACCAAAGGCTGGTACGTAGAACCCCAGACCCAGCTCACAATGGGCTATCTCCATATGAAAGACTACGCCACCAGCGACGGAGTCCATATGGAAGGAGACAACGTCAAGAGTGCAGTCTGGAGAGGCGGCTTCAACCTGGGCAGAGAATTCCACATGAATGACGGAAGAAAAGGAAACGCCTACCTCAAAGCCAACTGGTACCATGAATTCGGAGGAGCCATCGGCATGGATATGAGTGAGGGCGGAGAAAGAATCCATCTCTCCGAAGGACAGAACGATACCTGGTTCGAATATGGCATCGGGGCCACCTTCCAGCTCGATGCGGGGACCCATATCTACTTCGATTACGAAAGGGGAGTGGGCAGCGATTACAAGAAAGACTGGACCTGGGACTTCGGAGTCCGGTTTGAATACTGATATCATTAGCTCCTGGCAGCAAGATTTTAGTGCCCGGTTTTCAGCTTTTGGAAATATAAAGACCTCCTGGTCCCTTTGGACCGGGAGGCTTTTGCTTTTGGGTCGCATGGAAGCTGCCGGCTGTCAGGGATTCTGTCAGGGGCTTTGAATTCGTCTTGAGGGAGGCTATATCCTGCTTTTCATTCTGATAGATCGTGACACGGGACACGTACCATGGGAAGGCGGCCTTTGGCTCTCAACAAAGGAAGATACTTTTCCGGTGGATTCGAAAATCCCGATTTGTCATGACTGACATTTTCGCAAATCCAAGCCTCGGTAATCAGTAAGGAAATATCAGAATTACAAGGTTTAATGAATTTCTAATGATACAAAACGAAATTTTTTCTACTATATGTATAGAAGGCAAAACGAACGAGGCCTCGGGCCGAGCTCCATCCGATCCGCCAGGCGCCCCAAAATTTACAGCGGATCCGGAGCAAGACCCACGTGTTCCGATTGCTTTCTATCCTCGAGGAAATCCTGTTTCCAGGTTATTAAACAAAATAAGTCCTCCCCTTCAAAAGGAATGAGAAAATGAACAACCAGCCCCCCGTGCCCCTTACTGTTACTCACGAAGCAATGCGCTTTCGATGATAAGTCATGATCCGGAATTCTGGGACCTCGGATATGCTCCATGACCTTCGGGAGGACTTGTTTGCGTGCCATAGCCGCTCACCATCAGGTGGGCGGCTTTTTTTGTGTCTTCCGGCAGGCCTGATTCAGCAGCCCCTGCCCATGCAGCATCACAGCTTTCCCGATACTTCCGATACTCCCGACAGCCCCGAAGCAAAAGTCTGGTTCCCTGTTTCAAATTCCGGCCATGAACCTTTTCTTCCATGATATAATAAATATGTATGACTATACATTTAAGACAAATCTAACTAAAATATAAGGAGGAATTCATGGGATTACTGGATACGACGCTGGATGCGATCCGGCCGCTGGATGAGGAGGCTATGGAAAAGGCCGCCCAAAGGTGGCAGGACCTGTACCTGGGCATGGGAAATCTGGGCAAAATGGAGGCCATGGTGACCCAGTTTGCCGGCATTACGGGAGAAGCGGTACCATCGATACCGAAATGCTGCACCGTCATTGCCTGCGCCGACCATGGCGTCTATGCGCAGGGCGTTTCTGCCTATCCCCAGGCTACGACCATCGGAATGACCCGGGCCTACTGTGAAACAAAGGGAGCTTCCGCCAATGCCATGGCTTATTACGGGGGCGCCGATATGGTGGTCGTGGATATGGGAATCAATGCGGATATGTCCAAAGTGAAAGGACTTTTGAACCGCAAAATCGCCTGGGGCACGAAAGATATCACCCAGGGCCCGGCCATGACGAGAGGACAGGCCATCGAATCCATCGAGACCGGCATTGAAATCGCCCGCCGGAAAGTGGCGGAGGGATATAAGATTTTCACCATCGGGGAAATGGGTATTTCTAATACCACTTCCTCCGCCTGCATCCTGGGCACCTTCAATCACTGGAATGCCGCAGAAGTGACGGGCCGGGGGACCAATATTTCCGATGAACGGCTTCTTCATAAAGTAGAAGTGGTCCAGACGGCCATGGACGTGAACCATCCGGACCCAAATGACGGTATCGACGTCCTCTCCAAAGTGGGAGGATTTGAATTCGGCTGCATGACAGGGGTCATTTTAGGAGCCGCTGCCGGCCATGCCATGACGATTATTGACGGATTCAATACGACGGCCAGCGCCTTTATCGCCCAAGCCCTTGCTCCGCGGTCCGTGAAATACCTCATGGCCTCTCATCTGTCCCTCGAGCAGGCCCACAAGAGGTCCCTGGCAGCTCTCGGTCTTACCGAATATATCGACCTCGATTTCCGCCTGGGCGAATCCGTAGGCGCGGGGATCCAGACGAAAATGTTTGACTTTGCTCTTTCCGTATTCCGGGAATGTGCCACAAAAGAAGAAGCGGGGGTGAAAGCATGAATATTCCGAGCCTTGATGAAAACGTCATGAAAGCCTGCCAGCTCTATGTGGATAACCTGATCAAACCGATTCATTCCCTGGGGAAACTGGAGGAAATAGCGGTACGCATGGCGGGAATCACGAGAGAAGTGAAACCGGCGTACCTCAATAAAGCCATCGTCATTTTTGGCGGCGATACGGCAGTGGACGGAGAAAACAAGACGAAAGGCCAGCTTTCTCACGATGAAATGAAACTGGTGGCCCAGGGCTATGGTCCGGTCAACGTCATTGCCCGCCAGCTGGAAGCCCCGGTTTACCTCATTGACGCAGGTCTTGAAAAAGATACCTCCGACATCGAAGGGGTGCTTTCGAAGAAAGTGATTCACGGCACCCACCATGGCCATCCTGCCATGGATGATGAAATCGTGAAAAGCGCCATCTCCCTGGGCATGTCCGTGGCCAAAACCCTGGCTAATCAGGGCGTCCAGGCCGTGGGCCTTGGAAATATAGGGGAACGGTACCCTCTCTCTGCCCTGGCTGTGACGGCATCCATCATGAAAGAAGACCTCATGAAAGTATCCGCCAAAGGCGGTTTTTCCCTGAAACTTTACGGAGTAGGAAATTTTGCGGAAAATCCCGTGGGAAATCTGGCTGAAGTGGGATCGGCTGAAATTGCCGCCCTCTTCGGATTTACCGTAGAAGCAGCCAAAAACGGAATGATGGTGGTTTTTGACAATTCTGTCACCGGAGCTGCCGTCCTTTCGGCAGTGACAGTCTATCCGGAAATAAAAAATTTCGTATTTCCATCTGTTTACTATGAGGAACCGGTCCATCAGATGCAGATGCAGAAAATGGGCATGAAAGCATTCCTCCATTATGATTTTACAGAAGCAGAAGGTTATGGCTCCGCCCTGGGGCTCTCCATACTGGATGCAGCCATCGATATGCTGAACCAGATGAAAACGTTCGGAACTGCCGACGTGGCAGTGGCATTGGACGGCCCAGGCAAAGGACGCCAGAGAGAGGACGTGAAGTAATGAAAGCACTCTTTGTCAAATGCTATGGGAAACTGACGCCGGATATGCTGATCGGAGGACTCATCGATATGGGAGTCCCGCCGGTCTACCTGAAATCGAAGCTGGAAGAAGCCGGCCTTCCCGTAAATTTCATTGAAAAGCCAAATCCGAAAGCCCAGGTCTCGGCCCATTATTTCCATATCCCGCCGAGCGGGGAAAAACCGCTCCTCCTGAAACAGGGAGACATCTTCCGCAGCTGGAAGGAAATATGTGCGAAAACCGAACCGGAATGGGAAAGCATCGGCTGGAAAGTCTTCTCCTGTCTCTGCGGGGGCGCGTCTGACGCCATCGATGAAATCCCTTCGGACATCGTAGACCTTCGCCGGATCCATGTGGCCGAAGAAAATCTCACTTCCCTCTATCTTTTCCTTTGCTGCCTGGACTATCTGGAAGTGGAAAGCCTCTTTACCGTTCCATTCTCCATCACCGAAGGCAGGACCGAAGCGGGACGGGCCAATAATGCCATTTTGACCGATGCCGTTTCTACCTTTGGAAATCCTGTCAATGTGGAAGAAATCCATCCTTTTGCCGCCGCCATGCTTCAGGGCTTATCCGCAGCCTTCATGCCCATGGACAGCCGTTTCCTGGCCGACAAGACAGCCTACGGATCCTCCAGCGCGGAAAAACCGACGGGGGACAATACGGTCACCGAATACCTGGGATACTTCAATGATCGGGGAGACTCCATCTTCAGCAGGCATCTGAAGGTGTTTGGGGTGGATAGCGGATTGGAGATTTAAGTTCGTATAACATTCTTATGATCTGTGTCATTTGCGTTGATCGTGGTCCGTGTTCCGTGGTCCGTGATCCGTGAAGGTGGGCGCCTTGAGATTATAAAGGCGCCCATTTTTTATA
>DKQZ01000072.1:0-3333 GCA_002471975.1 Dialister sp. UBA7295 | reverse complement strand
CCCTGCGGGAACCAATCTTATAGATGGGCAGCCCTGCGGGCTGAAAACCATACCCGGCCTTCGGCCGAAAACTCAGGCAAACCTCGCTCTGCTCGGGAGGGGAAGCGGCTCGCTGCGCTCGCCACTTCCCAAAAATCCCGATTGCCCCAACCATCCCGATATCACTGAGACAAAAGCTGTCAGGAATACATATGATTTATGCAGCCTGGAATAACGGAAACGGGCATTTCAACCCCGCCTGTGCAAAATCCCCATATATATTTGCGCCGCATCAGCGGCGCACCTTCACGAATCACGAACAACGAATCACGAAGAACGAAAATCGCAAATGACTGAAACCCAGCTAACAGCTAACGGCTAACGGCTAACTGCTGAAAAATATTTCCATAAATTCCCTTGCAAAAGGAAAGGAGATAGTATATAATAACTCTCGTCGCACGGCGGATGTCATGATACAGTGAGCCCGGTCCTGACGGAATCGAAACTTGCTGTTGACAAGAAAAACACAATGTGCTAAAATCTATGACATACGTCGGGAGCCAAATCACTTCGAAAAATAAAATTTTAAAAAGTGACTTGACAAAGGACGAATCAATGATATAATAAATATCGTTGCTAACACATGCGGAAGTAGCTCAGTGGTAGAGCACAACCTTGCCAAGGTTGGGGTCGCGGGTTCGAGTCCCGTTTTCCGCTCCATTGTTAGTTCCATCCGAAATGGATGCTACTATAGATTCCTGAATAGCTCAGCCGGTAGAGCGCGTGACTGTTAATCACGATGTCGCAGGTTCGAACCCTGCTTCAGGAGCCATAGGGGTATCGCCAAGCGGTAAGGCAACGGACTCTGACTCCGTCATCCGTAGGTTCGAATCCTACTACCCCTGCCAATGATCCATTAGCTCAGTCGGTAGAGCACTTGACTTTTAATCAAGGTGTCCCGCGTTCGAGTCGCGGATGGATCACCATTATGTGGCCTGTTCGTCAAGTGGTTAAGACACCGCCCTTTCACGGCGGGTTCGCGAGTTCGAATCTCGCACAGGTCACCAATATGGGCGATTAGCTCAGCTGGGAGAGCGTCTGCCTTACAAGCAGAATGTCAGCAGTTCGATCCTGTTATCGCCCACCAAACGGCCCGGTGGTGTAGTGGTCTAACATGCCGCCCTGTCACGGCGGAGATCGTCAGTTCAAATCTGATCCGGGTCGCCACTTAATTTGCCTCGGTAGCTCAGTTGGTAGAGCAAAGGACTGAAAATCCTTGTGTCAACGGTTCGATTCCGTTCTGAGGCACCATATATGCGGCTGTGGCGGAATGGCAGACGCGCTACTTTGAGGGGGTAGTGATCTTTCGATCGTGTGAGTTCAAGTCTCACCAGCCGCACCACTTAATTTCTAGTTACTGGTGCTACAATTGCATATGCGGTCGTGGCGGAACTGGCAGACGCGCTATCTTCAGGCGGTAGTGGAGTAATCCGTGAGAGTTCAAATCTCTCCGACCGCACCACTAGAAATTGAAACTCTCGAGACGTAAGTCCCGGGAGTTTTTTAATGTCTTTTTCAGATGGCAGCCGGATATGCATTCTGTTTCAGAAGCTTTTGAATCGGGGGTATCGGGAGTATCGGGAATTCCGGGATTGTCGGGGTGGTGCGGCGCAGCAGAATAAAAGCGCCGCAGTATATATTTCCTGCCTGACCGGCTGTTTTCAACTTTGTAGGACAACTGATAACTGCGAACTGATAACTGCGAACTGATAACTATCCATGATATAATGGAATAAAAGTAATACGTATTTACTCGCATTGATTAGGAGGAAACATGAACGCATTTGCAGCACTTGGGGTAAAGGAAGAACTCGCTTCCCTTCTGAAGACCCAGGGAATCAAGATTCCCACACCCATCCAGCAGGCAGCGATTCCATCCATTTTCAAGGGGAAAGACCTCATCGGCCGCTCCCAGACCGGTACGGGGAAGACCCTGGCCTATCTTCTGCCAACTCTCCAGAGAGTGGACAGGAAGAATACCTATACCCAGGTCCTCGTCATGACGCCGACCCGTGAGCTTTCCAAACAGGTCTTTGACGTGCTCCGGCCCTTTGCCATCCGGGAAGGAATTGACGCCGTAGACATCATTGGCGGCAGAACCATAGAAAACCAGCTGCAGAAGCTGAAACGGGATCCCCACTTCATCATCGGTACCCCGGGACGGCTCCTGGATCATATCCGCAGAAAAAGCCTGGACCTTTCCAATGTGAAGACCGTCATCCTGGACGAAGCGGACCAGATGCTGGCCAATGGATTCCGGGAAGACATCGAAGCCCTCATCGATGAAACGCCGAAAAAACGGCAGCTTCTCCTGTTCTCCGCCACCATGCCCGATGATGCCGTGCGGCTCGCCAGGAAATATATGAAACATCCCGCTATCATCGACGTAGCTGAAAAACCGGCGGCTTCCACCGTGGAGCAGAGAGTTTATGAAACCACGAAACCGAAGAAATTCAAACTTCTCGTGAAGCACCTGGAGCAGATGAATCCCTACATGGCCGTGGTCTTCTGCAATACCAGGGAAGAAGCCCATGAAATCGCAGGCAAACTGCAGGAAGAAACGGACTTCATCACCGATGAAATCCATGGCGATATGAGCCAGGGACAGAGAAACCAGGTGATCCGCGAATTTGAAAAAGCAAAAATCCAGGTCCTCGTGGCCTCCGATATCGCTGCCCGGGGCCTTGACGTGGAAGGCATTACCCATGTCTTCAACTACGATATTCCAAGAAATCTGGAATACTACATTCACCGCATCGGAAGGACCGGCCGGGCAGGCACCAAAGGCATAGCCATTACCTACGCCACCCCCGAAGACGGACTCCTTCTCCGGAAACTGGAAAAATCCATCTCCGAAACCATCACAAAGTATGACGAAAAAGGAAATATCCGTAAAGTCCGCGCCGGCAGACCCCAGAAAAAAGTGGTCACCCCGGGCATGTACAAGCCCACGAAGAAAAAAGAACACAAAGCCCTGGGCCATAAGGGCAGGAACATGAGACAGAAAAAGAAAGCCGAAAAACTGTCGAAGAAGAAATGAATTTCACGAAACGGTACAGAGACATCTGTGCCGTTTTTGATTTAGGGCAATCGTGATTCGTGAGTCGTGATTCGTGGTTCGTGAAGGTGGGCGGCCTGATGGCCGCCGATTATATATGGGGATAATATAGACAGCACAGGCGAGAGACGGCTTGAAATTTCTCCTGCACTACACATTCATGGCAGAGATGAAGAAAATGGAAAAGTTGACAGTCGGGCACCACCTTTCCCGGGGTGGAGGCTGCTGAAGAAGTA
>DKQZ01000090.1 GCA_002471975.1 Dialister sp. UBA7295 | reverse complement strand
TGAACTTTTTCAGCAGCCTCCCTTCACGGACCACGGGCCACGATTCACGGATCACGATCAGCACTATGTTTGCCATATTATAAGAATACCAATTGACGCAACCCCCACGTCTAAAGCCTCCCTTGCGGGAGGCTTCTTTTGGAGACGTTGGATTGTGTAGAAAGATTGGTAACAATGAGCGGAATCGCCACGGCCAATGGTGATTTCCTTTTTGTTTACGACTATATAGTACACCCTCTCCCATATATTGTCAAGCTGTTTATTTTGAAAAAATAACAATGATTTACAATCGATGCGATTGCCCAGGCCGTAATCCTGCAGGACCTTCTACCCATATGAAACTCCACGCAGGCAGATACTTATCTTTTTTAAGTAAAAAGCCCCAAAGGCCCCAGGATCCCATGTCCTGATCTTATCGAAGGTTTTTTCGACTGCCATGAATCATTTCTTTTTCTTCCACAACACAAGCAGGAAGGTGAACCAGGAAATACCGGCACTGGTCCAGGTCTTCCAGTTCGGATCGATCAGGAGCGTCACGGAATTGGCTAATGTCATGACGCCCATTAAATGCTTTTCATTGAACTTCATTGAGGGCGAAGGAAATCCTCATTTCTCTTCGCTTTCACCTCCTTTCTTACCTGATTTCTATACATATGGAAAACTGTAATGGAAGCATCGCAGGCAAAAGTCGCGAGGAAATCCTGAGAATATAAAGTCCCGCCACGCTGAGCATTGACAAAATTCCGGTAAAACCGGAATCGTCACTGCTCCGATCTTTTCCCTCACCGTCCATCATGACGGACCATATCCCTGTAAATCCAGGAGAGAACATATACGAAAACTGCAGAACCAACGATTACCGGTAAAATAAAGCCAATCAGGAATTTCAAATCCCCCTGCACGGTAAAGCCAAAATACGATTGAAGCCAAACGCTTGATACAATGGCAAAAAGAAAAACTGCCAGTAAAGATATCGCCGCAACGGTAAAGGATATAATAAGCTGCGGTATAGTAAATAACCCCGGTTTAAAAGGGTCAGAGAAAAGGTTCGTCTCTGAACTGTTTTTATTTTTTCCCATCATACCCGCCGCCTCCTTCTTTGAACAGTTTGTCCTTAAATCTTCATTGTGCACCTATTGCCAACCCATGAAATCAGAAGGAATGCTCTCGACTAAAGTCAAGTACCAATTATGAAATATCGAAGCAGCATTTTTCTTCTCTTATAAGCACTGCAGCAGACACATCCCATCACCAATGTACCAAGTCCTAATGAAATCATATATAGATCCAATTGATCGAAAATGGCAAGAAAAGAATTAAAGATTATTAGAGAAAGCATTGTAACATATGCACAGACCATTCCTGCACTTAGAGAAAGAAATATTACAATAAAGGCCTCCGCCATTTCAATCATGAAATTCATCAATCGGCCACCAGGCAGCATAGATATACTCTCCATATCTTCATTTTCCACCCGTTTCGCTGTCTTTTCCTTCCCCGATTCCTTATCGGTTTCTCTCCATCTTTCCGCAATCCTCTCACGAAGACCTATAGACTGTCCATGTAATTCATATCGTTCATAGAGGAGGATCATCATATAAAAGAAGATGAAAATCCAGTCAAGGAATGAAAAAATGACCGCCAGAAGAGCCATTGTACCCCTATTTACCTTTATGGAAAAAACTAATTCCAATAGAACAGTAATGACTATGGAAAAGAAAAATACCGCCAGTGCAGAAAGACTTGCCAGAACGATAGAAATAAAAAACCGTTTCAAAGTCCGCCCCAGCTGTTCCCTGGGGCCCCAGAGGATTTCACTGATAGACTTATTCTTCCGCTCCTCCATCAGGCCCACTCCTTTCCATAAAACAGATCCCGATTAGCCCTTTTATACTTGTACCATACCACAAGGATAAGACAACGCCTGTCCTATGTAAATAAAAAGCCATCCGATTTTTCGAATGACTTTTTAGAAGAGGCTCAAACTGATTCAGATTTATTTCTTTCTTCCGCTTCTGCCTTTTCGAAATATGATTTCAACTCCTCCAGAGCCGGAGGATCGTCCGTACTGCCCGTCCCCAGCTCACCCCGGAACGCCCGGGCAAGAATGGACTTTTTCAAAAGGTCGACTTCAAAAAGATATTTTTTTATAATTCCTTCCGCTTTAGCATTCTGATCTAATAAATCATCCAATAGCCTTACAATTTCTCGTTGCTCTGCCAATGTAGCGACTGGAACAATAAACTTCTTTAATGACAGCGTGTTAATACTTTCAACAGTTGTTCCACTTTTCATACACTGCTGCAAAATTCGTTGGCCTTGGCTTTTTAGTACATAAAATAAGAATTTTACATCAATATCTTTTAGGGGGATAATCGCTTTTAAATCCTGGTTAACAGTGAACTCGCCATGCACAATCGCCACCGGGAAAGTATGCTTTAAAATACCACTTCTAGTTACTATCAAAATAGCTGAAGACTGAATCAAATTTGCAGAAGAATTTTCAACTCCCTTGAAAGTAATATGCATCTGACTATCTTCAATTATATCCTCTTTCATATCTTTTGATGTAATCCATCTTATATTACCATCATCCCAGTATTCAGGATGAGCTTTACTGGGCGTACCACCACCAAACCATTTGCCACAAGATTCCAATCCTATATCCGTCCATGATTCCAAACTCAATCCATGTTCGACTCGCCATTTTTCGCTCAGCTTTCCCGTGAAGGCCTGGTGAAGGATGGCGGCTTTTCTTTTTTCAAAAGTATCCAGCACCGCCTCCACCTTTTCTCTGGCCTGGTCGAGCTTTAAATAAAATTCACCAATTGTACTCACAATTTTCATTTGTTCTTCGATAGCACAATAGGGAAAAGGTGCCTGCATTAATATCTGCGGAGAAAGACGTGGTAAATTTATTCCTTTTGTATGGTTAGATGCATAAGCAATAAAAAAGTTCAAATCCAAATAGTAGTTTAAATACTCATTGGAAAGCCCACTCTTGGGTTGCATAACAATAATATCTGTAGAGCAAATTCCATCAAAATCTGCAATATCATGCTTATTTAAGTAAGGACGTAGCTTCCCGTATAAGACATCTCCAGAATGAAAAATATTTTTTGTGCTTTTTACCCCTGAGCTGGAAGCATAACTTGTGATTCCGTAATCTTTCGTCATATTTTCCAATCCAACATATTTCAATTGGGTATTTGAAAAATCATCGGTTTTTTCTTTACTCTCAGACACTATTGACCCCAATCTCACCCAGCACCATTTGTCCGGCAGTTCATAGGGCCATTCTTCTCTGGGCACCAGGGCTTCTTTGAGCCTTTCTTCGGCTGTTTTTATTTTTTTAGCCATGGCTGCCTCCCAGGGATTTGAGTTCCTGTACCACGCTCCGGAGAAGATCAGCTGCTTCTTCCAAGGATTCAGCAGCTTCTTCAGCACTTTCGATGGGGTCGGGAAGGTCTTCGTAATTGAGGACGGAATCATCGGGGATGAGGCCTAAGTCCAGGGAATCCCCTTTAGCATGGATTTCTTCCCGGCTGATGGAACTCCATCTTTCATCCTGTACGGACTTCCGGTCTTCTGCCCGATAGGCGGCGATGAATCCTTCGAAATCTTCTCTTTTCAGGGGATGGGTCTTCCCGAAGGAGCGCATATTGGTGCGCAGGTCATAGAACCAGACTTCTTTTGTATTTCCATGATCTTCTTTCCCGCGGGTGAAGAAGAGGACATTCGTCTTGACCCCCTGGGCATAGAAGATACCTGTTGGCAGGCGGAGAATGGTATGGACATTGCATTTGTCCATGAGATCTTCCCTGATTTTTGATCCATCGTTATCCGCAAAGAGTACATTATCCGGCAGGACGACGGCTGCCCGGGCGTGACCGCTCCGATTGAGGCTTCTATAAATATGCTGGAGAAAATTCAGCTGTTTATTACTGGTAGCAAAGGGCAGATCGTCACGGGTCGCCCGTTCACCGCCTTTTTTAGTGCCAAAAGGTGGATTTGTAAGGACCACATCATAGTCCTTCATCTGTTTTCCGAAGTCAGAGAGCGTATCCCCCAGAAGGATTGGTCCGTGGATATCGTGAAGCATGGCATTCATAAGGGCCAGGCGGTGAGTGTCATGGACCAGTTCACAGCCTGAAAAAGCTTCTTCCGACTCAAATTCCGATTCTTCCATGGACAGAGAGGAGTAATCATCGGTATGGGCACGGACATAGGCGTCTGCGGCAATCATGAAGCCAAAGGTCCCGCAGGCCGGATCATTGCACTTTTCACCCGGCCGGGGCGCAATGAGCTCAGTCATCACATTGATGAGTACCCGAGGCGTAAAATACTGGCCGGCGCCTGATTTCTTCTCATTTGCATTTTTCTCGAGCAGCCCTTCATACATATTTCCCAGGCCCTCTTCTTTAGCGTCGAACCAGTCGAGCTCATCAATGGTTTTGATGATTTTCTCCAGATTCTTCGGTTCATCGATTTTCGACTGGGCACCGCTGTAAATCTCGCGAATCCTCCCCCTGCACCGGGTCCCCAGTTTCTCAAGCAGTTCTTTATAAAAATCCTTCAACTCCATGCCGTTCCGGCTGATGAGATCATCCCAGCGGTATCCTTCCGGCAGATTGTCTTCCCTTTCCGTTTCCTTCAGCATTTTAAGGAAAAGGATATAGGTGAGCTCGGTGACGTATTCATGATAGGTGATGCCGTCATCCCGAAGGACGTTGCATAGATTCCAGAGTTTAGCGACTATTTCCTGAGTGGTCATGCGGTGGTTCCTCCATCCGGTTCATCATATAAATATTCATTCAATTTATCGAGGACATCATCCAGATCGTTCTTGAATACTTTATTGAAACGGGTATAGGTTCCTTTTTTCTCCCATCGTTTATCCAGGAACATGTCTTTATTGACGATGTAATTATCATCATTGATGAAATAGATCCTCAGTGTATCCAGAAAATTTTCCTGCTGCTTCGTAAGAAGATTTTTCTTTTTCAGATCTTCTTTGATCCGGCTGACGGCCCGATCGATTCGCTCTTCCCGGCTTACCAGTGCCGAACCCAGGGCGGCCCGCCGGATGAGGCTTATAATGTCCGCTGCCGCTTCTCTTTTTGTTGTATTGGAAATGGCCTGGTTCAGCTCATTTTCCGTGAAATGATTGCGTCCGAGAACCTTTCTCAGGTTTATGAGCTGATCTCTGGTGAGATCTTTCGGGCTGGTGAGAACTATGGAAATAGCAGCCACTTCATTTCTGTTATTGGTAATCCACTGACCGAACTCTTTCAGATAATCTCCAGGATCTTTATTTCCTTTGCCTCCATAGACTTCAGTTACTTCCGTAACCCGATCTTCCCGGTTATCCACATAGACATGGCTCACAAAGCCTTTTGTTTTCTCCAGATTTTCCAGTGCCATTTCGGAAGCGATGATCTTTCTTTCTGCTTCTTTTGGCGGTAGATTCAGAATCAGATGGATAAAGTCACCGATTCCTTTCGTCCCCGTATCAGCTGCAAAATCTTCTTCCGCCTCTTTTGTCACATTTTTCTGCTTTCGGCGGAGTTTGGCCGCAATAGAAAGGACCTTGGCAGAAATGGCTGTTTCTGTCTGGGTGCCGGATTTCAAGCCTTCTACGAGAGTGGACATGGTTTCATTGGGATTTGCCACTGCGGGTTTCATGGTATTTACATCTTCAAAAGAATCGTAGGTGCCCACTCCATCATAAATGTTAAAAGCTTCTTTATGGATTTCCGGGCAGAGACGGGTAGCCCGGCCCAGCATCTGTTCGAAAAGAATCCGGCTCTTCACCCGCCGGAGGAAGACAAGGTTTGTAATAGACGGTATGTCCACACCGGTAGTCAATAAGTCAACGGTAACAACGATACTGGGATACTGCTCCAGGCGGAAGCGCTTCACCATCTGATGAATCTTCTTCTGATTTCCGTTTTCAATGGAGCCGGTAATTTTCATGACAGCTTCACCAGGTACGCCCTGCTGGCTGAAGTACTCTTTCAGTATGCGGACGATCATATCCGCATGATTATCGTTTACCGCATAAATGAGTGTTTTGCCATCATCCCGGTCAGTGGGATCGATGTGGTCGGCCACATACCGAAGAATGGCCTGATTGAATCCTTCCACCATGATTTTACGGTTGAATTTTTCTACGTCAAAATCCATATCATCCGGTATTTCATAGGAACTCATTCCGGTGAATGTATTTGGATCATAGACAGTCACTTCATCGCCCTTGACGTAGTGAATGCCTTCCTTTCCCAGTTCCGTATAAATGCGGACGGGCGGATTGTGATCCACCAGGTATCCATCAATCACGGCATCCCGATAGGAATAGGTATAGACCGGTTTGCCGAAAATCTGGGTCGTATGGAGGGCTGGTGTGGCAGTAAGAGCAATTTTTACAGCATCAAAATACTCTACCACACTTCTGTACTTGCTGACGTAATCTTTATCACTCCGATAAAGGGATTCTTCTTCCGTCATTTCCTTATCAAGGATATATCCGCGATGGGCCTCATCGATGATGACCAGGTCAAAATCAGTGATGGCAGGCATCCGGTCTCCTTCATGATACAGGATACGGCGCACCATACTCTGTACGGTAGCGATCTGCAGACTTGTCTCCTTTTCAAGGTCTGCTGCGTCATCCAGGCTTTGGATATTGTATATTTCGTTCAAAGACTGGAGTCTGTCCAGACGCACGCCTTTGAAGGTATTCATGGCCTGTTCGCCGAGAATATTCCGATCTACCAGGAAAAGCACCCGGCGGAACCGCTTTGTTTTGAGGAAACGATAAATCAGGCCCAGAACGGTCCTCGTCTTACCTGTACCTGTAGCCATGGCAAGGAGGACGGATTTCTTCCCGCTGGAAATGGCCTTTTCTGCAGCCTTAATGGCTTCAATCTGGTAATCGCGAAGATTCAGTCCGTCGGGATCTTTCAGTTCATCATAGGGCGTTTCCTCCAGCTTTTTCCCAACTTCCTCTTTTTTCACTTCCAATTTGGCTTTCAGCCCTTCCGGGCTGAACCATCCATGAAGAGCCTGCGGCACATTGGCGGGATCTCGCAGGTCAAGAAACCAGATTCCCGACTTTTCTTTGTATTGCTCAATATAGGGACGGCCATTGGCAGCAAATTCAAATGGCACCTGATAGTCTCCCCAGGCCTTAGGTCCGCCATAGGGCTCTACATCTTCCACGACTTTCTTCGCATAGTCCCTGGCCTGTCCGTCAAGGACAGAGGAAATATCCGTATTCATCCGTTTCGCTTCGATGATGCCTACCAGGTCTAGTCCGATGAAAAGAGCATAATCTACCGGACCTCTTTCGGTTGGCCACTCTGCAATTGCCTGATTATGACCTTTTTCTGGCCGAGCTCCCCTGCTGTAACGCAAATTCACCGTATCCGCTTCCCAGCCTACGCTGCGAAGCTGTTCATCAATGATGCAGCGGGTTTCCTCTTCCGTAATATCTCTCCTGCCGGAGGCCTCCCGTATTTTCTTCTTCCTTTCTTCAGGCTTGAGTTTTTCCACTTTCATGGAAGAATGAGCTGCCGGATGAGCTACCAGTTCTTCATCGTTTTCCTTCTCTGCTGCTGTCTCAATGGTCTTTTCTTCTTTTCTCAACTCTTCAGGCATTATAAAAGAGCCGGAGGGCTTGTACCGGTAATCATAAATCATCAGAAACCACTGGCATATGCTGAAAATCATGGGCAGAAGCCGTTTGCATTCTTCCGTGGAATTGTAATTATCGTGTGCCGCCTTATTCCTTGCCTTGCGGAGGGTATGAAGAGCAGAAGCTATATCATCAGTCACATAATCTTCTTCCAGAAGAACATTGATCCGGTTGACCAGATTATTATCGACAGGAGGCTTGATGAAATCATAATGATAAATATAATTGACGATCATCTCACCCATCATGCCGATTTTTATGAGGCATGAATTGGGGTCGCTGTACAGATACGATTCTGCCAGCTCTCCCAAATGGGCAAGAGGCTCAAATTTTTCTTTCAGAAACGCAAAATTGGATGTCATTCCAAGTCACTTCCCAGCTGAATTATCCCCAAACTATATTAAATTTATTATACTATATTTCCTGTTTTCATTTTAAATCCTTTTTAGTGGATCAATTCATATGAGCCAGAGGGCTGCAACTATTTCCAATTGCATTTCGCCGTTTTCAGCCTGACTTCCTGTATAGACACGTTTGAACCACAATACCCGAAGGCCGCTTTTCCTCAGACAAAAAAGCCGGCCATCGAGGCCGGCTTTTTTGATTCTTCAGTCTTCAAGAACTTCAAATTCTTCTTTCGGGGCGCCGCACATGGGGCAGATGTAATCTTCCGGAAGATCTTCAAATTTGGTGCCCGGTTCGATGCCGTTGTCCGGATCGCCTAAGGCTTCATCATAAATCCATCCACAGATTTTGCACACATATTTCTTCATAAGGACGCCTCCATTCACCTGCTCCCTGCAGGAAACAAACCACGGCAGCTGCCATTTTCTTTGTTTATATTATACCATAATGGGTGTATTTTCTTTGCAAAAACAGGGGCTTAATAAAAATTTTACATTTTCCTGTTACGATGATGAATGACAGGAATTCCTCTATTTCTTATTTTCTGTTCAGTTATTTCTAATTTTTAATGCATAAAAAGGAAAAATTACTGTATCGATTCGAGAAAATACGATATACTATAGGTGAGAGGATGAAGATTGAACTGAGGAGCGGCGATTCCATATATTTCCTGAAAGGAGGAAATTCATATGTTCCGTTTTACATTGCCCAGAGATATTTATGTCGGTTATGGTGCCATTGAGAAATTGTCGGTCCTGAAGGGTCATAAGAAAGCCTTCATCTGCACCGGCGGCCATTCCATGCGCCGCGGGGGCTTTCTTGGAAAGGTAGAGGATACCCTTCACTCCGTGGGTATTGAAACGAGGACCATGGAGGGCATCGAACCGGATCCGTCCATTGAAAAGGTCAAAGAGGGGGCAGCCCTCATGGATACGTTCAAGCCCGATGTAATTGTGGCAATTGGAGGCGGTTCCCCCATTGACGCGGCCAAGGCCATGTGGATTTTCTATGAATATCCGGATATCACTTTCGATGAAATCAAGACGCCCTTCTCCCTGCCTCCCCTTAGAAATAAGGCGATTTTCGTGGCCATTCCTTCCACGTCCGGTACGGCCACTGAAGTGACTGCGTTTTCCGTCATTACCGATTACTCCACGGGCATCAAGTATCCCCTGGCTGATTTCAATCTCACCCCGGACCTGGCCATCCTGGATCTCGATATCCCGTTAACGATGCCTCCAAAGCTCACTGCCCACACGGGAATGGATGCGCTGACTCATGCGACGGAAGCCTATGTCTCCACGGAGGCCAATGGTTTTACCGATCCCCTGGCCAAACAGGCGGTATCCGATATTTTCGACAATATTCTTGAATCCTATCATGGTGACAAAGAGGCCAGAGGCAAAATGCACATTGCCCAGTGCCTGGCGGGCATGGCCTTCTCCAACGGGCTTCTGGGCATCACTCATTCCCTGGCCCATAAAATCGGCGCTGTTTTCCACATTCCCCACGGCTGTGCCAATGCCATCCTTATGCCCTATGTGATCCAGTTCAATAAAAAGGCCTGCATGGCCCGTTATGCAGACCTCGCAAGAGTCGCCGGACTTCCGGGCCGCACCGATGCCCAGCTGGTCCTCTCCTATGAAGAAGCCATCCGGGAGCTGGACAGGAAACTCAATATTCCGCTTTCCCTCAGGGATTACGGTATCGATGAGAAACTGTATCTCGAGCATAAAGACAGCATCGCAGCCAACGCAGAACTCGACGCCTGCACGCCGGAGAATCCGAGAAAAGCGGATGCCGAAGCCCTCGGAAAGATCCTGGAATGCGCTTACTACGGGAAGACGGTTAATTTCTGAAATCAGTTCTTAGTTCATAGTTATCAGTTATCAGTTGCATTGTACGCAGGCAAGAGGACAGACGGATATCCCATTCAGCTCATTTCTTTTCATACGAGCGTACTGATATCCATATTGTAAAAGAAAAGCAGTTCCCGACGTAAAATCAGGAACTGCTTTTTAGTGGATCCGATAATCATGGAAAACTTATGCGGTCCGTTTCCCATATTTCCAGTATTTCCTTCACCGCAAACTGATAATCAGGAACTGGTCACTTCACACTTAAAGTCGTTTTATCCTGCTCTTCTAAAAGTAAAAGACCGTGGAAACCACGGTCTCTGGTGCGAGCGAAGGGACTCGAACCCTTATGCACAAGGCGCAGGATCCTAAATCCTGTGCGTCTACCAGTTCCGCCACGCTCGCATGTAACACTTATTATAATGGACCCTTTCAGGCTGGTCAATAGTTTTATTTCCTCCCGGTCCCCGCCGGGGTCCTGAACAGGCAAAAAGATTTTCAGGGGTAAGACCGCACTGAAATCCGCAGATGAAATCACTTTAAATCCCGGCGCTGCAATGGGGCAAAACAGAATGAAACAGTTTCCAATAAACAAAATACTCTTGCATGCAAAGGTTTAACGAAATTCTAATGAGACAAAATGAAATTTTTTCTACTATATGTATAGAAGGCAAAACGAACGAGGCCTCGAGCCAAGCTCCAACCGATCCGCCAGGCGCCCAAAAATTTAAAGCGGATCCGGAGCAAGACCCACGTGTTCCGATTGCCTTCCATCCTCGAGGAATCTGAAATTCCAAAGTAGTTATAAAAAAGCAAATACTCCCCTCCGAAATGATTCAGTAACGGCAACCTCGCTCCGTACCCGGTCACGGGAAGCATATCCCAATGCGGGAATTCCTGCTGCCGGATTGACAGGTAAGACCGAAACTCCGGAAAACGAACAATTCCTCGCTCCGGGAGTATTCTGCTGCCTGAAAGCCCTTCACCCCACGGTGAGGGGCTTTTTCATTTTCCATCAAAAAAGACACCCCGTCGGAGTGTCTTTTTATTTTTCTGAGCCGGAGAATTATTCTTCGTCTTCATCTTCCGGAAGTTCTGCGTTGTGATAAACTTCCTGTACGTCATCCAGTTCTTCCAGTTCACCGGTAAGGTGATTCATGGTCTGGGCAGCATCGCCTTCGAGTTTGACGTAGGTATCCGGAACCATGGCGACTTCGGATGCTTCTGCTTCGATGCCTTCTTTTTCGAGGGCTTCGGAAACGGTGAGGAAGTCTTCCGGAGTGGTGGTGATTTCGTAGCTGTCTTCGTTTGTGGAAACGTCTTCAGCACCTGCATCAAGGGCTGCCATCATGACGGTATCTTCGTCGGCAGCTTCTTTGCTGACGATGATGGAGCCTTTTTTCTTGAACATCCAGGATACGCAGCCCGGGGTGCCTACGGAGCCGCCGTGATGGGTAAATGCATGACGGATGGCTGCAGCTGCCCTGTTTCTGTTATCGGTATTGCATTCCACGATGACTGCCACGCCGTTCGGGCCGTAGCCTTCGTAAGTGACTTCATCGAAGCCTGCGCCGGATGCAGCGCCTACGCCTTTGGCGATGGCTCTCTGAATGTTTTCCTTCGGCACGTTGTTCTGTTTAGCCTTGGTGAGGGCCAGTTTCAGACGCATGTTGCCGACGGGATCTCCGCCGCCCATACGGGCTGCGATGGTAATTTCTTTGGAAATTTTAGTGGTGATTCTTGCGCGGATGGCATCGGTCTTGCCCTTTTTGCGCTTAATATTTTCCCACTTGGAATGTCCGGACATATTATTCCTCCTTAGTATTCCACCAGGGTTCGCCAAGCAGGCGATCGAGGATGATGGCCACGGCGCTTCTCACACAGAGGTGATTGTAGGTGCCGGCGCCATAAATCGGTTCCACGATATAATCGAATTCTTTCATCATTTCTTTGGTCATGCCGAAGCCTGTACCAAAGAGGATGAAGATCGGGGTATCCTCTTCGTGGATTTTCCTGCGCATTTCTTTGTAGGATACGGTATTTGGGTATACCCTGGCGTCGGTGGTGACAATGGCCGGTTTCTTTCCCGTTTCTTTTTTGATCCGGGAAATGGCCTCTTCGAGAGACGGGACGAGTTCCGTTTCTTCAAAGGCTTCTTTCCGGTTGGCATTGTAATGGACACCGCCGCCTGTTTTCCAGTGCCGTATGATGCGAAGGGCCATTTCACGCTGTGCCTCCACGGGATGCACGATGAAATATTTCTTCACGTCATAGGTTTTCGCCGTTCTGGCGATATCATGGAGGTCATAATTGGTAAGCGCCGTAGTGACCACTTCCATATGTTTGTTGTAAATGGGATAGTGGATGAGCCCGATGTATACAGGTGCCAAACTACTCGCCCCTCTCTTCTTCCAATATTTCCGCCATCAGTTTTTTATCTTCTCTGGAAAGTTCCTGTCCTTTGAGGAGGTCGGGCCTGCACTTCCAGGTCCGCCGGAGAGCTTCCTTTCTCCGCCATCTGGCGATATTCGCATGATGGCCTGAGAGGAGCACGTCCGGAACTTTCCACCCATTGTATTCAGCCGGTTTCGTGTACTGGGGATACTCGAGAATCGGTTCGTAAAAAGAGTCTGTTGACGCACTGCCCGCGTCTCCCAAAACTCCAGGTACCATTCTGGCTACTGCGTCAGAGATGACCATGGCTCCCAGTTCGCCGCCGGTCAGGACGTAGTCTCCGATGGAAATCAGTTCGTCCGCCAGGTATTCTTCTACCCGGTGGTCCACCCCTTCATAATGGCCGCAGATGAGAACCAGGTGATCATAATCATGGTAAAGCTCCTTTGCTTTATCCTGATTGAAGGTCTTTCCGGCAGGGGAAAGGAAAATCACCCTGTCTCCGGGTCCCTTTTCAGGGAGCACATGATGGCAGGCATCAAAAAGAGGCTGACACATCATGAGCATGCCTGCCCCGCCTCCGTAGATGGTGTCGTCTACCTGACGGTGCCGGCTTTTCGTAAAATCCCTGGGATTGGTGACCGCCATTTCCAGGAGTCTTCCTTCCAGGGCTCTTTTGATGATGCTCTGGCTGAAGAAGGCTTCCAGAAATTCCGGAAACAGGGATAGTATATCAATCTTCACGATGGGCTCCTTCAGAGGGAAATCATTCCCACTCCGGCAGGCGCACCGTCATGCGTCCTGCATCGATATCTATGGAGAGAACGCATGACGGTATGGCCGGAATCAGGATTTCTTTGTGTTCCGGACCATCGATGACATAAACATTGTTGGCACCGGTTTCCATGATTTCCTTCAGGGTTCCCACCTTTGTGCCGTCTTCCGTCACCACTTCCAGCCCGATGAGCTGGAAATAGTAGTACGTTCCTTCCGGTCTCCCGGGAAGCTCGCTGAAGGGGACTTCCACGATTTTCGAGACCAGGGTTTCTGCCATATTCCTGTCATCCACTCCTTCTACGTGAAGGATGTATACATTCTTGTGGGGACGGGCGGATTTCAGGGCATAGGGCTTTTCTCCGATATAGATGGTTTTGAGTTTTTTGAAAATCTCCGGCCTGTCCGTATCGGGTAAAATACGCAAATCACCCCGCACACCATGCGGGGCTACGATTCGGCCGACGATTATTTTTTCATCGGGTTTCATATCAGTTGCGGAAAGCGATAATCTTTCCGTCTTCAACCAGAATTTCGCCGCCGGTTAAAGCATTCATGTCATCCCCCACATGGATGGTGACAAGGCGGTTCATGGGCTGACGGTTGAGTTCAGCACCGATGGCAAGCCTTTCCAGGTGATCTTTATCATTGACCAGCTTGTCCTTCAGCTGCTGCATCCGGGCTTTCTGGGCCTCGAACTGCGCGCGCAGCGGCGCTACTGCCTGGATATTGATCTTTGCCTGTTCAGCCAGTTTGCCGTTGGCTTCAAATTCCAGCTGTGCCATATCATGTTCGACACGGCTGATATTCTGCCCGATTTCATTGAGCAGTGTGGTCTTCAGCGTCTCGGTGAGTTTGGATTTTACAGCCACCGGTACGAGAATCTGCATTTCTTCCATTGCTGCACCTCTCACATAATATCCACAGCCACTTTGCGGTTTTCACGCAGAGCGCCTGCTTTCACAACCGTGCGGATTGCATTGGCAATGCGGCCTTTTCTGCCGATGACTTTTCCCGTGTCTTCCGGAGCGACGCGGACCTGGTAAATTTCCAGGCTGCCCTTCTGGACGACAGTGACAGTCACGGCGTCAGGGTTCCTTACGAGAGCCTTGACAAGTGTTTCCACTAATTCTTTCATAGAGGGCCCCCATTATTTCTTTGCTTCTGCAAACTTGGCAAGGATGCCGTTCTTTCTCAGGATGGAACGAACGGTGTCGGTCGGCTGTGCGCCTTTGCCCAGCCAGGAAAGAACCTTTTCTTCATCAATCTTTACCGGAGCATCCAGTTTAGCCGGGTCGTACCAGCCGATGGTATCGGTGGGAGCGCCGTTTCTAGCTTCTCTGGAGTCGATAACTACGATGCGGTAGAACGGATTCTTCTTTGCGCCCATACGGGTCAGACGAATTTTTAACATTGAAATTTCACCTCCTTGAAATGATCTCGATTATTTATTGAACATCCCGGGGAAACCGGTAAGGCTTCCCAGCTTGGATGGATCTAACTTTTTGCCGCCGCCTTTGCCCATTCTGCCTTTCATTTTCTTCATGGTCTTCTGCATTTCGGCAAATTGTTTCATCATGCGGTTCACATCCTGGATCTTTACGCCGGCGCCGTTGGCAATACGCTTTCTACGGCTGCCGTTCAGGATCTTCACATTCGCCCTTTCTTCAGGGGTCATGGAGAGGATGATGGCCTCTATATGTTTCACTTCTTTCCCGTCAAGATCAATGTCTTTCAACTGATCCTTGAACTTGCCCATGCCCGGGAGCATACCGAGGATGGACTGGAAAGAACCGAGTTTTCTTACCTGCTTCAGCTGTTTCAGGAAATCGTCCAGCGTGAATTCTCCTTTGCGGAGTTTGCCGGCCGCATCCTTCATGGCATCGGCATCCATATTTCTCTGGGCCGTCTCGATCAAAGTTTCGAGATCGCCGAGATCCAGGATTCTGCCTGCCATACGGTCCGGGTGGAAATCCTCCAGCCCGCCGTCCAGCTTTTCAGATACGCCGATCATCTTGATCGGTTTTCCGGTGACTGTCTTGATGGAAAGGGCAGCACCGCCTCTGGCATCGCCGTCCATCTTGGTGAGGATGGTCCCGTCAATGCCCAGATTTTCATCAAAGGCTTTTGCCGTCGTCACGGCATCCTGGCCGGTCATGGAATCCAGGACCAGCAGGATTTCATGAGGATGAACTTCCGCCTTGATATTCCTAAGTTCCGCCATCAGCTTCTCATCGATGGTGAGTCGGCCGGCGGTATCGAGAATCAGCACATCCCTGTTGTAGGCCTTTGCCGTATCTACGGCATAGCTTGCGATGTGGACAGGATCCACATTGGGAGGCATACGGTATACGGGGACGTCAGTCTGCTGGCCCAGGACTTCCAGCTGTTTGATAGCGGCCGGACGATAAACGTCGCAGGCTGCCATCAAAGGACGATGGCCTTTTTTCTTGAACATCAATGCCAGCTTGCCGGCCGTGGTCGTCTTGCCGGCGCCCTGAAGACCTACCAGCATGATGATCGTGAGTCCCGAAGGAGAAAGAGTGATCTTGCTCTGGGTGCCCCCGAGGAGCTCGGTCAGCTCATCTTTAACAATTTTGATAACGGTCTGGTCCGGTTTCAGGCTTCCGAATACTTCCTCGCCCATTGCCTTCTCGCGGACGTGAGCGATGAAATCTTTGGCTACCTTGAAATTGACATCGGCTTCCAGAAGGGCCCGCCGTACTTCCCGGAGCGCCCCGTCGATATCGCTTTCGGAAAGTTTGCCTTTCCCCCGGAGATCCTTGAATGCGGACTGCAGTTTATCGCCTAAACTTTCAAAGGGCATATGGTCACCTTCATTCCGACAAAACCTGTAACAACGTTTCAGCTTCCCCCTGCTTTTCATCAGGGATGAGATTCATGAGCTCCCTGGCCGCCGCTTCCTTCTTTTCCCTGAAGGAAACAAGATGAAGGGCATTCTCATAAGACAGGAGCTGCTCCTCGCCATGGCGCATGGCATCATGCACCGCCTGGCGGGAAATATGGAAATGCTGGGCGATTTCCGCCAGCGTCAGATTTTCATTATAATATAAGTCCAGGCAGTCTCTCTGCCTTTCCGTCAGAAGGGCCCCGTAACAATCGAGGAGCTCACTCTTCCGGACAATATTTTCTATAGACATAACATCACCACAACGTGAAATATTATAACAGGCGGCAAAAGGGCTGTCAAGTTTTTTTGCTTTACAGGTTTTTCTTTCCGGGTAACTTTATTTTTGAAATAGAAACTGCAGGATGAAATAACTTTTGTTTCGGGATGGTCGGGGCGGTCGGAGGTATCGGGATTGTCGGGAAGGTGGCGCCTTACGGCGCAATATATGTAAATATAAATTGCCCTGGATTGAGGAAGAAAAACTGCAGGATGATCAGACTTTTGTTTCGGAGCGGGCATGGAAGCGGCGCCATCGGCGCGAGATATGAGGAAATATTTTGAAATTTTCATTCAAAAGGTACATAAAATGACAATTTTTTTATTTTTTGTCGAAATGTGATATAATTTATTTAAAAATAGAATGACAATTTTTTCCGATTTTTGATGAAAGTGAGGTGGTGTCAGGATGTATGGTGAGTTTTTTTCAAGAACCGACCTGGGAGCAATGAAATCTCTGCGGGAAAGTTCTGTCAGTCAGGCCCTGTCCGGTCTCCTTGGCAAGGAATCGGTGATTCGGGTGGGAAGCAACCGGTATATGTGGAATCATGACGGCAAAAGCGTTTATCGTCCTTCCGTCTCACCGGAACTGGGTAAGCTTTCTTCTCTTCTGGAAAAGAAATATCCCCGGGCTGATTATATTCTCTGGGAAACGGGCATGCTTAACGAATTCCTGAATCATCAGCTGTCCAGGAATATCCTCATCCTCGATGTGGAGCCTATGCTGGCAGAATCCTTTTTCGAATTTCTGCACCCCTGTTATCCCGGTCAGGTTCTGTGCAAGCCGGACAGGAATGTACTTGAGACTTATCTCCCTATGGCCGGGATCATCATAAAGCGGCTGATTTCCCAATCTCCCCGCAGCCGCCGGAAGCCTCATGAAATCCGCCTGGAAAAACTGGCAGTAGACTTGTTTGCCGATAAAACGGTGAAAATGTTATACAGTCCTGCCGATTTACCGGATGCTATGGAAATCATGTTTAAAAATTACGCGATCGATGAGACCACCCTTTTCCGCTATGCCTCCCGGAGAGGTGCGAAAACGAAGCTGCTGGATTTCATTCACCGGGAAACCGGAATTCAACTGGCCACGGAGGTATTCCCATGATTTCAAAAGACAGTTTTTCCCTGGAACATATCCGTCAACTCCAGGCTTACAGCCATGGGGATCCCACCTTGATTGAACGGACCCTGTACGCCTTCGGTCTCCTCGAAGCCCTGGCCCGTACAGGGCTTCCTTTTCTTTTCAAGGGCGGGACCTGTCTCATTCTCCTTCTGGACAAGCCTATGCGTCTTTCTACTGATATCGATATCGTCGTACCTCCGGGGACAGATATCAATGAATATATCGCAAAAGCTGCAAAAATATTTCCATTCTCAGCCTTTGAGGAACAGATTCGTAAGGGGCATAACCGGATAGAAAAAAGACATTTTAAATTTCAATATGATTCACCGGTCAACCGCAGGCCTTTTTATATCCTGCTTGACGTTCTGTTTGAAGAAAATCATTACGCCAGGGTCATCCAAAAACCTGTGAGGAATGCCCTGTTTCTGATCAGTGATGAAGGGCCGGATCAGATTGTCTCAATTCCCGATGCCAACTGTATTCTGGGTGATAAGCTGACTGCTTTTGCCCCACACACTTCCGGCATTCCTTTCGGTATTGGAAAAGAAATGGAAATATTGAAGCAGATGTATGATATCGCCGCACTTCTGGACATAATGGATGATTTTTCTCTTGTCAGAAGGACATATCAGGATATCCTCCAGACCGAACTTTCCTATCGGGGACTGACCTGTACTGCTGGCGACTGTCTGAAAGACTCCATGGACAGTACTCTCTGCATTCTGAGCCGCGGCAAAATGAGCAGGAATGAATATGCCTGGCTGCAGGATGGAATCAGGCGGCTCGCCAGCCATGTCTTTGGCGAAAAATTCAATGGGGAAAAAGCCCTGAGAAAAGCGGCACAGGTTTTCCTGCTGACTGCCAATCTGCTTTCCGGCCAGAATACATATCATACCATTGACCCTTCCAAAGATTATTCCCGGGTTTCCCTTGGCGGAACGCCATTCAAAGTGCTGAATTACCTTGGCCGTCAAGATCTGGAAACTTTTGCCTACGTCTACGAAGCGGCACAGCTTTTGCTTTGAACCCCAATAAAACAAGCTGAACGAGATTATATATTTTGTTTCTTTCCCTATAGAAAACACCTGCCCATGATCTGCGTGATCAGGCAGGTGTTTTTATTTCATCAGAAAGAATGAATCAGATTCCATTCTCTCCGGCCAGTTTCTTTGCTGGGGGCTCGGAGATTTTTTCTTCTTTCCTGTCGGATTTCAGGGTGAAGGAACATGGCGCCCGGGATGGCCACGATCCAGAGAATCTGGAAGGCAGGCACGAGGCCAAAGGTATCGGCAGCCCAGCCGATGAGGGGAGTCACGAGTCCTCCGAAAGTCGTGGAGAGGCCCAGGGTGATGCCCGAGGCAAAGGGCATGACAGAAAGGGAAATCCCCGTCATGAGGATGCCCAGGGGCGCAACCCAGGGCTTGGAGACCTTATCCGCATAATACCCGAAGACAGGCTGGGCCACGGAGGAGAGAAGGATATTGGCAAAAGCAAGAGACCCTGCGTCCTGATAGGAAAGGCTGCAGGCAGAAATGAAATAAGGCAGCAGCGCCGGGATGGCTCCCTGGGCCCAGTCCACGGAGAAATGGCCGAGGGTGAAAAGATAAATGCGGGGATCGAAGCGATTCATGTGAATACCTCCTGGAATACCGTTTGCAACAGGCCGCAGAAAGACTCCTTTCCACCGATCTTCCCATAGGGCAGATCGCCCTGGACATGGGCTTCCGCCAGATCAGCCTCTTTGGGAAATATTTCAAAGAAAAAACAGGCCTCACCCCGAAAGAATACCAGGCCGCCCGGTCCTGAAAGAATTTCCCCGGCTCCCGAACCACGAATCACGGACCACGGACCACGGACCAACATTTCTCCTATTGATAAATATAAATCTTTTCAATAAAGGCGATATAAATATGTATTTTATAATATAAGCGGTGTTTGTTTTCGAATATTTCAAAAGGAGAAACCTATGAAGAAATCCATTCTTGCTTTGACTCTGGCCGCCATGATTTCGGGCGGCACCGTATTTGCTGCCGATGCGCCTCGGGACAATTTCTACTGGCTGGGCCAGATCAATAAGGCTTCGGATATCGTCAATACGTCCGAAGGCCTTCTGACGCCGGAAGAAGGAAGAAATATCGCCCAGGGCATCCGGAAAGTCCTCGCCGACGGGTCCCGTCCCGGCGCACCCCGGCCGGCCAATGTAGTGGCCTTCGAACCCTACCTCATCAAGGCTGCCGGTCCCCAGGTGACGAAAATCCATGCAGGCCGCTCTTCCCAGGATATGCTGACCACTGTCGGCATCATGGAGCAGCGGGAACACCTGCTGGACATGGCAAAAGAACTGAATAAAGTGCAGGCCGACCTCATCCGTCTGGCTGAGGAAAATAAGGAAACCGTCATTCCGAACTATACGAATGGCGTCCAGGCCCAGCCGAACAGCCTTGCCCATTACCTCATTGCCTATGCCAATGCCTATAACCGGGACATGCAGCGGACCCGCGAATATTTTGCCCGCCTGAACCGCTCCCCCATGGGCTCCACCGTTTTAAACGGCACAGGCTGGCCCCTCAATCGTGACCGCATGGCCGCCTATCTGGGATTTGACGGCCTCGCCTACAATACCTACGATGCAGGCCAGGTCTTCCCCCAGGAAGCGCCCATCGAAACGGGAGGCATCACGAACTGCATTGCCATCCATACCACCTCTTTCATCGAAGAAATCATGCAGCAGTACGCCCAGCCCCGTCCCTGGATTCTTTTGAAAGAGGGCGGTGGAAATACCTATGTTTCCTCCGCCATGCCCCAGAAGCGGAACCCGGGCATCCTGAATTCCTGCCGCGGCGATGCTTCCACCCTTCTCGGCATGAGCATGGAAGCCGCTTTCCGCTCTCACAATATCCCTGCCGGCATGGCTGACGGACGGCTGAACGGAAGACGCGACCTCATGCCCCAGGGAACCAAAGTCCTCTCCGGCCTGGACAGAATACTCAATAACCTTGTCATCAAACCGGAACGGTCTCTGGAAGAGCTGGACCTCGACTGGACCTGCTCCCAGGAAATCGCCGATGAACTCATGAAAAATCATGGCATCCCCTTCCGCACGGGCCATCACTTTGCCAGCGAAATCGTGACCTATGCAAGGGCCAACAACATCACCCCGAAAGACTTCACCTACGACAAAGCCCAGATGGTCTATGAGAAACTTGCCAAAGACGATCCCGTCCTGCCAAAGGCATTCCCCATGACCGAAGATGAATGGAACCATGCCAAAGACCCCGTGGCCATCATCCACAATAGAAAGGTCAAAGGCGGCCCCCAGCCCGCTGAACTGGAAAAGATGATTTCCATGGCAAAGAATGACCTCGCTGACAACGAAAACTGGGTATCCCGGCAGGAAGAAAAACTGGCTGCTGCGGAGAATAAGCTCAATGGGGATTTCCAGGAAATGCTGAAATAATTGTTGTCAGGCTTTTTCTGATGACCTGAGTCACTATCGGTTTTCGTGAGTTAGCCTCACCACGACATGAACCTGTATACCCAGACTCACACGATCGTGGTTCGTGGTTCGTGATTCGGGTTGTCAGACTCATGTCAATGGTTTGAGTCATTTGCAGATTGTGAGTCAGCCTCACCGCGGCTTGAACCTGTATACCCAGACTCACGCGATCGTGGTCCGTGGTTCGTGATTCGGGTTGTCAGGCTCCTGTCAATGACCTGAGCCAATTGCAGGTTTCGCGAATCAGCCTCATCAGGACTTGAGCCAGTATTTCCCGGCTCAAGCATCATGGTCCATGGTCCGTGATGGTATAGCAAAATAATTCTATTTATAAAAATAGCAGCGCTTTATACTGCTCTGCCGCACCTTCACTTATCACTTATCACTTTTTCCACCAATAACAAAAAGCTGTACAGTCTCATTTTGACTGTACAGCTTTTTTGCTGACTGCTAACTGCTAATGGCTAGCGGCTAACGGCTAACTGCTAACTGCTAACGGCTAACAACTAATCACTCTTCTTCATTCTCATCATCTTCTGCGGAAAGCACGTCGATGGAGGCGATTCTGTCTCCTTCTTCGAGTCTCTGGAGGATGACACCCTGACCGCCTTTGGATTTCTTGGAAAGGATCTGGCTTGCTTTTGTCTTGATGGTGATTCCCTGTTCAGATACGCCTACCAGTTCATCTTCATCGTCTGCTGCCACAAGGGCTACGACTTCAAATCCTTTCTTGAAATTCCGGACACCGGAACCGTTTCTGCCCTGGAGTCTGTAGGCGCTGGCTTCATTTCTCTTCGCATTGCCGTCGGCGGAAATGGTGAAAATGTCTTTTTCGTCTGCAATGACACCACCTACGACTTCATCTCCTTCTCCCAGACGGATGCCATGGACTCCGGCAGCTGCCCGTCCCATGGGCCTGATTTCTTCGGTGGAGAAGCGGATGGCCATGCCCAGTTTGGTGCCGAGGATGATATCTTCATCACCCCGAATCTGGAGGACCTGGGCCAGTTCGTCTCCTTCATTGAGGCGGACTGCAATGAGGCCGTTCTTATTGATATTTTTATATTCCGAAATTTCAGTCTTCTTCACATAGCCAAGCTTCGTGACCATGAGAAGGAATTTCGTATCTTCCCCGGCTGCATCAATATCGAGGAGTTCCGTCACCCTTTCTCCGGAGGAAAGGCCGGGGATGTAATTGATAATGGCGCTGCCCCTTGCGGTGCGGGAAGATTTTGGCAGATCCACGGCGGTCTTCATGTAGACTTTGCCCTTATTCGTAAAGAAAAGAATCCGGTTATGGGTGGACGTATTGAGGAGTTTCCATACATAGTCTCCATCCTTCATCTTCATGCCCGAAACGCCGCGGCCGCCCTTCCGCTGTACCCGGATATCCGAGGAATCCATGCGTTTGATGTAATTCTGTTTCGTCATGGTAATGGTCATGGGTTCATCAGGGACGAGATCGGTGATATCGAAATCTTCCTGGGCTTCGGCAATTTCAGTCCGTCTGTCATCACCGAAATTGGCCTTTTCGTCCTGCAGTTCTTCTTTCACTACGCCCATGATCTTATCCCTGCTGGAGAGCAGATCTTCCAGGTAGGCAATCGTTTCTTTCACGTCCTTATAGTCCGCTTCCAGTTTGTCCCGTTCGAGACCGGTCAGTCTTCTGAGGCGCATATCGAGGATGGCCAGAGACTGTTTCTCGGACAGGTCGAATTTGGACATCAGTGCGTCTTTCGCGATGGTATCGGTGCGGGATTCGCGAATCGTATGAATTACTTCATCGATATGGTCGAGGGCGATGAGCAAGCCTTCCAGGATGTGGGCCTTCGCTCTTGCCTTGTCCAGTTCAAACCGGCTTCTTCTCGTAATGACTTCTTCCTGATGTTTCAGGTAGTAATACAGAATCTGCTTCAGATTGAGGATTCTCGGATGACCGTCTACCAGGGCCAGCATGATGGCGCCGAAGTTCACCTGCATCTGGGTATGCTTGAACAGATTGTTCAGCATGATTTCCGGACTCACGTCGGCCCGGAGTTCGATAGCAATCCGCATGCCCGTGCGGTCTGATTCATCACGGAGCATGGTGATGCCGTCCAGCACTTTCTGACGCTGGAGGTCGGCGATGGAGGAAATAAGACGGGCTTTATTCACCTGGTACGGGATTTCCGTGACCACGATACGATGCTTGCCGTGAGGCATTTCTTCTATTTCCGTCTTGGCCCGGACCGTGATGGAACCCCGGCCCGTGCGATAGGTATCCTCGATGCCCCGATGGCCAAGGATGATGCCGGCCGTCGGGAAGTCCGGCCCTTTGATGTATTTCATCAGTTCATCCACGGAAATCTCCGGATTGTCAATCATGGCGCAGCAGCCATCGACGACTTCTCCCAGATTGTGGGGCGGAATATTGGTGGCCATGCCGACGGCAATGCCGTAAGACCCGTTCACAAGAAGATTCGGGATGCGGGACGGGAGGACCACCGGTTCCTGGAGGGAACCATCATAGTTCGGCATGAAATCGACCGTATTCTTGTCGATGTCCCGGAGCATTTCGAGGGTGATCTTTGCCATGCGCATTTCCGTATAACGCATAGCTGCCGGGGAATCGCCGTCTACAGAGCCAAAATTGCCGTGACCGTCCACCAGCATGTAACGGGTGGAGAAATCCTGGGCCATGCGGACCGCCGATTCATAAACGGCCGTATCGCCATGAGGATGAAATTTACCGAGCACGTCGCCCACGATTCTGGCGGACTTTTTATAAGGCTTGTTCGGCAGCATGCCTGCTTCATTCATGGCATAGAGAATGCGGCGGTGCACCGGCTTCAGCCCATCCCTTACATCCGGAAGCGCACGGGTGACGATGACACTCATGGCATAATCGATGTAGGAATTCTTCATCTGCCCCTCGAGAGGGGTATTGACGATTTTACCTTCTTTCCAATCCATAAGGACTCCTTGATTCAAAAAAAATAAGACCCGAAAGCCCCGGGTCCTATGGGAACTCTGGAAATATTATACCATAAAATGGCTCCAAAAGCCATTTAAGGCACTTTTTGAACGATTTTGAAAATAATTATACGAAGTGGAAATATCGTTTGAGAGGAAATGGAGGCATTTTACGGTACGTGGTATGAGATGGCTGATGTCCCAAAAACTTCATTGAGGAAGTTCTCAGTTCTCAGTTATCAGGGAAGGAGGGCACGCATCAAATTGAATGGCGGGCCATTTTTTATATCTCATTCTCATTGACAATGTATAAATTTTATATAAAAAGCCGCTCCCTATGTGACGGCCCACCACAACTGAGAACTGATAACTAATAACTGATAACTATATTGCCAAATGTTTTTAAAGAAGAAAATACTGTTTTCTGTAAATCTTTATTTTTTGAAGTTCTCAGTTATCAGTGGTCAGTAATCAGGGAAGCTGCCATAAGTCAGAAACCATGAAACGCTGCCCAACCCTATCCGCCTTCCGGGTACGATGGAAACTTTCAATTTATCTTTCACCCCGCCCGGGCTTCCCCATCAATCACTCGCAGCCCATCAGGGCCGCCACCTCCACGGACCACGGGCCACGGACCACGACAGGCACAAGTGGCTTCATTCATAGCCCCGGCACAATTTTGATACCGAATGGTCTTTCACCCCGCCCGAGCTTCCCCATAATACTCGCGGCTCATCAAAGCCGCCACCTTCACGGATCACGGATCACGGACCACGGACCACGAACCACGACAGGCAAAAGTGACTTCATTCATAGCCCCGGCACAATTTTGTTACTGAATGGTCTTTCACCCCGCCTGAGTAAACCCCATAATACTCGCGGCTCATCAAAGCCGCCACCTTCACGAGACACGAGCCACGAGACACGAATCACGACAGGCAAAAGTGGCTTCATTCATAGCCCCGGCACAATTTTGATACCGAATGGTCTTTCACCCCGCCCGAACTTCCCCATCAATCACTCGCGGCCCATCAGGGCCGCCGCCTTCACGGACCACGGACCACGGACCACGAATCACGAATCACGACAAGCACAAATGACTCCATACATAGCCCTCACAGAAAGCAAAAAATTATTTCCCTCCCCATCTTTTTTTCTTTGTCCATTTTTTATATAATGAATCTGTGTACTCGCTAAATTGCTAAGGATGTGTGACTATGAAAAAACTGGCACTTTTACTGATTGCCATCATTATACTGATTGCCGGCGGATTCTTTATCTTCGTTCACTTCATCAGCGGAGGCCCCTGGCAGGGCACCTGGTGGGGCGTACAGGATGCAGGAATCAACTGGTCCGGCGACAATATCAGAAATCTCGAAACCATTACCTTTACCAAAAATGAAGACGGCACTATCGACGTGGACCATAAAGTCCAGCAGGGAAGCCGTGAAGTGAATGGATCCCTGGCAGGCACGGGCGTCATAGACGGGGGCCGTCTCGTAGTCACCCCGAAAAACGGGGGCAAGGACCTCGCCATTTCCTACAGCACCGTCTCCAAAACCATGGATACCCCCTTCACCAATGCCGACGGCTCCACCGTCACCCTCCAGCCCCTGACAGAGGAAAATAACGACGAAATGGAACAGATCCGGAGCGAAATCGTACAGGTCTCCCAGAAACCGGAGAATAAGATCGATACCACCCTGTCCTCCGCGAAGAGCTGATTGTTTGAGAGCCGTTAGCTGTTAGCCGTTAGCAGTTAGTAGAAGCCATATGTGGAAAGTTATCAGTTCGCAGTTATCAGTTTGCAGTGAAGGTGGACCCGCATCAGAAATTGATGGCGGGTCCTTTTTATATGGTTTTAAAAAAATTTCGTACTCATCCATATCATAAGCAATATCCATCATCCGGGGATTCACCATCCTGCTCTTGAACGCAAAAGAGATTTTCACATAAAAACTGCCCATGTACCCATGGGCAGTTTTTAGTTCTCAACTTCAATCAAGATAAGTCGGTTTTGAAATAAATCCTAAAGTTGTAAATCTTACAGCATAGACACCCACTTTAACCATTTGTACCTGCACAATTGATTTTGTAATTTTGCCACGAACCAATGGATTCCAAGCGGTACAATGATCCCGGCTATCAGATACAGGATGAACATTTGATGTCTTCCATTGGGCAAGTAATAATACCAGATATTACTGGTATACTTCATAATATTAAAAGTATGACAATAAGGCGTATATAAATGAATTAAATAAAAAGTAGTCTTTACAAGCATAAATCCGGCAAACTGGTGCAGCATGATTGACCATGTATTATCGGCAATTAAATTGACCAATCTACTATGTCCAATGCTGGGGAGTAAGATACGGCTGATTCTAAGCCAGAAAGCAATTCCCAGAAAACCTACTATATAGGGCATAAGGATATTGCTTTTTCCAAAGTCCCGACACCAGGAAAACACATATGTTGGAACGCTGCCATACTTGTAAATGATCGCAAGACAAGAGAACCCTATAATTCCAAAATAAATGATGCCCTTTGTGATGTCCTTTGATTCCAGCTTCTTCCTGTATAAAATTCCGGCTTCATAAAAAGGGATAAAAGTTATAAACCTGACAAGCGGAAGATACCAGCCTTTATTCATTCCATGCCTTGCCAAATATATGCCAATTAAGCCCAATCCCAGGTTAAAGATAAAATAGAACCATTCATTACCCCCCGAAAATTTTTCTGACAAATTTCCGTAAAAGGACATTGTATACATGAATCATGAAAAGAGGAATCAAAAACCAGCCACACAGGTTATATACAAACTGATGCCCGGAAGTAATTGGCGTCACAAAAAGATTATATAGTGTAAAATTTCCACCTATCTTAAATCCATATAGTCTGGTCAGTTGAACAACAATCCCATATACAAAGTTCCACAAATAAAGAGGTATGATCAGACGGAGCACTTTCCTCCACACAAAAGCTTTGCAATTACTTTCACTGGCATCATTGTAAAAATAGCCAGAGGCAAACATGAATAATCCTAAATGAAAAGCATACGGTGGAAGCCAATCGTAAAACAGGCTGATTCCCCCGTTGCCGGCATGACCGGCCACAATAAGAATCATGCCGATTGCATATAAAATTTTAAACTGATAATTGATGCTCTTTGTACCCATTATTCCCATCCAGACCCATGAATTACAATTCAACAGATGAACCACCATATTTTACATGATGAAAGAATGACTGAACTTAGTATATCATTTTTCAATTGTAATTGTGTAAAAAAAGAAAAAGTTATCAGTTCAAAGTGAAGGTGAATCCACATCAGGATGGCGGGTCCTTTTTATATGGTTTTTCCCCATCAAAAAAGTCCGCGTCACTGACTGAAGCGGACCACATTCTCTGACCACTGATAACTGCTAACTGATAACTATACTTATTTCCTGTGCAGCGTAATAATCACCAGTTCTCTGGGGCAGGAGAATCGGAAAGGGAACCAGCTGGCGCTGCCTCTGGAGACATAGCCGGGATGGGTACCGTCGGAGTAAAGGCCACGGGTAAATTTGAAGGGAGTGATGATGGGTTTCCCGAAAAGGCCGAACTGGGTGCCATGGGTGTGGCCGGTGAGGGTCAATATGGCTCCTCTTGCAAAGCCTTCGTCGATGAAGGAGGAGTTATGGGCAAGGAGGATGACTTTGGCGTCCCTGGGAATGCCTTCGAAGGCCCATTCGGTCATGTCTTTCCGCTGGCGCTTAAAGGCTGCGCTTCTTTCTCCCCTGACCCAGGGATAGTCCACGCCGGCCACGTAGATGGACTCTCCCATGCGGGTGAGCCGCAGGTGTTCGTTTTCGAGAAGTTTCACCGGCGTCTGATTCAGGAATCCATGGATATAGGCCTGGCCGCGATAATATTCGTGATTTCCCCAGACGTAAATGATGCCGTCCGCGAATTCGTCATATTTCTCTGAAAGGATTTCTGCGGTTTCCGGCATGTACCGTACGTCGTCGATGAGGTCTCCCGTGAAGAAGACGACCTGGGCTCCCTCTGCTTTTGCCCGGTCAAATTCGTGGGGCAGGTCGGAATAGCGGAAATAGGGTCCGATGTGGGTATCGGTGAGCTGGGCGGCTTTGTAGCCGTCAAAGGGTTCGGGAAGTCCTTCCACATAGACGTCCAGGTACTCCGTCACTTCCCGCCGGTTTCCGTCAATGGCGCCATAGATACCGATGAAAATGGCTGCCAGGAGGACGAGATATGAAATCTTCTGAACCGGTTTTTTCCATTTTTTAGGGATCGTGAGGAAGGAAAGGATGATATAGGGTGGAAATAAAACGATCTGGCTCACCATGAGGCCGCAGAAAAGATAGCCCAGCCACAGGGACCAGGTGCCCAGACCATCATAACCCTTCGCATACCACACAAAGTACCCCGCCGAAGCAAGGCCGATGAGAAATCCCCCAAAGGTATAGCGGAAGAAATTCCGTTTCCTTATGATGAGCGCAAAAAGAGAACCATTCAGGAGACCCAGAATGGAAAAGATCATAAGAATCATGCGCTCGAACATGGGGGACTCCTTTCGGGGGAAACTGAGATTTCTGCTGATGGGTAATGGGTAATAGCCGTTAGCTGTTGAATCGGGGTGCGGGGTGCGGGATGCGGGGTGCGGGAAGGTGTGCCGCTGATGCGGCACGAGTATTTATGGGGACTGTACACAGGCGGGGGATTTACGGCAGCGATAGTAATAAACTGAAAAGGAAGCTGTAGGTGTACTGACTTTTGAATCGGGATTTTCGGGGCGGTTGGCGGTATCGGGGTTGTTGGGAAGGTGTGCCGCTGATGGGCCGCGAGTTTATATGGGGAATTTGCACAAACCCTGCGGGCAGCGGTAGAACAACCTCTCAGTCTGCTCCGCAGACAGCTCCCCAGGCTCGGGGAGCTGGTGACCGATAGGATGGAAATACCTTTCAGTCAAATGGCATGCTTATGAATGGGTGAAACAGCGGTTAGCCGTTAGCCATTTGATCGGGGTGCGGGGTGCGGGGTGCGGGAAGGTGTGCCGCTGATGTGGCACGAGTATTTATGGGGACTGTACACAGGCGGGGGATTTACGGCAGCGATAGTAATAAACTGAAAAGGAAGCTGTAGGTGTGCTGACTTTTGAATCGGGATTATCGGGGGTGTCGGGGGTATCGGGGTTGTCGGGAAGGTGGCGGCCCTGATGGGCCGCGAGTTTTGTATGGGGATTTTGCTTCAAGGTGCTGATTCTTTTATCTCTCAATCGGAATCGAGATTTATAGAATCATATTTGTTATATAAAGATTTTGCGGCGCTTTTTACTGTTGCGCCGCACCACCCCGAAATTCCCGGGATTCCCGAAACTAATCCCGATATTCCCGAAACAAAGGCTTTTAAACCGGCAGGTTCCCTTATGCACTTTAAGTTTGTGAAAGGATATACAGTTTTCCGAAGGACAGTCTCCTTCGGAATAAAGTTCCCAGACAATCAGCCATTAGCTATTCGCCATTAGCCATTTCCGGTAACTTTGAGGATTGCTAACTGCTAGCGGCTGACCACTAATGGCTCAAAAAGTTCTTCCGCTTTTATTGTATCAGAAGTCTCCTTCTTCCCGTAAGAGTTTTTCCGCGAAGGCGGCGAGTCTTGCGTGGGGGCCGGCGAGGGGGATTTCTTTGTATTCTTCGGGGGTAAACCACCGGTAGCCGCCTTCCGGCACCACGCCGTCTTTCAGGGTGTAGGCTTTCATGAGCCAGATGCGATGGGTGAAGGTGTGTTTATATTTCCACACCAGTTCTTCTGCCTTTCCCTGAAGGAGCGCTTCCAGGCCGGCTCGTGAAGTTTCTACCGATTCGGAGAGGACCATGGGGAATTCCCACATGGAGGCCAGCATGCCTTTGGATGGCCTTTTGTGGAGGAGCACTTTTCCTTCTTTCATGATGATTCCGCAGGCCGCTTCGCACACAAGCTGGGGCTTTTTCTTCGTGCGGAGGGGAAGCCTCTCCTGCAGCCCTTTTTCGAAAGCAAGGCATTCGGCAGAGAGAGGACAGTGCCCGCAGCGGGGGGATTTGGGAATGCATACGTCCGAGCCCAGATCCATCAGGGCTTCATTGAAGTCCCCTGCCCTTTCGGGAATGGTCTTTTCCACGAGGGATGAGATAATTTTCTTTCCTTTGCTCTTTAGGATATCTTCTTCCACGTCATAGAGTCTGGCATAGACGCGAAGCACGTTGCCGTCGATGGCTCCTTCTTTCTGCCCGTAAGCCATGGAGAGGATGGCTCCTGCCGTATAGCCGCCAATCCCCGGAAGGGCGCGGATTTCTTCCTTGTCATGAGGAAGTTCTGCCCCGTACTTTTCTTCCATTTCCCTGGCTGCTTTATGGATATTTCTTGCCCGGCTGTAATAGCCAAGTCCCTGCCACTGATGGAGGACTTCAGCTTCTGAAGCCATGGCCAGGTCATGGATGGTGGGAAATTTTTCCATCCAGGAGTGGAAATAGGGCTTCACCGCTTCCGTCCGGGTCTGCTGGAGCATGATTTCCGAAATCCATACATGGTAGGGATTTCTCGGCTTGGCCTCCCGCCAGGGAAGGTCCCTTTTGTGGTCGGAAAACCAGACAAGGAGCATTTCGGGCCATTTTTCAGATGGTTTCATTCCATTTCCCTGAATTCGTAATCATAGACGGTTTCCCCGTCTTCGGCAAAGTAAATGATGCCCCGGATTTTCTTTCCGGAAAGGACGAGGGGCAGCCACACTTTGTCGGCCATCCACATTTCGTCATAGGGAAATTCGGAAGGATCGAACCAGCGGGGTTCCATTTCTTCTGAGAGCACGGGAACGCCGATCCATTTCTTTGTAAAGTACACGATGCCGGCGTGGGACCATTCGGGGGCCGAGGGCTGCTCGAAATAAAGATCTGCCACCAGTTCCAGGTCCTCTTCGGAGGACCGGAGACCGCACTCTTCGTAAAGTTCCCTGGCCGCGCACTGACGCATGGTCTCGCCGGGCTCTATTTTCCCGCCGAACCCATTCCATTTCCCGTTTCCCATCCCCCTTCGCTTTCGGCCGAGGAGGATTTTTCCGTCATAGCGGAAGGGATAAATGAGGGACGTATCACGCATGACTGCCTGCCTCGTATTCTTTGAAATAAAGTTCTTCGAAAATCCTCTTTCCTGCCGCCGTCTTATACAGGCGATGGTAGAGGGCTTCATTCTGTTTCCTTCCGGCCCCGTCTTCATACTGGTTGACAAGCATATCTGCTTCTGCCAGAATCTGCGCATCCGGACCGTCGATGGAGCCATAGGAATGATGATGGGCCACGAGCCAGCAGATCCGTTCCACGTCATCTGATTCAAATCCCAGACTTTCCAGCATGGGTTTTGCCTCGCCCGGCCCCAGTTCCTGCTGAATCATGCCGTCATTCCGGCCAAACCGTTTTTCCCCTTCATGAATGCCGATGTCATGGACGTAGGCTGCCGCTTCCAGGCGGAAAAGAGTCTTTTCATTGAGGCCTTCTTCGATCCCGATCTGGCGGGCAAAGGCATGGACTTTCAGGAAATGATGAATGCGGCGCGGATCGCCCTGATCATAAGTAATCATGGCTTTGCAGAGAGAGGTGAGTGTATCCATTTCATTTCTCCTTTATAAACAAAAAACGGTGCGGGGAATCCACCGCACCGTTTCTTTTCATGTACTTATTTTGCCAGTTTCTGGGCAACTGCAGAAGTGACATCTGCACCGCCATCTACAACAGCGCCGGATTCAAGAATGACGTCCAGGCCTTTTTCCTGGCGAACCTGCTGGATGGCTTTCATCACATCCTGCTGGATCGGTCCGATCAGGGATTTTTCCTTTTCTGCCATTTCCTTCTGAAGGTCATTGGCAATCTTCTGCTGTTCCTGTTCCGTCTTGCCTGCAGACTGTTTCTGGAAAGTTTCCTGAGCCTTCTTGGCTGCCGCTCTCATATCGAGCTGGGCTTTCTGCATCTTCGGATGGGAATTCATGAGATAGCCATAGTTTACATATCCGATTCCTGCTGCAGAAGCAGTGAAAATAGATCCAAATGCAATCATACCGGCAGCGACTGCTGCGAGAGTTTTATTCATTTTCATATTGTCCTCCTAACCCGCCCCCATTCATGGGGCAAAAGCAAGTATGTATTAATTTTAATCAAAGAAATGGGACGTGTCAATGGGGAAAGGTTGGTTTTCAGCCGGTTTTACAATGTTTGTATTTTGCAAAGAGGCGGCGGCTTTGGGGTTTCAGTCGATATCGATGTTCGTGATTCGTGGTTCGTTCTTCGTGATTCGTGAAGGTGGCGCCCTGCCGGGCGCAAGTTATTTATGGGGCTTTATGCTGCAATTCAGTTATTTTCACATTTCCGGATTCTCGGGATTCAGGAAAATTTTTAAAAAATGAAATCGTGATTTGTTGTTTGTGCTGTTCTTCTTCCAAATATAAATTTTATAAAATTATCCCTGACAAATGAGGAGATTGTAAAAACAGGCAATTGAAGCAGCAAATTTCCTGATGGAGAATGAGGGATTGTCAGATCGATGATTTTTGTCGCTCCTGCGCTATACCTTTCCGTCGGGGATTCGTGCCCCCACCGCGTTGCGGAGCCCCCTTCTCGAAGGGGGCCGCACGATTAACGATATTCTCATTCTCTACAAGAATGTTTCGGCAGTCAGCCTCATAGGTGCCATGGCACTTATGGGGCTCATACCGTACCGCTTCCACGCCAATTGACTCAAAAATCCCGCGGAAAGGCTCCCAAGCCCCCCGGTGCTCCTGCAGTATAAGTTTTATATTTCTATGGTTCGCCTTTTCAAAATAAAGTAATTCTCCGGCGAGAGACACGAGTCACGGCCACAATAAAAGAGCCATGGAAATTCATATTTCCACAGCTCTTGCTGATCATCTCACGCCTTATCCCCTTTGGCTTCGATGGCTGCCGTTTCTGCTTCTTCTTCCATAGCCTCCCTGGCTTCTTTGAGAGCCGCTTCACGGACTTCTGCTTTCTTTTCTTTCTTCTTTGTGAAATGGGATACCACTTCAGGCACCATATTGAGGACTTTGTCGATGGTTCCATTCGGTGTCGCATTCTTGATGGAGAAGAGTTCGACCCGTTCTCCCTTCATGATGAGGACGGCCGTCGGAGTGACTTTTCCTCCCCCCGCCCCACCGGAAGCTCCGCTTCCCGTATGGGATCCGCTCCCGAAGCCGAAGGAAATGTCCACGAAGGGGACGATGGTCGCATCGCCCAGATAAATCGGCTCGCCCACTACGGATTCGGTGGTTACCATTTTTTTGAAATCGTCAAAAATCTGCTTTCTTACTTCGTCATCCATTCTGTTTTCCCCCTTGTCTGAAATGCCAGAATTCTCTTGCTTCTCTGGATACCGCAAGTTTCAGTAGAATATAAAGTACATAGAGAGGAATGAACCGTCCCCGGCCACGCCCCTTCAAAGTGAAAACGGTTTCAAGATAATCCCATTCGATTTCCTCTGCCGCTCCCGGAAGGGTGGCATAGAGGAGACCCTGGAGGACGCCGGTGTACATGGGATCCGGAAGGCCCAGTTTCCCTTCCACCTGCCAGCGTCTGGGGAAGCCATGATCTATGATTTTTGCCAGGGCGATGAGGACAAGCTTTATAAGTCCATTATCCAATGCAAACCGCCCCTGTGCAAGGAGGGAGGGCTTCTTTTTTTTATTTTCTTTCTTCTTTTCTTCTGGAATTTCTTCTGCCGGCACTTCTTTTTTCGGATTTTCTGCCGGTTTTATTTCCACCGGTTTTTCCGGCTCCAGCGGTTTCGCTTCCGAAGTGATTTTTTCATCCAATTCGTCCAGCGCTTCATTCAATTCCTTTTCCGCTGCCTTTTCATCTTCTGCCGAAGGTTTGGGCTTTTTCTTCATGGGGTCTATTTCCTTTGTTTTGGAAATAATCCCAAAGAGGGCCCCCACTTTGACGGTGAGTTTCCACTTATCAAAGGAAATGGAGTAAGTCAGCGGGATGAGGAGAATGAGGATCAGGACGAAAAGGACGATTCCGATAATTTTCACTGCCATCATGATGATCCGTAGAGGCGGTGCAGGGCTTCTGCCGCCTCCTTCACCTCCTCTTTCAGGAAAGAAGGAGAAATCACCCGTACCAGCGGCGCATGGCGGAGAGTCCAGGCTTTCAGGGCTTCCGGCTGGATCGTGAGCTCCACGGTCACCAGATTCTGGCGGGCCGAGACGAGGCGGGCCGATTTTCCGAAATCATTGACGATATCGCTCATGAGATGCCAGTCGGCCTCAAAACTGCAGGGAAGAGGCGACCCCGTATAAATTCCATGCCAGGGATAGACCCAGTCGGAAAGTTTTTCTCCCTCGGCGAGACCGGAAAGGGTGGTCTGCAGCCGGGCCGGTGTATCGAGGATGGAAATATCGCTCATCAGGTCCACCCGGAAAATCGATATTTCCTCACTGCCCTCCAGGTTGCAGAGGAGCACATACCTTTCGTCAGTGGCGATAATCTGATAGGGACTGGCCCGGTACAGTTTCGCTTCCCCGGAAATGGTATAGCCGTGATGGCGTTTGCCATCGGCCTCGTAATGATCGAAGTAGAAGGAAATCATTTTCTTCTGATTCATCGCTTTCGACAGGATGGCCAGTTCCGCGCCGCATTCGGCGGGTTTCGCAGAAGAGGGAAGATTTTTTATATTTCCTTTCCCATCATTGAAGGTACGGCTCTGGATGCGTTTCAGTTTATCCGTGAGCTGCCGCACCTGCTGGGCAGGAAGATGGGAGAAATAGAGAAGATCGATGAGGATTTTCAGTTCATCCTGGCTAAGCAGGTGGTCCCAGTACCAGTCCAGGGACAGGGGGGATTCCTTTCCATTGATGACGCGCCTCACTTCCCGGCACATGACGGGAAGGCCCGCCTCTTTCAGGCGGTTCAGGTTCCGGCTCACCGATTTCCGGCTCACCGTCATACCGTACTCTTTCTCCAGAAGTTCAAGGATTTCCTGCTGCGTCAGCGGGTGCTCCCGGTCCGATTCCCGAATCAGCACCTGCACGATGCGCATGATGGACATCTTGCTGCCTTCACTGTTTCCTTCTGCCATAGGCTCACCTTCCTCTGATTCTCAGCACAATCAGGTCGCTTGCGAAGGAAGCGATGAGGGCAAGAGGACTCACGAAACGGAGCACCGCCCGTCGGTTCATGATGAAATGGACAAAGCCTGCCACCGTGAGGCCGCCAAGGAGATCCGTGGGATAATGCATGCCGGCAAAGACGCGGGAAAAAGCAAGAATCCCCGCGAGGAGAGTCATGATCCAGCAGCCTTTGAACCGGTATTTCAGAAGTTCCATGGCAATGAGGGCACTGTTCATGGTGTGATTGCTGGGGAAAGAGGCATTGGCCTTATGGCCCGTGAAATTCCAGAGGGAAGAATCCTTCGTAAAGGGCCGGGGCCGGTTCCAGACCTTCCCGATGATAAAGGAAATCGTAGACGCCAGAAGGACGCCAAGGAAAATGAGGAGACAGGACCGGCGCCGAAGTTCCCTGTCCTTCCCGGGAGTAAACCAGAGAAGAAGTCCATAAATCACAAAGGCCCAGTGACCGTAACGGGTCACCAGGTCCATGGCCAGGTCAAAAGGACGCACCTGACCGGCCAGACCATTGATCTTCCTCACAAGCTCCAAATCCGGATTCATGAACATCCCTCCTCCACAGGCAGGCAGAGTTGCTGCACTATTATTTTTCATTTTAGCATACTAAGGGAAATTTGACAAAGATTAGAGGTTTGGGGCATTACCAGCAGAATAGAGACTGAAAAGAATACCGTAAGAAGAAACACTTTTGAATCGGGGGTGTCGGGATTGTCGGGGGTATCGGGGCTGTCGGGGCGGATATGGTCCGCCGTGCGGACCAATCTTATATAGTCGGCTTCGCCGACGGCCTTCGGCTCTTACAGGGAAATGGAAATTGTGGGATTTTCTGTAATATAAATACTCTGCGGCGCCTTTTTACTGTTGCGCCGCACCGCCCCGAGATCCCCGGGATTCCCGAAACCAATCCCGATATTCCCGAAACAAAGGCTTTTAAATCCATTCCCTGTTAGCCATTCCCTGTTTCCCCATATAAAAAAGCCCCGCTTCGGGGCCATTTTTATTTTTCTTCTTTTTTCGCTTCTTCCTCTTCCATCTTCTTTATGGCTTCTTCCTTTTTCTTCTGTGCCCTGGCATAGGCGCCGCTTCTGTTTAGAGCCATGGAAATGACGGCTACTACGGCGCAGAGAAGGATGAAAATATTGATGGTGGTAAAACCAACGGTCGCTATACGGTAGATGGCATAGATGAGGACGAGGACGAGGAGCATATCCTGAAATTTGGCAAACATGGTAAACCTCCGGTTTGAATCAAATGCTATATCTACATTACTGGAAGAGAGGCATTCCGTCAAGGGGGGAGAGTTTCAATATTCGAGAACGGGCATATCGCTCCATGCCGTAGTGAGGCTAATTCACGAAAACCNNTAAATCCATAGTTTCTCTATGTTAAACAAACTAATCGAATCACGAACCACGAATCACGAACCACGAATCACGAACCACGAAGTCCCCGAAAATGGGCATATCGCGGCGTGCCGTGGTGAGGCTAATTCACGAAAACNNNTAAATCCATAGTTTCTCTATGTGACCCTAATTAACAGGTATGGCAGATTTCGTAGAGTCCTTTTTCTTTCAGCAGTTTGATGACTGTATCGCCGATATCAGCTACCGTATTGGCGACCGGAATTCCTACGGCTTCAAGAGCTGCAATTTTTTCTGCTGCAGTCCCTTTGCCGCCGGTGATGATGGCGCCGGCATGGCCCATTCGTTTTCCTGGAGGTGCCTGACGGCCTGCGATGAAGGCGGCTACCGGTTTTCTCATATTTTCATGAATCCATTTGGCTGCCTGTTCTTCGGCATTACCGCCGATTTCGCCAATCATGAGGACGGCTTCGGTGTCTTCATCTTCATTATACAGTTTCAGTACGTCGATGAAATCGGTACCTTTAATCGGGTCACCGCCGATGCCAAGGGCCCCGGTCTGGCCGATGCCTGCCTTGGTGAGCTGGAAGGTGGCTTCATAGGTCAGGGTCCCGGAACGGGATACGACGCCTACATGGCCTTTCTTGAAAATCTGGGACGGAATGATACCGATATTGCTTTCATCCACACAGATGATGCCCGGGCAGTTCGGTCCGATGAGTCTTGTCTTCTTGCCTTCCATGTAACGGTGTACACGGACCATTTCTTCTACCGGGATATGTTCCGTGATGCAGACGACGAGATCCATTTCTGCTTCGACAGCTTCCATGATGGCATCGGCTGCAAAAGCGGCAGGAACGAAAATAACAGAAGTCCTGGCGCCTGTTGCTTTGGCTGCGTCACTGACCGTATTGAATACGGGGACTCCGCAACAGATTTCTCCTGCTTTTCCCGGAGCCGTGCCGCCGACGATACGGGTGCCGTCAGCCAGCATCTGTTCCGTATGGAAACGGGCAGCTTTACCGGTAATGCCCTGGACGATGACTTTTGTGCCTCTATGAATTAAGATACTCATATTTCCTCCTTATTTCTTACCGGCATTGACCAGTGCAATAACTTTCTTTGCGCCTTCATCCATATCGGCTGCAGGGTAGAGATTTTCGATATTTGCTTTATCCAGGATTTCCCGGCCTTTGTCCACATTTCTGCCTTCCAGACGGACAACGACGGGGATCGGGAATTTTTCTTCGCCGCCGGAGAGGAGGGATGCCGCTTCTACGATGCCCGTTGCAATGACGTCACAGCGATTGATTCCGCCGAAAATATTGATGAGGATTCCTTTGACCTGGTTGTCTTCCAGCATGATGTTGAAGGCCGCCACGATTTTTTCAGGAGTGGAGTCGCCGCCTACGTCAAGGAAGTTGGCCGGTTCGCCGCCATTTTCCTTGATGATATCGACCGTTGCCATGGCAAGGCCTGCACCATTGACCATGCAGGCTACGTCGCCGCCCAGATTGACATAGTTGAGTCCTTCGGCGGCTGCTTTTCTTTCCTTGTCATCTTCTTCGGTGATATCGCGGAGTTCAAGGATTTCCGGATGACGGCCCATGGTGGAATCGTCGAAATTGAGTTTTGCATCAAGAGCTAATACATCCCCTTCTTCGGTAAGAACCATGGGGTTCGTTTCGGCAAGGGAGCAGTCTTTATCGATAAATACTTTGTACAGATCCTGCATGAAGGCAGCTGCCTTGTTTACGGCAGGTCCTTCGAAATGAAGGTTGAAAGCCATGCGACGGGCCTGGAAATCGGCCAGCCCGATGACGGGATCGATATATTCTTTAATGATCTTTTCAGGAGTCTTTGCCGCGATGTCTTCGATGGACATGCCGCCGGCTTCAGAACCCATCATAACGACACATTCTGCCTGACGGTCAACAACGAAGGAGAGATAGTATTCTTTCTTGATATGGCAGCCGGCTTCGATATAGACGCGGTTGACTTTTTTGCCCTGGGGACCGGTCTGGCGGGTTACCAGTTTGTGGCCCAGCATTTCCCTGGCATACTGACGGACTTCATCGATGGAATGAGCCAGTTTGACACCGCCCGCTTCCCCTCGGCCGCCGGCATGAATCTGGGCCTTTACTACCATAACCGGCGTGCCCAGACGTTTGGCATTGGCTACGGCATCATTGACGGTAAAAGCCGGATAGCCTTCCGGAACGTGGATACCGTAGGCTCTAAGGATTGCCTTTGCCTGATATTCATGAATATTCATAAAAATCCTCCCTTCAGTTAGAGAACCCTCGCGGTTCATGGATTGCTGAAACTATTCTATTTATCATACCACTTGAAGGAAAAACAAAAAAGCCTGCCTGCCCGATTCGGGCATTCTTGCATAAATAGTATAACATACCTTGATTTGTTTGAGAAAAAGGGATAATTGGAAAATGCCGGGCATCATGGCGCTTCTGATTTTCAGGAATTGTGGCTTTTCAAAAATGATTTTATGGACAGAATAGAAATATTTCTTCTCCCCTGCTGTTTCATTTATTTCACAACAATCTTTTATTTCTGATGAAAATTTCAACAGTTATTGAAATTTATAATTGTTTTACAGGTATCTTACAATTTTCCTCCTCTCATGATATGATACTTTTAGATAATTATATTTTAGAAAGTGTGGCCTCCATGAACCAGAAACCGATTCATGACGGAATTGATTCGTTGACGGGCCTTATGGAAATGCGCCATTTCCTCCAGACCGTCAATGAAATTGCTGTCAAAGACAAAGAGGCAGGAAAGTATCCCTGCCGCTGCGGAATATATTTCAATATCAGCAATTTCAAGCTTTACAACAATATCCATGGCTTTGAGAACGGAGACAAGTGTCTCGTGAGGATCGGGGAGATTCTCCGGTCCCTGTTTGAGGGAGATTTCATCTGTCATCAGGGGGCCGATCATTTTCTGGTACTTGCGGAAGGGCAGCGCGCTATCCGCCGGGCCGGCGAGGCCTGTGAACAGGTCAATGCCTTTCTGGGAAACCCCGGCATCCTTCTGAAAGCCGGCATCAACCTACTGCCTGAAGATCCGGCGCCCAACTCTCTCCGGTTTCTTTCGATTTTCTTTGATAAAGCCAAGCTCGCCTGCGATTCCATCAAAAGGGAAATGGGGCAGTCGCTGGCTTATTATTCTCCGGAAATGGGGAAATATATAAAAGACCAGGACTTCATCCTGGAAAATTTTGACCGTGCCCTGAAAGACGGCTCCATCAAAGTCTGCTTCCAGCCCGTGGTCCGCTCGATCACAGGAAAATTCTGCAATTCCGAAGCCCTTTCCCGCTGGGAGGATCCGGATTATGGCTCCATCCGCCCGGACGTTTTTGTCAAAGTCCTCGAAGAGGCACGGCTGATTCACAAACTGGATACGTTTGTCCTTCGCAAAGTAGCCGAAGTGCAGCGATATGAACTGGATCAGGGAATCCCCTGTGTCCCCGTTTCCGTCAACTTCTCCCGTCTTGATTTCTTCCTCATGGATCCATTCGAGGAAGTAGAGAAAATCACAAAGGAATTTCATCTTCCCCGGGAGCTCATCGCCATCGAAATCACGGAGACCGCCCTTCTCAAAGACCGTTCCGTCCTCTCCAGGGCCATCGGTCAATTCCGCGATGCAGGCTATGAGGTATGGCTCGATGACTTCGGTACCGGTTACTCTTCCCTGAACGTGCTCTCCGATTTCCGGCTGAATGAAATCAAGTTGGACATAGGATTCCTCCGAAATTTCAATGAAGGCAAGAAACGGCTCATCAGTTCCATCATCCTCATGGCGAAAACCCTGGGTCTTCACACCCTGGCGGAAGGGGTGGAGACGAAGGAACAGGCCGATTTCCTGATTTCCATAGGCTGCGACAAGATGCAGGGGTATTATTATGCGAAGCCCATGTTTCTGGAGAGTGCCATCGACTACCCTGGCCAGAGGGAAATCCGTGTGGAAACGCCGGCGGAACAATTCCTTTTCAACCGGGCCAGCGCGGTGAACGTGATCACGGATAAAGCCATGGCCTTTTTCCTCTATGACGGTGCCCGGCTTTCCATACTTTATGCCAATCCTGCCTGTCTTTCCCTTCTTGACGACATGGATTACGACGGCCTTTCAGCAGCCAATCTTTCCCTCTCCGATCCCCATATTCCCCTGAATGAAGGCATTTATGCCCTGGCGAAAAGAGCCAGGAAAGAAAGGGATGGCAGCTTCATTTACAGGGATAAGGGAGAGACCATGCACATCCGCCTGGAAAGGCTTTCCGAGGCCGACGGCCTTACCCTCTTCCTGGCTTATCTGGAAAACCTGGACGTCCGGGCCTCCTCCCTGGGCCTTGCCCGCTATGAAGAGGGACTATGGGCTCTCGCTTCCCTGTATAACGGGATTTACTACATCCACAGGGATCAAGGCACCCTGGAATCCGTCAAGACTTACCGGTCCGGTCTTGCCCCCGGGGAGAGCCTTCCCCTGACAGAGGAAAGACTTCATGACTTTGCGGCAGGAAATATTCATCCCGAAGACCGTGCCCGTTTCCTTGCTTTCCTGAAACCGGAATCCATGGTGGAAGCTGCGGAGAAATCGCCCCGCCACGCTGCGGTGACCCGCATCCGGCAGAAAAGAGAAGATGGCGCCTGGCAGTGGGTCATCTACACGGCCGTTCCTCTCCGCCAGGCAAAAGTAAAAGATATCCTTCTTGTCATCAAAGATGATACCCTCATGGATCCGACGGAAGATGAGGAATTCATGAAAATATACTTTGACTCCATCGGGAGCCGTTGACCTTTCCCTCCGCAGACCTCTCTGCGGAGGATTTTTACGGATCGATTCCTGTCCGATTTCCCATGAATCCGGACAAGGAAAAAGCCCCGCTTTCGCGGGGCTTTTTCCTGTGAAATTGTCTATACCAGGCGCAGGCGCCGTGGCTGCTTTATCCGAGGAAGGCCATGGATTCTTTCCAGGCCGCTGCCTCTTTCTTCATTTCTTCAATGACCTTTTCGCCATGAGCCTGCTGGCGGGCCACGGATTTCGGGCCTGTGCCGCCGTAGCTTTCACGGTTTTTCACGCAGTTTTCGATTTTCAGGGCTTCCAGGATGTCTTCTTCAAAGAGGGGCGAGAGAGCTTTGAATTCATCCATGGTCATGTCATGAAGTACCTTATGGTTTTCGATGCAGTAATGAACCGCATTTCCGACTACGGCGTGGGCTTTCCGGAAGGGAAGGCCTTTCTTGGCCAGGTAGTCTGCCATGTCGGTGGCGTTGGAGAAATCATGCTCCAGCACTTCTCTCGTATGGTTTCCATTGACCGTCATGGTATTGATCATGCCCGCATAAATATCGAGGGCAAAGTAGAGATGATCGATGGCATCGAAGACCCCTTCCTTGTCTTCCTGCATATCCTTGTCATAGGCCAGGGGCAGTCCTTTCATAACCGTGAGAAGGCCCATGAGGTCCCCGTAAATACGGCCCGTCTTTCCGCGGATCAGTTCGCACATGTCCGGGTTCTTCTTCTGGGGCATGATGGAGCTTCCCGTGGAATAACCGTCATCAAGCTCGATGAACTGGAATTCGCTGGTGGACCAGTAAATGAATTCTTCCGAAAGCCGGGAAAGGTGCATGGCGCAGATGGCGGCAAAGGAAAGGAACTGGAGGAGGTAATCTCTGTCGGAAACCGCATCGAGGCTGTTTCCATAGATATTTCCGAAATGGAGGTCTTTCGCTTCTTCTTCCGGCGCCGTGGGATAGGTCGTCCCGGCGAGGGCGCAGGCCCCAATGGGTGACATGTCTGCCATTTCATAAGAGTCCATGAGACGCTTGAAATCCCGCTCCAGCATGGCAAAGTAGCAGAGCATGTGATGGGCAAAGAGGACCGGCTGGGCCCGCTGCATATGGGTGTAGCCCGGGAGAATCACGTCTTTGTATTTCTTCGAAGCGTTTAAAAGGGCTTCTTCCAGGGCGATGAGCTTGTCCGCCAGGCGCCCCATATTTCTCTTCATATACATATGAAGGTCCAGGGCACACTGGTCATTCCGGCTTCGGGCGGTATGGAGCCTGGCCCCCGCATCCCCGATGTCATCGGTGAGCCGCTTTTCCACATTCATGTGGATGTCTTCGAGTTCTATGGAAAAATCAAATGTTCCTTCATCGATTTCCTTTTTGATTTTCTTGAGACCGGCGGTAATCTTTTCGCAGTCTTCCGTGGAAATAATTCCATGCCGTGCCAGCATGGCCGCATGGGCCATGGAGCCGGCAATATCTTCTTTATACATGCGGCAGTCAAAGGAAATGGATGCGTTGAAGTCCAGGGCGTTCTTTTCTTCCGCTTTCGTGAACCGTCCGCCCCACATCATTTCACTCATTTGCTGTTCTTCTCCTTCATCAGGGCCCGGATGGTGAGAGGCAGTCCGAAGAGGTTGATGAAGCCTTCCGCATCGGCCTGGTTGTATACGTCATCTTCACCAAAGGTGACGAATTCTTCATTGTACAGGGAGTACGGGCTCTCTGCGCCGTGGGACATGATATTTCCTTTATAGAGACGGAGGGTGACTTTGCCGGTGACCGTTTCGGAGGTCTTGTCCGCAAAGGCCTGGAGCGCTTCTCTCAGGGGAGCAAACCACATGCCGTCATAAACAAGTTCGGAGTATTTCACGGCCGTTACCTGTTTGAAATGGAAAGTGGCCCGGTCAAGGCAGAGTCTTTCCAGTTCGGTGTGGGCATAGAAGAGAATGGAGCCGCAGGGATTTTCATAGACCCCTCTGGATTTCATGCCGACCAGTCTGTTTTCCACCAGATCATCGATGCCGATACCGTTTCTGGCGCCGATTTCATTCAGCGTATTCACCAGTTCCACACCGTCCATCTTCTTGCCGTTGACAGCTGTCGGTACGCCTTTTTCAAATTCGATGGTCACCAGTTCATCCTTGTCCGGAGCATCCTGGGGATCGCAGGTGACGAGGTACATATCCTTGTGAGGCGCATTGGCCGGATTTTCCAGATCGTCCCCTTCGTGAGAAAGGTGCCACATGTTCCAGTCCATGGAATACGGATATTTCTGGGCTGCCTTTTCTTCGTCCGTCTGCTTTTCGTCGTACTTGTCAATCGGCACGCCATGGGCTTCAGCATAAGCCATTTCATCCTCTCTGGACTTCATATCCCAGATTCTCCAGGGAGCGATAATCTTCATATGGGGAGCCAGGGCCTTGACGGTCAGTTCGAAACGGACCTGGTCATTGCCTTTACCCGTGGCGCCATGGCAGATGGCATCGGCCCCGTATTTCTTTGCCATGTCCACCAGGCATTTGCCGATGAGCGGACGGGCAAAAGAAGTGCCGAGAAGGTATTTCCCTTCATACTGGCCGTCGGCCTGAAGCACTTTGTAAGCGTACTGTTCAATAAATTCCTTCCGCACGTCCAGGGTCTCTGCCACGGATGCGCCGGAAGCGAGAGCTTTTTTATGAATCGCATCGAAATCCTCGGGCTGCCCCAGGTTCACCGTGCAGGCAATGACTTCGCAGCCATAATTTTCTTTCAGCCAGGGAATGATGACAGAAGTATCCAGACCACCGGAATAAGCAAGAACCACTTTTTTCACATTTTTTACATCAGCCATAATAATGCCGCCTTTCTAAAGGAAATAGACAATTTCACAGCCCTTCACGGGGGCTCTCTCAAAACTGTGATAATTATACAGCTTTATGCATAATATTGCAAGCATATTTTTGAAATATTTCCATTTCCTGCATGAAATATACAAATGTATATTCAATTTATTTCGACAAAATCTGATTTTTTCAGGTTTCATCGGCAGTAACGCATTATTCATTTTTATGCAGAATATGCAGTATGCAGGAATAGATTGGTTCATAGCTAATGGTTAATGGTTAATGGTCAACAGCTAACGGCTAATGGCTAACTGCTAACGGCTAGTGCCTAATGATTTTCTGCCCGGTTCGGGCAAAAGTGATGAGGAAATGGTTTTCCCCCGCCTGTGTACATTCCCCATATATATTCATGCCGCATCAGCGGCATACCTTCCCGCAATCCGAAATCCCCAATCCCCAATCCGATCATCCCCGATTCAAAAGTCATATATTCTTTCAAATACAGAAGGTGCATAGGGAAACCTGATTGTTTAAAAGCTTTTGTTTCGGGAATATCGGGATTACTTTTCGGGAATCCCGGGGGGAGAGCGGCGCAACAGTAAAAAGACGCCGCAGAGTATTTATATTACATAAAATTCCACAGTTTCCATTTCCCTGTGAGAGCCGAAGGCCGTCGACGAAGCCGACTATATAAGATTGGTCCGCACAGCGGACCATATCCTCCCCGACAGCCCCGATACCCCCGACAATCCCGATCATCCCCGATTCAAAAGTCATTACACCTACAGCTCCCTTTTCATGTATAATCCTCATGTATAATCCTCATGGCCGTATCCCCCTCCTTTCAAGAGAAAAAAGAATCGGTTATAATATAAGTAATGTAATCAGTGCGTAAATATTTCTCAAGGAGGTCACTTTATGAGCATCGATCTGAAGAAGGCCCTGTGCGGGCCGAAGGTGGAAAATGCCCTGCTCACTGCGTCCGGTCTCTGGAATACGCCCCTGTCCCTCTGGGGCCTTTCCCTGGTGGATATCCCGGATGGCGCGGAAATCCTGGATATCGGCTGCAGCGGCGGGAAGAATCTGGAAAGACTCCTGGCAAAGGCAGAGAATACCGAAGTCAGCGGCATTGACGAATCCTTCCGGGCCGTGGACTATGCGTATCGTCTGAATGAGGAAGCCATCAAAGAGGGCCGCTGCCATGTGTATGAAGGATCGGCCGATCTCCTTCCCTTCGGGAAAGATAAATTTGATTTCGTGGTGGTGGAAGATGCGTTCTTTTTCTGGAAGGAACCGGAGGTGTGCCTCGCGGAAATTTCCCGGGTCATGAAGCCGGAAGGAAAGCTGCTGCTCCTCCTCTCCAAAGGAGGCCTGCCGCCCCTGGACAAACTCTATGCCGCCCTCATTCCCGGCATGAATGCCCTTTCCGCCCAGGACGTCAAGGATCTTCTGGAAGATACGGGATTCCGGGACGTGGAAACGCTCTCCCGCTTCGGGGGCCTTGCGGTCACCGGCATGAAACCGGTTTCCCTCGTGACCAGTGCGAAGCGGAAGCTGAATCTTCCCGAAACTCTCCCCTATGGCAAAATGGCGGCCTGTGCCGCTCTCGGCTTTACCGTTCTCGGCATCGCCCTGGCCGCATCGAGAAGGAAGGAATGATTTCCTCCTTTGACAGGGCAGGAAAAGTTATTTTTTCAGCCTGTCCTGCAGGAAAAATAACTTGCCCCTCCATAAATGCGATGATTTCCATATTTCCTGAATCTGACTAAAGGAAACAAAATCCCTTCATTTTTCCTTCGGTCTATCATTGACTTTCCACATGGAACCTCGTATAATTAAATACATTCTAGAACATATTTCATATGTTCTGGAACAGGTATCTTCAGGGCTCGGTTTATCTGCCCCATGAAGTACCGGGTCCTTCCCTAATCTGAGCCGGAGTTCCCTACTCCGCTCAACCGGATCCCCATCCGGCCCGGGGCCCGGCCTTCTCCGCTGCCCTGAAGAAATGAAAGAGCGGGATTCCCCTAAATCCCGCTCTTTTCCTGTCTATCCGGTATCTTTTCCGCCATGGTAAACCATGATGTAAAAAGATACCTTTTTTATTTTGTTATCAAATATTTTTATAAACTTTTAAATTTAACTGTTTTGACAGTGAATCCTGTTTGACAGTGAGGACTATTCTCTTTTATAATAACTTTAAGTTAGGGGGCATAATAACGGGAATTTTGCAACAATATATACATTTTTGGATTAGGGGTAAAGTGAGGTATATATGGCAAAGTCAGAAAAAAGGGCAGTGCACATGCAGGGGGTCCGGGAAAAAATCCTTACCACAGCGGAGGATCTATTCCTGACTCAGGGGTATAAAAATACCACCATCCGGCAGATCGTGCAGAAATCCGGTATCACCTCCGGCAGCATCTACAACATTTTCGAGGACAAGGAGCATCTGTTTTCCGCCCTGGTGGATAAATTCATGGGCATTGTCCGCAGCGCTGTGAATAAAGAATTAAAAGAGGCCGACGAAATACACCGTTTCATCGCCCTGGTGTATGTGGAATTATATTGCGCCGAAGCCAGCCCGGTGATCCGGGAAATGATGATGGCTTCCCATACGTCTCCCATTCTTATGGAAGATATCCTTTCCCGCCATGAGAAAATCGCCCGGCCTGTCTGGGATTTAAAAAAGCATGAGGATGACCTTCCTCAGGCTCTCCTTCTGTCAGAAGGGACTGTCGCAGCGTACCTCATTTCTTTTGATTTCATCAGGAAGCAGGATCCGGCAGAGATCCGGCTGAAGATTTTGTCCGGTATTCTCCAGTCCTTTGGTTTCTCCGGGGCAGAAATAGGGAATCTGCTCCAGTTCATCGGGAAAAACAGGGAACTCTGGCAGAAAATCACGAAATCCATTTTGACCCGTGCCTGAAACATTCCCCCACAGCTTAAAATTGACGCCTGCTCCGGCAGGCGTTTTTTTATTATCTTTAAAAACAAGGTATAAAACTATGATTATGAGGGCGGACTGAAGGCGGGAAGTTCTCAGTTATCAGTTATCAGTTCGCAGTGAAGGAAAATTTTTAGAAATAAAAAGCCGCGCCATCCAATTTGATGCGCGGCACAACCACTGAGAACTGCGAACTGTGAACTGATAACTATTTCCAAAACAGTTATCCATCCTTTTATATAATCAGAAGCTCAAATGTCCCTTATAGAGAAGCTCTTTGATGAAATTGGGAAGGACAAAGCAGCTCTTCTGGATGTCCTCATTGTAATATTTCATGGGCGAAGGAGCGTCTTTTCTGGCTTCCTTCGTGAGGGGATCGTATTTCTTCGAAGCCATCATGAAGGAGTGGAGGCAGGCGGGGTAAATGGGCACATGGGAGTAGTACATGCGGACAATGGGGAATACGTCTCCCATGGCTTCAAAGACGTCATGCACCGTTTTCTGCTGGACGATGGGAGACTCCGTCTGCTGCACGATGAGTCCGTCTTCCCGGAGGGCGACAAAGGCGCTCTTGTAGAAATTGCGGGTAAAGAGTCCTTCTCCCGGTCCGATGGGATCGGAGCAGTCGATGATGATGATATCGTAGAAATCTTTCACGGTCTTTGCAAAGGCAATGCCGTCTCCCACATGGACGTGAAGTTTTTCCGGGGGATCGTTCAGCACTCTGGAAATGGTGGGGAAATATTCCTTTGACAGTTCGATGACCCTTCCGTCAATATCGCAGAGGTCCACCTGCCGTACGCAGTCATGACGGCATACTTCCCTTGCCACTCCGCCGTCTCCCCCACCGATGATGAGCACCCGTTCAGGATGGGGATGGAGCATGAGGGGCACATGGGAAATCATTTCGTGATAGGTCCATTCATCTTTGACAGAAGTCTGGAAAACGCCGTCCAGGATGAGGATTCGTCCATACTGCAGGGTATCGGCGATCTGGATGTGCTGGAAAGGGGTCTCTTCCTCATGAATCATTTTCGTGATTTGGAGGGTAAGGCCCAGATTGGGATTGGCCCACTCGGTGACGTACTGCTTTTCCATAGCTTTATTCCTTCGGGGCTTCAGATTTTGCCACGGTGGCTGCAGCCTGGTCAAAAAGGTTTCCGGAGTAAGGATCTTCTTCTGCCGGAGTCTCTTCCGGAGACTCTCCTCCTGCCGGTTGTGCGGATTCTGCAGAAGATTGCTGTGTGCCGTCGGAAACGGGCTGGGGCGCCTGGACTCCTTTGGCTGCTTCGATCATGGCGAGAGCGGATTTGCAGTTGGAAAGAAGTTTGGCGATGTAAAGGTTCATATCCCCTTCCGTCTTCAGGAGATCTTCATTCATCCGCTGACGGGCTGCTTCTGCATCGGCCACGATTTTATGGGCTTCGGTCTGGGCTTCCTTGATGGAAAGGTCCGCTTCCTGATGGGCGATCTTCTTCAGGTTGTCTGCCGTTTCCTGGGCCATAATCAGGGTATTGGACATGGTGGATTCCATTTTTTCATAATTCCGGAGTTTCGTGCGGATGCCGTCCATTTCCTCTTCCATTTCCCGGTGTTCCCGGTAAATTTTCTCATAGTCCGTGGCCAGTTCTTCCAGGAATGCATTCACCTCATCCTGGGAATACCCGCGGATCTGGCGGGAAAAGGTCTTATTATGAATATCCATCGGTGTGATCATGTGGTTCTCCTTTTTTTAGTACGACTTGAATTCTATGATATACGATTACTATAGGTGAGAAGTTAATAGTTAGCAGTTATCAGTTATCAGTTTCCCACAAACAGCGAATAGACTTTGTGAGACAAAAGTCCCGATGCCCGCCTGGGTACAATGCAACTGATAACTATTAACTGATAACTGATAACTTTTCATCCCAATTGAGTTCAAAGCCAATTTTACTTATATCTATTAATCAGCAGTCCGATCCGGCCTTTCCTGCTCATTCCGGTCTGTTCCACGATTTCTATGCGTCCCCGGCCCCGGATGCTGATGATATCTCCTGCCTTCACGGCCTGGGAGGGGCTTTTGGCAGGGACCCAGTTCACTTCGGTCCGCTCATCTTCCACGGCCTGCACCATTTTTGACCGGGAAATGCCAAATCCCGCAGCTCCCACGGCATCCAGCCGGAGAGAGGCTACCGTGGCCCTCACTTCTTTGGCCGTCTGCTTTGGGGGCTGGATTTCGGAAAGCGGTATTTCTTCCACTTTTACGGGAACCATGGCCACTTTATGGAAATTATCGATAAGCCATCCTGCCATGGTTTTATCGCAGACTACCTGACAGCCGGACCCCTGCATGAGGATATCCCCCAGGATGGACCGGTCAATACCCAGGCCCATGAGACTTCCCAGCACGTCCCGGTGTCCGATGAGACGATACCTGCCGTCCCAGGTCACCGACAGCAGGGAAACGCCATAGTCCACAGGCCCTTCATAATCATTGCTTTTAAAGGAAATACGGATTCGCTCCGCTTCATGGAAACCGCCGAAGCTGGCCGCCGTCACCGTCTTCATGTGGGCCGCAATGGTCTGCCCGATCTGACGGGCATAGGGCGCCATGAAAGGACCTACGGCAAAAGGCCGTCCCCGCTCCACGGAATCTGCCAGATCCAGCAGACGGATGGCCATTTCTTTGGCCTCATCGCCGCCGGCAGCAAAAAACTTAAGGATCTTTTCTCTGTCTTTCATTCCATCCTCTTGAACAATCTGAATCAATAAGCAGTCACAGGAAAAGGAAATCCTTTCCCCTGACCCGTCTATATATGCGCGCTTCATTTTCTGACGCGCGTCACCTTCACTTACCACTTACCATTCTGCAAAATTCAGATGAAAAGTGCCAAATGGTGACGATAAGTCAGTTCTCATAAAAACAACCCGCCGCCTGCAGAACTTTGCTCTCCAGGCGGCGGTTAACCATTAAAATAAAATCCGCCAGCCGGGTTTTATTTCATTTATTTCTTTGCCATAGCGTCCGATTTATCCAGGCATGCTTTGACGCCGTCAATCAGGGCCGCCCGGAGGCCTCCCTGTTCCATGGCATAAATGCCGGCAATCGTCGTGCCGCCGGGACTTGTCACCTGGTCCCGGAGCTCGGCAGGATGTTTTCCCGTTTCCAGGACCATTTTGGCTGCTCCATAAAGAGTCTGGGCAGCTGCCTGGATGGCAAGTTTTCTCGGAAGTCCGATGAGTACTCCTGCGTCGGAAAGAGCGTCAATGATGACAAAGGCATATCCCGGACCGGCTCCCGAAAGAGCGCCCAGTTCGTCTAGCTGCCGTTCTGTCACGACGGCTGATTTTCCGAGAGCATTGAATATTTCCACCGCTTCCGAAAGGAATTCATTACTTGTCAGTTTTCCTGCCGCAATGGCAGCCATGCCTTCTCCCACGGAAGCCGGGGTATTCGGCATACAGCGAATGACTTCGGTACCTTCAGGAAGATTATTTTCCAACGTTTCCAGAGTGACCGCAGCCGCAATGGAAAGCACGCGGCGGGGTTTGTACTTTGAAATTTCTTCCAACACACCGAGAACGATATTCGGCTTTACTGCCACAATGACCATGTCCGCATCCGATGCAATACTTCCATCCTGGGAAATATTGACGCCGTAGCGGGCCGCTTTTTCCTTTGAAGCCTCAAGGGAATGTTCCTTCAGGTATACTTCTTCCTTTTTCCAGAGCCCTTTGGCAAGGCAGCCGGAAAGAATGGCGCCTCCCATGGCTCCGCAGCCAACGAGCAGTATTTTCTTCATATTCAGGGTCCTTTCCAGGTAGGAATGCCCGATACAAAAGCCAGTCTGTCTTCATGAAGGTCCACCGTATCCGGCACGCAGATGAGGACATCCGCACTCACCAGCATGACGTCCCCATGACACATGCAGACGGCACCGCTCATGAAATCCACGAAACGGCTGGCCACTTCATCATTTACATTATCAGACAGGAGCACCATGACGGTCATGCCTTTTTCCAACGCTTCCACAGCACGGCGGGCATCGCCATAAGAGCCCGGAACCATGATGACTACTTCCTGGGGACGAATGCTCCTCGCCGGCAGCGCGCCTGCCCGCGAAATATTTCCATCATCCTCATAAGTCTCATCCTGTTCCTCATAGTCCCTGTCTTCGCCGGTTTCTTCAAACTGGCCTTTCAGCCACTGAAGACCGTTCGAAAAGATGGACATTAAGCCTGAGGCGCCTCAGGTCCCTGAGGCTGAGCGTTCCACTGGGGAGCAGACGGAGCCTGCTCGGAGTAGGCTGCGAAATTTTCACGGGATACGCTCATATTATTCGGCGCGCAGAGATAAATGCTTTCGGAAATCTGGTCGATACGGCCGTCAAGAGCATACATGATGCCCTGTACGAAATCGACGATGCGCTGAGCTTCATCGGCATCGGTTTTTTCCATGTTCATGACCACCGGACGCATAGCCTTCAGATGGTCGCCAATTTTTTCTGCATCCGCATAGGTCTTCGGGTTGACGACGACCATGGTATAGGGCTTTGCGGCCTGACGGGGAGCTGCGCTTCTGGCAATAGCTCTTCCCGGGTTTACGGATGCCGGACGGGGCGGAACGGGAGCAGCCGGATTTGTGGCTTCTTCCTCTTCTTCCAGTTCTTCTTCGTCTTCTCTTTCGTCATCGTCGCGGTCGACAAACTGATCTTTAAATTTATCAAGTAAGCTCATGCTAATCCTCCTAGTGATACTGCCTTGGCCCGAAAATCGCGGTACCAATCCGCACCATATTGGCGCCCTCTTCAATTGCTATTTCAAAATCATGGGTCATGCCCATTGATAAAATTGAAATCTGTCCCTTTGGAAATTTTTCTTTCAGTGCTTCAAAGAGCCGGTGCCCTTCCCTGAATACGGGACGGGTCAATTCCACGTCTTCGTACTCCGGGGCCATGCACATGAGCCCCACCACCCGGATATGGGAGAGATTGCCGGCTTTTTCAGCCGCCTCTTCCAGCGAATCCGGTGTGAGCCCGGTCTTTGATTCTTCTCCGGAAATATTGAATTCCAGGAGCACGTCCTGCACCTTGCCGATTTCTCCTGCCCGTTTATCGATTTCCTCCATAATGGAGAGGGAATCCACGGATTGAATCAGATCGGCCATGGCCACTGCCTTTTTGACTTTGTTCTTCTGTAAATGACCCTGCAGATTCCATCTCACCGGAACCGTGAGGGCTTTATATTTCCCTTCCATTTCCTGGACCCGGTTTTCCCCGACCTCCTTGACACCGAGGCCGATGACTTCTTCCATATCCTCTAAAGGATGGAACTTCGTCACCGCCACCAGGGTCACTTTCTGGCCATAGGGAGACCGCTTTTCCGCGGCCCGAATGCGGTCCATTACATGGGCTAACCTTGTCTCGATTTCTGACACAGCCCCGCCTTCTTTACCATTTTTTCGTATATCTGCCTCATGATTTATTGCGGGATATACCTAATAAGTATTATACATCATGAAGGGATTCACATTCCAGTAAAATCGTCCATTTTTGTTTGAGTTTTTATGGATAAAATCTCCCCGGTCAATTTTAAAATGCATCTCACCATGTCTCGCCGCTTTAGAAATGACGCCCAAAGGGCATCGCCTTCACGGACCACGGATCACGGTCCACGATCAGCTCTTTGTGAGATACCCCCATATAAAAATGGCGCCCCGAAAGGGGCGCCACCTTCACGAACCACGAGTCACGAATCACGAATCATGAAAATCTCCATGTTCGCCTGTCCATATTCATGCCAATTGACCCGGACTCACACCATCTGCGCTTTCTTCGCTATTTCTTCCGGAATCTGGATTCCCAGGCTTTCGGCCGTCTTTTTGTTGATGACGATGGGGAATTCTTTCTGGTGCTCGATGGCCCTTGTTTCCGGCTTGCTCTTGCCGTCCAGGATATCCGCTGCCATGTGTCCGGTCTGGATGCCCAGTTTGTAATAATCTACGGAAAGGGAGGCCAGAGCTCCGTCTTTGGCCATGATTTCAGCGCCTGCGAAGACCGGAATCTTGTGGGGATCCGTAATCTTGACCAGGTTGGCCATGGCGGAGGCTACGGTATTATCGGTGGGCACATAAATGATATCCACTTTCCCCATGAGGGATTCGGCCACCTGCTGGATGTCGTTGACGGAATGAATGGTCCTTTCTTCCACGGTGAGGCCATGTTCTTTGCAGTAACCCCGGAGCATATTGGCCTGGACTTCGGAATTGACTTCGCTAGCCGTATAGATGAGGCCTACTTTTTTCGCATTCGGCATGAGGGAGAGGGCCAGCTGCATCTGGGGCTCGATGGGGGTCAGGTTGGATACGCCGGTCACATTGCCGCCGGGAGCGTCATTGGACTTCACCAGTTTGGCCGTGACGTAGTCGGTAATGCAGGTCCCCACGATGGGGATATCCCTGATTTCATTGGCCATGGTCTGGGCGGCAGGAGTCGTAATGGCGCAGACGAGTTTCGGCTTTTCCGAAGCAAAGCGGGAGGCGATGGATTTCAGGTTGGCCTGGTCCCCCTGGGCATTCTGCTGGTCGAAATGAACTTTGTCTTCCGTGTAGCCCCTTTCTTTCATACCATCCATGAAGCCTTTATTGGCAAGGTCCAGAGACCCGTGTTCCACGAGCTGTACCACGGCTACAATCGGTTTTCCCGAAGAGGAAGCAGAGGATGATGCCCCTTTGTCTCCCCCGCAGCCTCCGTAAATCAGTGCTGATGCTGCCAATGCGGCTGCTATTCCAAGTTTCATCCATGTTTTCATATATTCTCCTATCCTTCCATCCCATTTTAATTCCCGGCCTTCCAGTCTTCTGTATTTCCTGCCGGAGATGCGTAATCATTTTGACTAATCACTAACTGCCAGCGGCTAACTGCTAACTGCTGACTACTGACGGCCAGCGGCTGGCGACTGACCGCTAACGGCTAACGGCTAGCGGCTAACGGCTAACTGCTAACTGCTAACGGCTAACGGCTGACTACTGACTGCTATAGAAATATTTCCTTATACCATCTGTGCTTTCTTTGCGATTTCATCCGGAATCTTTATCCCCAGGATTTCCGCATCTTTCTTGTTGATCACGATGGTATATTCTTTCTGGTGCTGGATGGGCGCCGTTTCCGGTTTGATTTTTCCATCCAGAATATCGGCTGCCATTTCGCCGGTCTGGAGACCCAGTTTGTAGTAGTCTACGGAAAGGGCTGCCAGGGCTCCGTCTTTTGCCATGATATCGGCCCCTACGATGACAGGAATCTTGTTGGCGTCCGTAATCTTCATGAGGGTCGGAATGGCGGAAGCCAGGGTGTTATCGGTGGGAACGTAGATGAAATCGACTTTTCCCACCAGCGATTCCGCTACCTGCTGGATATCATTGACGTTGTTGACTGTCCGTTCTTCCACGGAGAGTTTGTTCTTTTTGCAGTATTCCTTCATCATGTTGGCCTGGACTTCGGAATTGACTTCGGAAGAGCAGTAGATGAGGCCGACAGTCTTCGCATTCGGAATGAGGGCCCGGCCCAGATCCATTTGGGCATCGATGGAGGCCAGATCGGATACGCCGGTCACATTGCCGCCGGGATGTTCATCGTTTTTGACCAGTTTGGCGGTAGTATAGTCGGTAATGGCCGTTCCGACGATGGGAATATCCTTGATTTCATTGGCTGCTGCCTGAGCTGCCGGAGTGGCGATGGCGCAGATCAGTTTTGGTTTTTCCGCTTTGAACCGGGAGACGATGGTCTTCAGGTTCGACTGGTCGCCCTGAGCATTCTGCTGGTCGAAATAGACTTTGTTTTCATCATAGCCTCTCTTTTTCAGGCCTTCCACAAAGCCCTGGTTTGCCTGATCCAGGGAACCGTGCTGTACGATCTGGACAACGGCGATAATCGGCTTATCCGTGGGGGGAAGCTGCTGTTTCCCTCCCTGTCCGCCATTTCCGCAGCCTCCATAGAGAATGGCTGCCGAAGCCAAAGCTGCTGCCATACCGAGTTTCATCCACTTTTTCATCTGTTTCCTCCCCCTGACTATTTCATGTATTTATTTTCCAGTTCTTCCATGGTGCCGTTTGTTTCCATTTCAGCAAGGAAGAAATTGATATAATTCAGGAAATCCTGATCTCCTTTTTCCATGAGGGCCCCGAAGCGGCTCTTTGTGAAAGGTTCGTCCACAAGCGGCGCCGCCAGCTTTTTGTTCAGCTTCACATACCGGTTGGCTTCCATGGTTTCGGTGATCATGATGTCCGCCCTGCCTTCCGCGATGAGTCCCGGGATTTCCGCATTCTGTTCATGAATGAGGAGGGTGGCCTTTGGAAGGTTGGCTTTGGCGAATTTTTCATTCGTTCCGCCCGGATTGACCATGACTTTCACTTCCGGCCTGTTGATGTCGGCGATGGACTGATATTTCCCTTCCTCTCCCTTCCTGCAGAGGATGGTCTTCCCGAAGAGAAGGTAACCGTCAGACATGGTGAGGGTCCGTTCCCGGTCAAAGGTGCGGGTAATGCCGCAGAGGGCGAGATCAAATTTCCCTGCTGCCGTATCCGCCGAAAGGGTCTTCCAGGTGGTGGGCACAAATTCCACTTTCACATGGAGGGAATCTGCCAGTTTCTCCGAAAGCTCCACGTCAAATCCTTCATACGCTCCTGTTTCCTTGTCTTTATAGGACATGGGGCGATAATCTCCTGTCGTTCCCACCCGAATCGTTCCGCGGCTTTCGATATCCTCCAGATGAGCTGCCATAGCTTCCATGCCGCCTGTCATGAGGAGTCCTGCTGCCATGAGGGCAGCTGCCTTCCATTTCAATCCTTTCATTTCTATCCTCCTGTACTCCGGTACCAAAAATCCCTGCTTCATTACTGAAGCAGGGACGAAATTTCGCGGTACCACCCATATTATCTGACTATACAAAAAGGGTGGCACCCAAGGGACGAATTACCGTGGTACCACCCAAATTATCTGATCAGATCAACTCTAAACCCTGTAACGAAGGTCACTCGTCAATGCCTACTGTCATTTCAGCACTGCAGTTCAGGAAAGAACTTCCTCATTTCTCCGCTGCCGGTTCTCACCTGTCCCGGCTCTCTTTGAAACTTCTGAAACAAGTACTTTTTTCCATCAGCACTTTTTCGTGTTGCACCTATTTTAGCGAATGATTTCCCATTTGTCAAGACTATGCAGGATAATTAACCGGATGCCTCAAACGACTCAAAGCAATGCCGGTTCCGGCTTCTCCAAAGAGCGGACTTAAGGAAATAGAAAAGGCGCACCAGAAAGATGCGCCGCCTTTGAGTCGCAAACCTTGACCCGAACCACGAACCACGAATCACGAAACAGAAAAAAGAGACTATCCAAAGCCCGGAAAGATGGGAAATACCCTTATTTCTTCTCCCGGATCCCGTTCATGAGCACGTCGTAGGCCTGATTCATATAGGATTCTTCGGAAATATCTTCTTCCACTTCGAACCGTTTCTTGATTTCATTCATGAGATAATAGTACACCACCATGCCGGCCCAGGAGATGCAGACTTCCGTGGGCTTTAAATCTTTCCGGAAAGCCCCTTCCTCCATGCCTTCGGTCAGGGCCCCGCGGAGCACCATGAGGACCATGGCAAACCGTTCCTTTCCGATGGACGCAAAGACGTCGGTGGGATGAATCATTTCCCAGGAAAAGATGCGAAGGATGTAGGGCCGTTTCTCCATGAGGCGGAAGAAGAAATGGGAATACATTTCCAGCACTTCCGTAGGGCTCCGGGTACCGTCGGCTGCTTTTTCCACGAAGTCCACCAGAAGGTTCGACCCCTTTTCAAGGATTTCCGCATAGAGTTCCCGCTTCCCGCCGAAGTAATAGGAAATAGCGGCGCTGTTCACTTCCGCTTCCCTGGCAATATCCCGGATGGACACGTCCGAGTATCCTTTCAGCGCAAAGAGGCGGATGGCAGCGTCCAGGATCTGCTGCCTTTTGTCCGACGCCAGTTCCTCTTCTTTCTTTGGAAACAGACTCCGGTACAGTTCTTCCTTGGTGCCAAAGTAATAGGAAACGGATGACACATTCACTCCCGCTTCCCGGCTGATGTCGCGCAGGGACGTGCCCTGATATCCATTCTTTTTAAAGAGCTTTCTCGCCGCCCGGCGGATCTGCTCTTTTCTTGTGATTTCCATGGTTCTCTCCCCGAAATGGTTACTGCTCCTGTTATTGTTATTGCAAATATTTCCTATATTATAAACCTTTTCGGGAAAAATTGGAACAAAGAGTTTGAACGATTGAACTGTTTTAATTGGAACGTAATAATCGATTCAGTTGTTCAGCACCAGGGAAATAAATGACGCGAGAGGGTCTCATCGATTGCTTCTTTCGTAATGGGTTTGAAATAGACGCGAAGCAGGCAGAGTCCTTCCGCCGGAGCCGTCATGCCCAGCTTTTTCCGGTCCTTTGCTTCCAGGATTTTTTTCAAATCCTCCGGCGTCAGCGCCCCAATGCCTGCATCCACGAGAGCTCCCGCAATATTTCTGACCATATGGTAGAGGAAGCCCTCTCCCGTCACATAGATGCGGACGAGAGGCCCCTCCTTTACAATCCGTATTTCATTGATTTTGCGGATGGGAGAGGAGGGAACGGAATTATTTCCACGGAAAGAAGTAAAATCGTGAGTCCCTTCCAGCACCCGGGCCGCTTTTTCCATTTTTGAAAGATCCAGCTTCTTCCCGGTGTGCCAGATGTAACGCTTGAGGAAGGGAGAGCATTCCCGCTCCTCCGTCAGAAGGTAGCCGTAGGTTTTCCCGAAATTTCCTTTTCGTACGGAAAAATCCATGTCCACTTCCCGGCTTCTCGTGACACGGATATCATAAGGAAGGGCCGCATTCATGGCGTAAATGAAACGGTCCGGCGGAATGGTGGATTCCGTATAAAAGGTACATTCCTGGCCATAGGCATGGACTCCGGCGTCCGTGCGGGCCACGAAATAGAGGGTGGTCTTTGTGCCGGTGATCTGAAGGAGGCAGTTTTCCACCATTTCCTGCACGGTCATGCGGTTTTCCTGCCGCTGGAAGCCGGCGTAATTCGTGCCCTCGTAAGAGAGGGTAATCCAGATGTTTTTCATGAGACCTCAGATTGATATAGATCAGGTAATGGGTAATGGGTAATAGGTGTTAGCCGTTAGCCGTTAGCCGTTAGCAGTTAGCAGTTAGCAGTTAGCAGTTGCATTGTACTCAGGCGGGCGATGGCTCGTTTGCGTCATATTTCCTATCCGCGAAGCTTTTCATGCAGTCCGGCAATGGGCCCGCCGGTATGGAGTCAATCAGCTGTCAGCCGTTAGCCGTTAGCCGTTAGCCATTAGCCCATGAGCTGTCAGCCATCAGACATTCCCGCATAATGTGAAATCACTGAGAACTGATCACTATAACAAAAATTGGCAGGAACAGGTCCCGCCAATTTTTTTATCGGAAATAAATATAGAGCGCGATGAGGAGCACTGTCACGATGATGACGGCAAGGAATCCGTTTCTGTCGCGCCAGGTGTATTTCAGCTGGTGCATTTTGGTCCTGCCTTCTCCGCCCCGATAACATCTGGCTTCCATGGCAGTGGCGAGATCGTCAGCCCGGCGGAAGGCAGAGATGAAGAGCGGTACGAGGAGAGGCACCATGTTTTTGGCCCGCTGCCAGAGATTACCGTTCACAAAGTCCGCACCCCTGGAGGACTGGGCTTTCATGATTCTGTCTGTTTCTTCCAGAAGGGTGGGGATGAAGCGAAGGGCAATGGTCATCATCATGGCCAGTTCATGAGCCGGTACGCCGAAACGGCGGAAAGGCATGAGAAGGGCTTCGATGCCGTCGGTCAGGACGATAGGACTGGTGGTATAGGTCAAAAGAGACGAAAAAGCGATGAGGAATACGAGACGGAGCGTCATGATGAGGCCGTTCGTAATGCCTTCCTGACTGATATGGATGAATTTCCAGGTAAAGAATTCATTGCCCGGAGTGGTCAGCATATGGATGGCCATAGTAAAGACGAGAATGATCCACAAAGGCTTGATGGCTTTCCAGATGAGTTTCACCGGTACGCCCGATTTGGCGATGGTGAGAAATGTGAAAGCTGCCACCAGGACATAGGAGAAAAGGTTATTGGCCAGGAAAATGGCAATGATGAAAATCATGGTGCAGAGGATTTTGGCCCTGGGGTCCATGCGGTGAAGATAGGAATCCCCAGGATAGTACTGGCCGAGAGTGATATCTGTAAGCATCTTATTTACCTCCCAGCATTTTGTACATACGATCCACGGCTTCTTTGACGGTTTTCGCATCTTCCGGCACAGGGATGCCTTTTTCCTTGAGATAGAGAAGGGTCTGGGTCAGGGGCGGCGCATCGACGCCGCATTCCTTCAGTTCTTTTCTGTGATGGAGGAAAATATCCATGGGCTTTCCGTCCAGCACGAGATGGCCTTTGTGCATGACGAGAAGTCTCGTGGCCAGGCGGGCGATATCATCCATGTTATGGGAAACAAGGATAACGGAGAAGACACCTTTCTTATACCAGCTCTGGATGCGGGCAAAGATTTCCCTTCGTCCGATGGGGTCCAGGCCTGCCGACGGTTCATCAAGAATGAGGAAATCGGGATGCATGGCGATGACACCGGCAATAGCCACGCGCCGCTGCTGGCCGCCGGAAAGGCGGAAGGGCGAGCGGTTCGCAAAAGTATCGTAATCAAGGCCTGCAAATTTCATGGCACTCTTCACCCGTTTTTCCGTTTCCTCTTCATCACAGCCCAGATTCCTGGGTCCGAAAGCGATATCTTTCGCTACGGATTCTTCAAAAAGCTGGTGCTCCGGATACTGGAAAACCATGCCCACGGAATGGCGTTTCTTCACCGATTCTTTTGATTTAGCTGCCAGGTCCACCCCATCAATGGTGACTTTCCCTGTAGTGGGATGGATAAGCCCGTTCAGATGCTGGATGAGGGTGGATTTCCCGCTTCCCGTATGACCGATGATTCCGATGAATTCCCCTTTTTCAATGGTGAGCGAAATATTTTCCAGTGCCACTTTTTCAAAGGGAGAGCCTTTGCTGTAGACGCAGCTTACATTTTCGACACATATGGACATAATGCTTCTTCCAGCTCCTCATCTGTCATACAATCTTCAGGAATGGATAATCCCTTTTGGCGAAGACCATGGGCGAGATCTGCCGCCACCGGCACATCCAGGCCCCATTCGGTCAATTTCTCAGCCTGGGAGAAGACTTCTCTCGGAGTCCCTTCCATGCGGAGTTTTCCTTTTTCCACCACCATCACATGGTCTGCTGTCACCGCTTCTTCCATGAAATGAGTAATGAGGACAATGGTGATGCCTTCTTTTTCATTGAGGCTGTGAATGGTATCCATGACTTCCTGTCGTCCCCTGGGGTCCAGCATAGCCGTCGGTTCGTCAAGGACGATGCAGTCCGGTTTCATGGCAAGAATGCCGGCGATGGCGATCCTCTGTTTCTGCCCGCCCGAAAGCATGGCAGGCGAATGAGTGCGGTAAGCCGTCATGCCCACTTTTTCCAGGGATTCGTCTACGCGCTTCCGGATTTCCTCCGGCGGCACGCCGATATTTTCAGGTCCGAAAGCCACATCTTCTTCCACAATGGCAGCCACAAGCTGATTGTCCGGATTCTGGAAGACCATGCCCACCTTCTGGCGGATATCCCAGATATGGGAAAAGTCGGAGGTCTTCATGCCTTCCACATAAAGTTCCCCTTCCGTAGGAATAAGGAGGGCATTCAGGTGGCGGGCCAGCGTGGATTTCCCGCTGCCGTTCGTGCCGATGATAGCCGTAAAAGAGCCTTTCTTGATCGTGGCCGTCACGTCAGACAGGGCATCAAATTTCTTCCCGTCCTCCGTATCAAAGGTATGGGTCAAATGACGGATGTCGAAAAGGACGTCATCCTTCTTTTCATCCTTCAGTTTTTCTGTATCCATGATTCCTCTTTCTTTATAAGAAATACAAAAATTCACTGATACTTTATAATAACAGAAGAAATAGTACGGCGTCAATAAAAATTTGTGAATGAGAGAATTTCGCGGCAGTTAACAATAGTTGGTGGCTAATGGCTATTGGGTAACAGGTAATAGCCGTTAGCTGTTACCCGTTAGCCATTAGCCATTAGCTGTTAGCCGTTAGCCATTAGCTGTCAGCCGGCGCTCATCATTCATCGATTACCTGTTTTTCCACCAAAAAAGACTCCCCGTCCTGTTGGACAGAGAGTCCCATGACCCATCGGCACAGCCAAGTCAGATCCACCCGAAGTGCCTGCAGGCATTATAAATCCCGTCTTCATCAGCCCGGGAAGTGATGTACTTCGCCAGCGCCTTCAGTTCCGGCTTGGCGTTTCCCATGGCAATGCTCATCCATTCCGGCCGGAACATGGCCCGGTCATTCATGCCGTCCCCGAAGACAACGATATCTTCATCGGGGATATGGCGCATTTTCTGTATTTCCATGATCCCCCGCTCCTTGTGGACCGGCTCCACCAGCATGGTATCCGCGGAAAACCAGACGTGAGGCAGTGTATAGAGAGGGATGTCGTCCTTTTCTTTTTTCGTGCAGGCAATGAAGATTTTATGAATGACGTCCACCGCAGGAATGTAGAAATCCGGAATGATGGCAGTCTCATAGTACCGGTCCTTGACCTTTTCCAGGTACTTCGTGGTTCTGGTGATGCGATACTTGCGGTTGTAGGGGCAGAAAGCGAAGGGATGCTTTTCTTCATCGATTTCAGTCAGGGTCCGGATGCAGGCATCGATGGGAAGTCCTTCATCATAGAGGATTTTTCCGTCAATGGTCACCGCATTTCCCCCATCGGAGACAATGGAAGGAATCCCCAGATCTCTGGCCACCCTGGCCGCATCAGACTGCATACGGCCCGTGGCGATGGCCACGAAATGACCGTTTTCCATAAGCTTCTGCACCGCTTCCCTGGTGCTCTCCGGATAATCCGCAGTAAGCGGCGTGGTCAGGGTCCCGTCAATATCAAAGAAAAAATATTTCCTCATGGCCCGCCTCCTTTGCTACTTATTATACTATCATATTTCATTCTCCGGGAAACATTAGAAATAGGATCCTCCCCGGCGGGCCGGAAGGTCATTTCCCATCACGACCTGCTGAAGTCTAACGGCTGATGGCCAGCAAAAAGCGCCCCTGACTGAGGAGCGCTTTCATTTTCCACTATATTACAGCAATTTTTCAATTTCCGCCGCCAGGGCTTCCGGAGTCTTTGTCGGCTCGAAGCGGGCGATGACCTTTCCTTCCCGGTCGATTAGGAATTTCGTGAAATTCCACTTGATATCGTCCCCTTCCAGGAATTCGGGGAAGTTTTTCTTCAGGAAATTCAGCAGCACCTCCGCATTGGGATGGTCCATGTCAAAACCTTTGAATCCTTTTTCTCCGGTCAGGTACTTGAAGAGAGGCTGTGCCGTTTCGCCGCGAACGTCCCCCTTCTTGAACATGGGGAAGGATACGCCGTAATTCAGCCGGCAGAACTGCTCGATTTCCCCATCGGTCCCCGGATCCTGTCCGGCAAACTGGTTGCAGGGAAATCCCAGGATGACAAGGCCTTTGTCCTTATAGGTTTTATACAGTTTTTCCAGACCCTCGTACTGGGGCGTGAAGCCGCACTTGCTGGCCGTATTCACGATGAGAAGGACTTTTCCTTTGTAATCGGCAAGGGAAATTTCTTTGCCCTTATTAGTGATCACTTTGAAATCATAAACGCTCATGGTATGCCTCCTTTGTCACTTTGGATTCAACTCTATATTTATTATATCGAATATAATCGAAGCGGTCAAATAAAAAAAGGAGCGGGCAGCGGCCCGCTTCAAAAGGGGTTTGGAGCAGAGCTCCAATGAGAACCTGTATAATAACATCTTGCGATGCTATTATCAAAAGTAGTGGGAGTGATGAGGGTTTCCCCTCATCACTCATGGAGGAAAAGAATCAGGAAATGCCAGATTTCCTTTAGAACTTCCGAAAGGAAGGATTTGGAAAAAGGGCGGTGATGACCATTTTCCCTGGATGGTCATCACCTGAAGGGAGTAGAACCATGAGCGGCCGTAAAGGCTCGCCATATAGACACTTCACAAGGAAGTTATTGGAAAAGGGGCGATGGATATTTCCCTCTACCCATCGCAAAAGGGAGATGAATCTTTGGGGGCAGTCCCCTGGCCCACAGGCCATATAGTCACTTCACGAAGAAGTATTTCTAAAAAGGAGGGTGACAGTCTTGCCATCACCCGAAGGGAGATGAGACTCGAAACGCCCCGGAGGGCCGTCCCGAACTATAGACACTTCACATGGAAGTTATTGGAAAAGTGTGGGGTGATGATCGTATTTCCCTGTTACTACCATCACCCGAAGGAGATGAACCATGGGAGGAATCCCACAGGACTATGTAAAGCCCTTTCGAGCGTTACACCGAAGCAGTTGGAGACATAAGTGAATCCCGCGGAGGATGATGTTTCCCTTCATCATCCTCGAGACCGGCTTCAGGGATCCTCATTCCTGAAACTGAAAAATCCACCTTTTGCGCAGGACAAAGGTGGATAGAATGTACGTCAAACGTACTTATATTCACACCTTCCCATCGCTCGTAGGTCAAACGGTGATTCCAAAACAGGCAGTTCTCCTGACTCTGCTTCCTCGCTCCTCCAGCCTTCCCAATATCCTCAGTGACTTTTGTTGGATTCGCTCCGCATTACAGTGGCGGGACCGTGCCGGCATTTCACCGGTCTTCCCTATTAAGCCCTCATGGGCACCTGCTTTACTTATGTAGTTAGCTCCTCAATAACCGATTCACCAATAAAAAACCTCTTTACACGAACGTAAAGAGACATCATAGAGACATCCCCTTCCCATCGCTCGTGGGTTCAAACGGTGATCTAAGACAGGCAGTTCTCCTGACTCTGCTTCCTCGCTCCTCCGTCTTCCCGATTCCTCAGTGACATCTGGATTCGCTCCGCATTACAGTGGCGGGACCGTGCCGGCATCTCACCGGTCTTCCCTATTAAGCCCTTTTGGGCACCTGACTTTTCTTATTCGGTTGTATTTATAGTATCACCGCCGGATAGTCCTGTCAACGATTAAATAGGGATTAAAGGCAGATTTGTACAATTTTTCTGAAACAGCATAGAAGGATGGGTCCCCTATACTTTTTAGTCATATCTAATATTTGCAATATTTTCCTTCCTGCTTTGGCGGCTGATGAAAATATATGCCTTTCAAGAAACCCGGAAACCGAACCGGGACTCCGGGGATTGTTTCTTTCCAGACGAAAAAGCCCTTCCACCTGGGGGAAGGGCTTTAAGGCAGCAAAATTCTCCCGAAACGGGGAATAACACGTTTTCCGGAACCTCGTTCTTACCTGTCAATCCGGAAGCAGTCATTCCCGCATTGGGATATGACTGCCCGATCAGCTGCAGAGCGAGGCAGGTTACTGAATCATTTCGTATTCGGAAGTTTATTTGTCTTTATAACAACTGGGGAATTTCAAAATCCTCGAGGATGGAAGGCATCAGGAACACGTGGGCGCGGCTCCGGATCCGCCTGAAATTTCCGGGCGCCTGGCGGATCGGTTGGAGCTCGGCCCGAGGCCTCGTTCTTTTTGCCTTCTATACATATAGTAGAAAAAATATCGTTTTGTATCATTAGAAATTCGTTAAGCCTTCAGATTTAAGAATCCTCATAGATCCTGCTCTTTCAGCATTCCCCCGCCTGGAAGACAATCTTTTTGCCCGACAAAAAAGACTGTGAAACGAGTCTCACAGTCTTTTGGAAATATTATTCTTTTACCGGTTCTATGGTTCCCAGTTTTTCAAGAAGCGGGATATTGATTGGCGTATACGCATCCGGATGAGAACGAAGATAAAACTGCTCCTCCTCCGGTGCCTTATAGAAATTTTCCAGCGGCTTTGCCTCTGTACGGATCGGCGGCAGATGCTTTCCTTCTCCTTCGTACTCATTGACGATAAAGCTGGACTGGGTCATCCGCCTCGATACGCCCCGGTTCTGAAGGAATACCAGGTAGTAGCTGATCTGCATCGTATCTTCATGGCTGGTATAGTAAACGCCGCTTCTAAACTGAGGTCCCACAGCTTTTCCCTGAATCCCGTCAGTATGTGGATTGATAATGGTGAAAAACAGGGATAAAAGGCTGACGATATCAATCTTTTTCGGATTGTATATGACACGGATGCATTCTCTGCCTTCCACTTTACCGCTATATATATCATCTTTTGAGGGATTGGGAGCGCTGCAGTTGGCAAAGCCTGCTTCTACCCGGGCCACCCCTTTGACACGGGAAAACACTTCCTGCAGTCCATAATAAGGGCCGCCGGCCAGGTACAGTTCCTTCATGAATGCCCCGTTAATATACATAGAAAGACCTCTCTTTGCAAAAGCTCTGATGAGCAAATACAGGCATAGGGGCGCGGCGTAGCCGTGCCCCTTTCCTGTAATGAAATGAAGCTTATTATTGTTTCGTAGATTCCAGATGGCGGGCTGCAGCCCGGTCAAGATCAAAGGTCTTGATCAGTTCGGCCACTGCCTGGCTTGGGGATACCACTCCCGCAAGAACGGCTGCACGGACTTCCGGAATCCGGCCTTTAATGACCGGATCTTCATAGAAGAGATTGTGCAGATGTTCTTCGATCATGGTCTTGACCCATTCGATGATCTGGCGCTGACGGCGATTTTCGAAAGCGCCGGATTTCTTCGTCACTTTTTCGAATTCCCGCATCACGGCCCAGAGTTCGAGGAGTCCCGTCTTCTTCAGGGCAGAGCAGCGATAGGCATGGGTCTTCCACCCTTCCGTAGCCGGACGGATGAATTCCACCATTCTTTCGTATTCGCCCTGGGTGACTTTCGCTCTTTCCAGGTTATCGCCATCAGCCTTATTGACTACGATGGCATCTGCCAGTTCCATGATACCTTTCTTGATGCCCTGCAGGTCATCGCCTGCGCCGGTCAAAACGACAAGCATGAAGAAATCGACCATGGAGCGGACTGTGGTTTCTGACTGGCCTACACCGACCGTTTCTACCAGGATGACGTCACAGCCTGCGGCTTCGCAGAGCATCATGGTTTCACGGCTCTTTCTTGCCACACCGCCAAGGGTTCCGCCGGAAGGAGAAGGACGAATGAAGCAGTTTGGCTCCCGGGAGAGTTTCTGCATTCTCGTCTTATCCCCCAGAATGGAGCCGCCGGTGATGGAGCTCGTGGGGTCTACGGCCAGGACTGCCACTTTGTAACCCTGCTGGCAGAGAAGCTGGCCGAAAGCTTCAATGAATGTACTTTTCCCTGCACCGGGGACGCCGGTAATCCCTACGCGGAGGGAATGACCGGTCCTGGGCAGTAATGCCTGCAATACTTTCTGGGCTTTGTCGAAGTCCTTCGGCGCATTACTTTCGATGAGAGTAATGGCCTTTGAAAGAATCATTCTGTCGCCCCGTTCCACGCCTTTCACGTATTCTTCTACGGAAAGTTTCTTCCGGAGCGGAACTCTCCGGAGAGGTTCCCTGGGAATGTACTTGATATCGGTCACGCTGTTGACAGCGCTGTCGATACCACGCATAACGGAACAGGCAAATTCAGGATTCTTTTCTTTCGGGACCCAGCTTGGCCGGAGATCATCATCGTTTTCAGGCATATGCGCTTACCTTAACCTTCCTTGGCTTCAGCTTTAGCGCGGTCAACAAGGATCTGCAGTAACTGGATGCAGCACTTCGGGATATTGGTGCCTGGTCCGAAGATGGCGGTTGCGCCATGGTCGTAGAGGAATTCATAATCCTGTGGAGGAATTACGCCGCCGATGCAGACGAGAATATCATCACGGCCGCGTTTCTTCAGTTCATCTACGATAGCCGGAAGCAGTGTCTTGTGGCCTGCTGCCAGAGAGGAGAAACCAACAATATGAACATCGTTATCTACCGCATCCTGAGCAGCTTCTTCCGGAGTCTGGAAGAGCGGGCCTACGTCGACATCCCAGCCCATATCTGCGAAGGAGGAAGACAGGACTTTCTGGCCTCTGTCGTGACCATCCTGGCCCATCTTGCAGAAGAAGATACGCGGACGACGGCCTTCGAGGGATTCGAATTCGTCAACCAGTTTCTTAGCCTTTTCGAAGGAACCATCATCCTGGTATTCGGAGGAGTAAACGCCGGATACGGTGTGGATGGTCGCATTGTAACGACCGGAAACTTTTTCAACGGCATCGGAAATTTCGCCCAGGGATGCACGGTCATGAGCTGCCTGAACGGCTGCGTCAAGCAGGTTGCCGTTTTCGCGGCTTTCTGCACACTTGGTAATGTGTTCGAGGTCTCTTGCAACCTTTTCCGGATCGCGGATGGAACGGAGTTTTTCCAGTCTCTTGATCTGTGCGTTACGAACGGCAGTGTTATCAATGGAGAGAACGTTCAGCGGATCTTCCTTAGCCAGTCTGTACTTGTTCAGTCCGACAATGGTTTCCTTGCCGGAGTCGATATCTGCCTGACGACGGGCAGCGCATTCTTCGATACGCATCTTCGGCAGGCCGGTAGCGATAGCTTTTGCCATGCCGCCCAGGGATTCGACTTCCTGGATGTGTGCCCAGGACCGTTTGATCATTTCGTTGGTCAGGTATTCTACATAGTAGGAACCGCCCCATGGATCGATGATCTTGCAGCTCTTGGTTTCATCCTGGATATACAGCTGTGTATTACGAGCCAGGCGGGCAGAGAAGTCCGTCGGCAGAGCGATAGCTTCATCAAGCGCATTGGTGTGGAGGGACTGGGTGTGGCCGAGCGCCGCAGACATGGCTTCCATACAGGTTCTGGTGATGTTGTTGAATGGATCCTGTTCGGTGAGGGACCAGCCGGAGGTCTGGGAGTGGGTACGGAGTGCCATGGATTTCGGGTTCTTTGCGCCGAAGCCTTTGAGGATCTTTGCCCAGAGGACACGGGCAGCACGCATCTTTGCGATTTCCATGAAGTAGTTCTTGCCCTGATCCCAGAAGAAGGACAGACGCTTTGCGAAGGCATCGACCGGCAGGCCTGCTTTTTCGCCGCAGCGGATATATTCCATGCCGTCTGCCAGGGTGTAGCCCAGTTCGAGATCGCAGGTTGCGCCGCATTCCTGGATATGGTAGCCGGAAATGGAAATGGAATTGAACTTCGGCATGTACTTGGTGGTGTATTCGAAGATATCACCGATGATACGCATGGACATGGCCGGCGGATAAATGTAGGTGTTACGAACCATGAATTCCTTCAGGATATCGTTCTGAATGGTGCCCTGGAGAATCTTCTTGTCTACGCCCTGTTCGATGCCGGCGGAAATGAAGAATGCCAGAATCGGAAGTACGGCACCGTTCATGGTCATGGATACGGACATCTGGTCCAGCGGAATTCCGTCAAACAGAATGTTCATATCGAGCATGGAGCAAACGGATACGCCTGCTTTACCAACGTCGCCTACTACACGGGGGTTATCGGCATCGTAGCCGCGGTGGGTCGGAAGGTCGAATGCAATGGACAGACCTTTCTGGCCTGCTGCCAGGTTTCTCTTGTAGAATGCGTTGGATTCTTCAGCGGTAGAGAAGCCTGCGTACTGGCGGACGGTCCATGGACGGAATACATACATGGTGGAGTATGGTCCGCGGAGGAACGGAGGAATACCGCTCATGAAATCCAGGTGGTTGCAGTCTTTGTATACGTCCTGGGTATAGAGAGGACCTACCGGGATACGTTCCAGGGTGGTGTCATAGAGGTCGTCATATTTCTTGCCTGTTTCGCTTTCCAGAGATGCTTTCCACTGGTCGTAGTCACAGCTTGGATGAGCTTCCAGGTTCAGTTTTGTAAAATCGGGATTTGTTGCCATATTATTTTACCTCCTCTTCCGTAATCTTCATGCCTTTTGCTCTCTGAAGTTCACGGATGATTTCGTAGCAGTTAGCTTTGACGGAGATGAAATCATCTACGCCTGCTTCACGATATTTTGCTTCCATATCTTTCGGAGCTGCGCCTGCCAGGAAGAGTTTGCCGCTGCCCAGTACTTCTTTCAGTCTCGGAGCGAGGGCCGGTACGTCTTCCGGATAGGTGTCATCCTTGGAGCAGATGACTGCACAGTCATATGGAGTGCCCTTGTCATCGCAGCCGGCTTTGAGTGCTTCCACGCATTTATCCCAGCGGGAGCCCGGTTTGCCTTCATCATCCTGGAATCCTGTATTCAGGTGGACGTTGAATTCACCGACCTGCAGGAAGGAGGTGGAGAAATCGGCTCTTGCTTTATGCTGCGGAATGCGGCCCATGTTGGCCAGGAATACTTCCACGTTCTTGCCGGTTTCTTTCTTGTAGTTTTCGGTGTCGAAACGGAGTCTTTCGAAACGTTCGGTCCAGCGATGTTCGGTGATGATGCGGACAACTTCGCCTTCGCCGTCAACTGCAAGTGCCTTGCCGACTTCACCCTGGGTAGCGCCTGCGGAGAATGCTTCCATGGCTTTAACCAGTTTTTCATCAGCCGGAGCTGCTTCGAGTTCTTCCAGTTTCTTGCCGAGGAATTCTTTATCAATGTCTTTCTTGTAAGCTTCAACGCCGTCTACAAGGATCTTCTTCAGAGCCGGGGTATCTTCCGGTCTTGGTTCGATCAGTTCTTCGGCCATGTTCGGATACATGTTGTTGCCTACGGAACGGTCTTTACGGAAATCAAGAGCCTTGAAGCGCTGTTTCAGGATGTCCAGGATCTGTTCCTGCGGATATTCAGCTTCCAGAGCTTTGGTGAAGCCGCCCATGGATTCAATCTTCTGGAATTCAGCCCAGATATGATTTGCCATTTCGGTGGTCAGGTGTTCAATGCCCCAGGATCCGCCAGCCGGGTCGATTGGGCGGAGCATACCGAATTCTTCCTGCAGAATGATGTGAGCGTTTCTTGCGATACGACGGGAGAATACGTCGCCTTTACGAACGGTTTCATCGTATGGTTCGTTTTCATAGGTATCAACGCCGCCGACTACAGAAGAGAACATGGCGGTGCAGTTACGAAGCATGTTAACGCCTGCATCGAAAATGGTGCGGAAGAAATATGCCGGTCTTGCATGGATCTTTGCACTTCTGTCAGCGTCTTCAGCACCGAAAGCTTTCATGATGTTTGCCCATACTTCACGAGCTGCACGGACTTTGGCAATTTCCAGGAAGAATACTTCGCCGGTATTGAAGCCAAAGTTGATGGACTGAGCGATATCATGAATGGAAATTCCTCTCTTTTCCATTTCACGGATATATTCAACAGCCATAGCAAAGGTGTAAGCGACTTCCTGTACGGAGTTTGCGCCGCCTCTGGAGAATACTTCAGATCTCGGCATAATGGTGCGGAGGCCCGGAGCGTTCTTTCTTGCCCAGCGGATGGTTTCAGCCATATCATCATAGTAAGCAGCCAGCGGTTTTGCCAGTTTGCCTTTCTTAGCCAGCTGGGACAGCGGGTTGGCGCCGATCACGCCATGAAGTTTGCTGGTATCTTTTCCCTTAGCTTTCAGAGCAGCAGCTACCAGTGCAATCATCTTCAGGGAAGATGCGCCGCAGTACATCATGAACGGATATTTTTCAAGATCCAGGCCATCGAGCATCTGAGCCATATCTTCCAGAGTGGTGATGGATACGCCGGTGTCGCCCGGTTTTTCAGCATCTTCTACGTCGATGCCTTCGGTGGATGCGGAGTCAAGACGTACATTGTAAACGGTGGAACCTTTGGCGATTTCATCTTTCAGGAGTTCATTATTTTCCTTCGGAAGAGTTTCATCGCAAGCCTGCGCGATGCCCCAGGGAGCTTCCTTGTAGCCGTGTGCCGTGGAGCCGCGAAGGAAATCGCCCATGCCCGGATAGTCGTCAGCCGGAAGTTTTCCATCCATGGCAACCGGACCGGTATGGAGTGTATAGATCGGGTCGAAGGTAATGCCTTCGTAGGTCTTTGTATACATGAGTTTATCGAAAGGTTTGCCTTTCAGCAGAGCGTTGCAGGCATCAACCCATTCTTCCCATGTAGGTGGTGTAAATTCATCAAATTTGACTGCCGGGAAATCAGTTTTTCCTTCAGATTTTTTAAGGATTGCTTCCAGCTCTTTATCGGTGAGCTGCTTTACTGGTTCCTGGGATTTCTGTTCATCCATGAATAGTTCCTCCTTTAATAATTTTAGACAATTTCACGTATTAACGGGGTTCACCTCCTTTAAAGGTTATTTTGTGTGTTAACATCAAAAAAGCCGGCACCTATGATGGCAGCCGGTAAATGAGACCTTTGTCTCAAATCCCCTTCCCATCGCTCGCAGGTATAACGGTGATTCATTGACAGATAGTTCTCCTGGCTCGGATTCATCGCCCTGTCCGCCTTCCCAGGTTTCCCCAGTGACATCTATGGACAGGTCTCCTCCTTACAGTGGCGGGACCGCTCCGGCTTATACCGGATTCTCTTTTATGCTTTCGCATCTGTCAGGAATATGAAATTGTCTAAATGATTACAGTATCAGTATAATTCATCATATTCTAAGTGTCAAATATTTTAAAGTAATTTTATTCTAATTTGATAATATAGCAATAATAATTTTCATAAAATAAGATAGAAAATAAATCAGTTTAAGACTATAATAAGTATAGTATTAACGGATATTGTAATATTTATTTAATTCAAGGAGATTCCTATGGAAAAAGAATATGACAAGGACCGGGAAGAATCGATTGCTTTAAGTAAGAAATTTGCCGAGCTCGAAGGCCGGCGGCCCCGCATATATGTACCGGAAATGGATGATGACGGCTGCGGAGAAAAGAGAAGACTCGCCGCCAGCGCCTTTGCAGACTGCGGCTGGGACGTAGACGTGGACTCCCTCCAGTCACCGGAAGAATCAGCCAGAAATGCGGTAGATAATGATGATTATTACATTTATTATTACTCCGAAAGCGTTAAGAAAACCGGACTCCTGATCCGTCTCGAACAGGCCCTTGCCATGTATGGCAGGGACGATATCCTCGTCGCTGCGGGCCCTGTGGAAAAAGAAGAAGAAAAAGAACAGCTCTTCCGCTATGGCCTCACTGCCCTGTTTCCAAACGATTATTCAGCCTACAGGGCAAGCCTTACAATGCTTCGCCTGCTGATCACCAGAAGTCTGGACGAAGAATCCGATTTATGACCGCTTCAAAAGGGGAACCTGTAATATAAAATAAAAATAACAGCTAAAAGGACTGTGCCATCATAATTGGCCACAGTCTTTTTATTTTAATATGTTTCTATGGAAATTTTGAATACCTGTCAAGCTAGCCGACTTTCACGAAACTAACCAGATGCAGTCCAACGGATTCATGTAAACGGGTCCCTAATCCCATTACCGTTCCACTATACTTAGAAATATAATAATCTGCTTTCCATGATATAATCCTGTTCATTCGTTGTAAAATACGATGAGATAGAAGAAAATTCTCCTGCCACAATACAGGAGTGTTACGAAAGAGGCAATGGAATGAGTAATCCGTAAGCAGAAAAACTGCTGTATCCAAAAAATAATAAGTCACCGAAATAGCCGATCCGGGTAATCAGGGAAAGTTTGAAACATTCAAAAAAAGAAATGTACAAAATGATATTTTAGAATATATGCACCATACTTTCAGGAATATACCCCTGAGGATTCCCCCATATGGGATTTGAAAGCGCAGATAGAAATACATAATTCACAATGAGCTGCTATAACTGTTCAGGATAGAGAGACCCATAAAAAAATCCTGTTACCTATGGTACCTGTAAAATAAACGAACCAGAAGAAACCTGACCACAAAAGGTCAATCATCAACTTCCCGGATCATTATACCGATATTCCCAAAATGGTGGTAAATATTTCCTGTCATAATCATTCAAACATAATGTAATAGCCAAAGGCGGTGTAGTAAAACCATCATATACTTAAGAAAAATGATAAAAAAGATATCCACCAGCATAGCGGGTGGTTCTTCACATGCGGCCAAAAGGCTTTTTACTACTGGCTGCGCGTTAACGCGCTTGTGCTTCTGTCACTTGCATATTATCGCCTGCGACTCGTGAACGGATCAAATAAGTCCCCTTCTACGTCTTCTTCCTCATCCGTTCTTAATTGGTTTTGGATAAATTTTGCTATCATCTTCTCGTTCTTTCAAACCCTGTCCACATAATATTCTCTGCACCAAAATTGCCTATTCCTGTATTTGAATTTTACATCTCCCCATTTCTCAAATATGATTATGCTGCTTTTCCCTTTCAGAAATCCCATAAATTTGGATATACTCAATTTGGGCAGTATTTCCACCAATAGATGAATATGATCCGGACATGCTTCTCCCTCTATTAAATTTACACCTTTCCACATACATAACTCTCTTAAAAATTTCCCTATTTCTGCTCTTCTTTTTCCGTAAAATGCTTTCCGTTTATATTTGGATGGGAATACTATATGGTACTTACCATTCCATGATGTGTGATAGAGTATTAAAGTCATTGAGATGATTTTGATCATACTCTTTTGATCTCATGTAAAAAACCTTCTGAATATATGAATTGATAAGGCAGCCTGCGACCGCATGACCATATTCTATATCATGGTTTTTTGTTTAGTCTTTGGAAAATCACCGCTAAAGCTATTACTGAACCCCCGGACTATCCGGGGGTTTCATTACAACAAAAAAGGCAGTGCTTTCGCACTGCCTTTTTCAGACTGTTCAAGCAGATTCCGGATAGGAATTAGCCAACGGTGAACAGCGGATCGCCGCCCTGTACGGACTGGCCTTCGGAAACCTGCATGGAGGTAACCTTGCCATCGCACGGAGCCATGATCGGGTTGCCCATCTTCATAGCTTCGAGAACCAGAACTTCGTCGCCGGAAGCAACTGCATCGCCAACGTGTTTGTTGATGCGGATTACTTTGCCCGGCATCGGAGCTTCTACGGATTCGCCTGCGCCTGCAGGAGCTGCAGCCGGAGCTGGAGCTGGAGCTGGAGCTGGAGCCGGAGCCGGTGCTGGAGCCGGAGCCGGTGCTGGAGCTGCTGCCGGAGCTGGAGCTGCTTTCGGAGCCGGAGCTGCTGCCGGAGCCGGAGCTGCTGCTGCTGCGCCGCCGTCTTCTACTACTACGTCGTATTTCTGGCCGTTAACTGTTACAGTAAATTTTCTCATTGTCTTTCCTCCTAAATGATTGATAGTTCAACTTTCAATTAGAACTGCTGGGAACCAGCTACACCTGCAATGCGGGAAGCAGAGGTCCAGCCAGGTCTAGCTGCCGGACGGATGGAGACGATTTCGCCGCCACCCATAGCAACGATAGCAGCAGCAATTGCTGCTACGACTGCACCATTGTCAGCAGCTGGAGCTGCTGCCTTCGGAGCTGCAACTGGTTTCTTGGGAGCTGCGGCCGGTGCCGGTGCTGCGGACTGATTGAGAGATGAACGTACCTGCCAGATCATGATCAGGGCAATTACAGCCACAACAAGGCCTGCAACTGCGATATACATAACTGTGTCGTTACCCATCTGTACCCATCCTTTCAATTAGTGATTTAAGCAGCAAATATTACAGCGGAATGTTGCCGTGTTTCTTTGCCGGATGTACTTCGTGCTTGGAAGCAAGCATCTTCAGTGCATTGATGATTGTTGGACGAGTGTTTCTCGGATCGATAACTGCGTCTACATAGCCGCGTTCTGCAGCTTTGTAAGGAGTAGCGAATTCGTCTACATATTCCTTTGTACGCTGTTCTTTCTGTGGATCTTTCTTGAAGATGATGTTAGCTGCGCCTGCAGGTCCCATTACAGCGATTTCAGCGGTTGGCCAAGCAAATACCTGGTCAGCGCCCTGTTCACGGGAGCACATAGCGATGTAGGAGCCGCCGTAAGCTTTACGGAGAATCATGGTGATCTTCGGAACGGTAGCTTCGCAGTATGCGAACAGCATCTTAGCGCCGTGACGAATTACGCCGGCATATTCCTGCTGACGGCCCGGGAGGAACCCTGGAACATCGACAACGTTAAGAACCGGAATGTTGAAGCAGTCGCAGAAACGAATGAAACGAGCTGCTTTATCGGATGCGTTGTAGTCAAGGCAGCCTGCCATGAATGCCGGCTGGTTAGCAATGATACCAACAGACTGTCCGTCCATACGAGCGAAGCAGGTGATGATGTTCTTTGCCCATTCTTTAGCTACATCGTAGTATTCGCCATTATCGACAATGGATTTAATTACATCGTACATGTTGTACGGAGCGTTGGAGTTTTCTGGCATGAGGGTGTCGAGAGCCGGATCGGTTCTGGTCGGATCATCGCCAGTTTCAACGATTGGAGCGTCTTCCATGTTGTTGGAAGGCAGGAAGGAGAGCAGATAACGAATCTGTTTAATGCAGTCTTCGTCGTTCTTAGCTCTGAACTGAGCAACACCGGAGGTGGTGTTGTGGGTCTTAGCGCCGCCGAGAGCTTCAGCGGTGATCTTTTCACCGGTTACAGATTCAACTACTGCCGGGCCGGTCAGGAACATCTGAGAGGTCTTATCTACCATGTAGATAAAGTCGGTCAGAGCCGGGGAATAAACAGCGCCGCCTGCAGATGGTCCCATGATAGCGGAAATCTGAGGAATAACGCCGGATGCAATGGTGTTGCACCAGAAAATCTTGCCGTAGCCAGAGAGAGCATCTACTGCTTCCTGAATACGAGCTCCGCCGGAATCGTTCAGGCCTACGCAAGGAGCACCGACTTTGAGAGCCAGTTCGTTTACGTGAACGATTTTAGCTGCGTGCATTTCGCCGAGGGAGCCGCCTTCAACGGTGAAGTCCTGAGCAAATGCAAATACGAGTCTGCCTTCTACGGTACCATAACCGGTTACTACACCTTCACCAGGAAGATCTTTCTTTTCCTGGCCGAAGTTGTGGCAGCGGGATTTAACAAGGGCATTGACTTCAACGAAAGTGCCTTCATCAAACAGAAGAGCAAGTCTTTCACGAGCGGTCAGTTTGCCTTTTGCATGCTGTTTTTCAACACGTTTTTCCCCACCCATAGCCTCTACATGCGCGAGGTTTTTGTGGAGAAGTTCAATTCTTTCTGCAACAGTTGCCATTCTTACACCTCCAAAAATTCTAGGGATCCCCCTAGGGGGGGATGATTTACCCGAATGGGTAAATCATATACCATCGTTCAAATTAAGCTTTGAAGGATGGGCCGCCGGGACGTTCAGTCAGTTCCAGCAGAAGGCCGGTTGCTTTTGGATGCAGGAATGCGATGTGGCAGCCGCCTGCACCAACGCGGTACTTCTTGTCGATGAGCGGAACTTCTTTAGCCTGCAGATCAGCGAGGCATGCTACGATGTCGTCAACGCGAAGTGCTACATGCTGGAAGCCGTTCTTGCCGCCGTTAGCTTTTTCGATGAAACGAGCGATCGGGCCGTCCGGAGTGGTGGAACCCAGGAATTCGAGTTCGCAAGCTTCGGTCTGAGCGGATGGTTTGTAGAAGCTGGTGGTTACATGCTGTTCTTCTACGGTTTCATCCGGCAGAGAAGGTTCGAGGCCGAAAATGTCTTTCATCTGCTGTTTAATCTTCTGGAGATCTTTAACAGCTACGCCAACATGATCGACAGTTAAAACTTTAAATGCCATAATAACTCCTCCTTTAAAATTATTTGAATATATTGCCTACGATGGAATCAACGACTGTGAACGGATCAGTTTCACGTTCAAAGACTTTCTCCACGTAGTCAGCAAATTCACCCGTGTTCGCGATATCATTCTCGATCTTACGGGAAATGCGGTCGTGAATCATCTCAAGCATTTCGCTTCTTGCTCTCTCGCGTCTGCGTTCTTCAAGAATGCCGGATTCCTCCAGATACTTGCGATGATCACCCAGGGCTGCTACTACATCTTCTACACCCTGGTCTTTGTTCGCGATCGTTCTTTCAATCGGAGGACGCCAGTTCTGGGCTTCGCCCAGGTCGAGCATCATTTCGATTTCTACATTCAAACGATCTGCGCCGTCGCGGTCGCATTTATTAATGACGAATACGTCACCAATTTCAAGGATACCTGCTTTAATAGCCTGAATATCGTCACCTAGTCCAGGTACGAGCACAACAAGTGTTGTATCCGCGTTTTTAACGATATCTACTTCTGACTGTCCTACGCCTACTGTTTCGATGAAGATTACATCGAAGCCGAAAGCATCCATCAGTTTAACCGCATCAGCAGTTTTGCGGGAAAGGCCGCCAAGGCTGCCGCGCGTGCCCATACTACGGATATAAACACCCTTATCCAAGGTCAGATCGTTCATTCTGATACGGTCGCCAAGAATGGCGCCGCCGGAGAATGGAGAGGTAGGATCGACAGCAACGATACCTACAGTTTTACCCTGTTGACGGAACTTCTTAATCAGGGCATCTGACAGTGTGCTCTTACCCGCACCAGGTGCACCAGTAATACCGATGACCTGTGCACGACCGGTATGATGATAGATATCTTTCATGATATCTTCAAATCCATCCCGTTCGTCTTCAACGATGGTAATTGCTCTCGCTAAGGCACGTCTGTTTCCATTCCAAAAGTCTTTCATAGAAAATTCCATGGATAGATACACCGCCTTTTCGAAGAGTAAGTAATATAGAAATAATATAGTGCCGGGGCCGGGAGTCCTCCCGGTCCCGGGCAGCTACATTACAACTACCGTATTAAATGACCAGATAAGTCTGATTATTTGTTAACGTTTTCTTTGATGAAGTTGATAACTTCAGTGGTTGGGGTGCCAGGGGTGAAGATAGCCTTTACGCCAGCTTCTTTGAGGCCCGGGATATCGCCAGCAGGGATTACGCCGCCGCCGATAACCAGAACGTCGCCCATTCCTTTAGCTTTCAGTGCTTCAACAACTTCCGGGAAAAGGGTGTTGTGAGCGCCGGAGAGCAGGGACAGAGCTACTACATCAACGTCTTCTGCATCAGCTGCTTCAACGATCTGAGCAACGGTCTGACGAAGACCGGTGTAAATAACTTCCATACCAGCATCGCGGAGTGCACGAGCGATAACTTTTGCACCACGATCATGTCCATCAAGGCCCGGTTTTGCTACGAGAACTCTAATTGCCATTATAGATTACCTCCAAGAAAGTATATGTCTAAGATTCGATGTCTGAAATTCAGTTATGAATTAAAGAGTGTTGTGCGGTTTGTATTCGCCGAATACTTTACGCAGAACGCCGCAGATTTCGCCTTCGGAGCAGTAAGCGCGTACGCAGTCGAGGATGACTGGCATCAGGTTTACGGATTCGTCAGCAGCTGCAACTTCGAGCTTCTTCAGTTCTTCCTGAACTTTTGCGTTGTCGCGTTCAGCCTTAACTTTAGCGAGTTTGTTCTTCTGGAATACGCCAGCGGATGCATCAACCTTCAGCAGGCCCTGAACCGGTGGTTCTTCCATGGTGAACTTGTTGACGCCGACGATGGTTCTTTCGCCGGATTCAACGGACATCTGCCAAGCATAAGCAGAATCCTGAATTTCTTTCTGGATGTAGCCTTTATCAATAGCTTCTACAGCGCCGCCCATTTCATCAATCTTGCGGATGTATTCTTTAGCTTCAGCTTCGATAGCATTGGTCATAGCTTCTACATAGTAGGAACCGCCGAGTGGATCGATTACGTCAGCCAGGCCGGATTCGTAAGCAACGATCTGCTGGGTACGGAGAGCGATGGTTACGGATTCAGTGGTCGGGAGAGCCAGAGCTTCATCACGGGAGTTGGTGTGCAGGGACTGGGTTCCGCCCATTACTGCTGCTGCGGTCTGCAGAGCAACACGAACGATGTTGTTGTTCGGCTGCTGAGCGGTCAGCATGGAGCCAGCGGTCTGGGTGTGGAAACGGAGTTTCAGGGACTTCGGGTTTTCTGCATGGAATCTTTCCTTCAGAATGGAAGCCCACAGACGACGGGATGCACGGAATTTAGCAACTTCTTCGAGTACGTTGTTGTGAGCGTTCCAGAAGAAGGACAGACGTGGAGCGAACTGGTCAACATGCATGCCAGCTTTCAGAGCTGCTTCGATGTATGCGATACCATCGGCAATGGTGAATGCAACTTCCTGAGCAGCGGTGGAGCCTGCTTCACGGATGTGGTAGCCGGAAATGGAAATGGTGTTCCACTTCGGTACGTTCTTGGAGCAGTATTCGAAAATGTTGGTAATCAGACGCATGGACGGTTTAACCGGGAAAATGTAGGTGCCGCGTGCGGAGTATTCCTTCAGAATATCGTTCTGAATGGTGCCGCGCAGTGCGGAAGCCGGTACGCCCTGTTTTTCAGCTACAGCGATGTACATAGCGAGCAGTACGGATGCCGGTGCGTTGATGGTCATGGAGGTGGAAACTTTGCCCAGGTCGATCTGGTCGAACAGGATTTCCATATCCTTCAGGGTATCAATAGCAACGCCTACTTTACCAACTTCGCCTTCAGCCATCTTATCATCGGAGTCATAGCCGATCTGGGTTGGAAGGTCGAATGCGCAGGACAGGCCGGAGCCGCCGTTTGCAATCAGGTAACGATAACGTTTGTTGGATTCTTCAGCGGTAGCGAAGCCAGCGTACATACGCATGGTCCAGAGTTTGCCGCGATACATGGTCGGCTGTACGCCACGGGTGTATGGATATTCGCCCGGGAAACCGAGGTCTTTTTCATAGTCGAAGCCTTCGAGATCCAGAGGGGTGTACAGGTTCTTGTGTTTCAGGCCAACTCTTTCCGGATGTTTTGCGGTCTGTGCTGCATATTCAGCATTGTACTTTTCAAGTTTAGCTTTCAGGGATTCGTTAGACATGAGTTCATCTTCCTCCTAAAAAAGTAAGAATGTAATATCTGGAAACACGGTTCATCACACAGATGACGGCGGCTTTTCGCTCTTCTCATTCACCGGTTTTCGAATCGGTTTCCGTCAGGGTTCCGCAAAGCCTTTCGCTGCCGCAGCGTTCCTTTCAGAATCTTATTGCAGCAGCTTTCGGACTCTTGCGAGACCCATGTATATGACACTGTCAAATGACAGTCATCACCATAGGTTATTATACAATATTCTGATTATTTGTAAAGCATTAGGATGCTTCAAATTTCAGATTATTTGGAAAAATGCATATCGCCGGTTTCAGCGAGGCTTTCATGGAACTTGAATGCTTCTTTGAGGATATGCGGGGTCTGGCTGCCTTTGCATGCTGCAACTGCTCTTTCATAGTAGTCCATGAGCTGATCTCTGAAGGACGGATGAGCAACGTTGTTGATGATAACCTTTGCTCTTTCTTTCGGGGACAGGCCGCGAACATCTGCAACACCCTGTTCAGAAATGAATACATGGGTATCATGTTCGGTGTGGTCAACATGAGAGCACATCGGAACTACTGCGGAAATCTTGCCGCCCTTGGTGGTGCTGTGGCAGAAGAAGCAGGACAGGAATGCGTTACGAGCGAAGTCACCGGAGCCGCCGATACCATTCATCAGTTTGGTGCCGGTTACATGGGTGGAGTTAACGTGACCATAGATATCCATTTCCAGAGCGGTGTTCATGCCGATTACGCCGATACGACGAACAACTTCACCGTTGTTGGAGATTTCCTGTGGACGAAGGATGATCTTCTTGCTGTATTTGTCAATGTTAGCATAGAAGCGTTTCAGTCCGTCCGGGGATGGGGACAGGGAAGTACCGGAAATCATGTCGATCTTGTCTTTATCAATCAGGTCGAACATGCCATCCTGAATAACTTCGGTGTATACGGAAAGGTTCTTGAAGTCGGATTCAACGAGGCCATGGATAACTGCGTTTGCAACGTTGCCTACGCCGGACTGCAGCGGGAGCAGGTTTTCCGGAAGTCTGCCATGAGCAACTTCGTTCTTCAGGAAGCTTACGAGGTTGTTGCCCATTGCTTCAGCGTCGTCATCGAGCGGAGCCAGTGCACGGGTAACATCCGGCAGATCGCATGGAACTACAGCGATAATCTTTTCCGGATCGCAAGCAATGTACGGGGTGCCTACACGGTCGCCTGCGTGAACGATCGGAATCGGTTCACAGAATGGCGGATTCTTTCTCATGTAGATATCAGCCATGCCAACGAGGCCCAGCGGCTGGGTGGTGTTGACTTCTACGATAACTTTCTTTGCAGTGTCAACATATACCGGGGAGTTGCCGATTGCAGTGGTGGTGTAGAGTTCGCCGTTCGGTCCGATCTTGCATACTTCTACTACTGCAATGTCCGGTCCGTAAACGCGTTCACCTTTAGCGTTGGTGAAGAAGCCTGCGCGAACCTGCTGAGCTACATGGGACAGGTGGAGATCAAAATAGTTTACCTGGCCTGCATTGATTGCTTTTCTCAGATTTGCGTTGGTCTGGTATGGCATACGGTTACGAACGCCGTTTACAGCAACCAGTTCGCCATCGATCTGGGAACCGGTGGAAGCGCCGGTCCAGATATCTACCTGGAACGGGGTTTCTTTCATGCGTTCAGCCAGTTCATGCATGGTGATTTTCGGATAGCCGCAGGGCGTAAAACCGGAAATACCAAGGATGTCGCCAGGATTAATCATGGCAGCAGCTGCTTTGCCGTCGCATACTTTGGAGAGAAGGGCTTTGTCTTCAATTCTGCTCAGGAATTCGCTATCATTGGTGTCGATCATTACTATCATCCTCCCAAAAATAAAATAAATATTGAAAAGTCCGCAGCCTCTGATCTTTCATTTCTACAATGCCGCAGAACTTTTTGCCGTAAAAAAACAGTCCCTCTATCTTTTACATGCTTAAAAGGTTTGACTTAAGATTAATGCTGTTCATTTTGCTTACGAACATAATCATAAGTGGAAACCCTCCAATCGGTAGATAAAGATGACTGTACACGGTGATTTCTTCACCGATAATATTATAGCACAATTTCCCCGGATGGAACCCCTAAAAGAGGGTCTTTTTCTTTCAAATTCCCTTTCAGGGGTTATAGATAATTCCTATTAGACAAATTAAATTTTACGTGTCCCATAACCTCATCTTTACAAATGCCCCTATTTATTCAAAAAGCTGTATCAGAAAATTTCTATGTTCCTTCCTTTTAGCACAGATTCATGATTTTTTAAATTGATAACTAGATATTTATTTCTTTCTATTGATAAAATTTGCAACATATTTCGAAGTCGAAATTTAGTATTTCATCCTATGAAAATAAAAACGGTGCCCTCAGGACGCCGTTCTTCGAATTACCTGTTATTATTCTCTTTTTCAGGGACCAGTCCTGAGATGCAGAGGGCTGAAAGGCTCCAGAAGCAGAAGGACACGGACCGGCTGAAGAGGACATGGTCCCCCACACTGATCACGGCGATCGCCATGACCAGAAGGATGCCTCCGAGGCCCAGGGATTTCTCGAAGCTGTCTTTCCCTTTCCTGTAAACCCTGTAAGCCAGGCTTCCCTGGGCAAAGAAGGCGGAAAGGAAGGCAATCCCACCGGGGATTCCGACTTCCGCCAACATGTTGAGGTACATGTCATGGGCATGGAAAATGAGTACATGTTCATCCTGGATAAAGAAATTGTAATCAGGATAAGCAAGGAAATAGGTGCCCCAGCCGATGCCGAGAAGCGGATGTTCTTCAATCATGGCTTCCGTGGATTCCCAGAGGGCAAACCGCAGGCCCACCGATGTGTCTTCCCCGGAGAACAGAGAGAGGAACCGTTCCGTAATCTGGCCGTGATAGAAGAAAAGGATAACGGGAATCAAAAGGAAGAGAAAGCCGAACCGTTTGTCATAGAAAAGCGTCAGTCCCAGCACGATGGCGGCCAGGGAAACCCAGGCACCCCGGGAGTAGGTCAGGGCCAGGCAGAGAACGAATACCAGGAGAAGAATGCCAAAGGCGGTCTGCCTCTTACCCCTCTCCCGCAGGAAGAAGGGCGTAAGGAGACTGATGATCATAAGAAGGTAGGCGCCAAAAAGATTCGGATTTTCCAAAGTGGAATACATGCGGCGGCGGAGGAGCGGGAATCTTTCCGGATCCACCCAGCTCTGGGCCGCCATATCTTCTGCCATATCCTTCGCATCGGCATACTGGAAAAAGCCGTAAGCCGCCGTCACCAGGGCACCGGCCAGAAAGGCATAGAGGGCTGTTTCTTTTTCCTTTTTCGTTTCCAGCATGTTGAAAACAAGAAGGTACAGGGCTGCATACATGAGGGGCTGGAAAGCCCAGTTCATGAGGGAAAACCCGGTATCGAGGGATACAAAGCCGGAAAGAATAGCGCAGACAAGAAATACGGCTCCCGGCTGCCAGAGGGGAGGCCGCCGGAATGATACTTCTTTCATCGTCTTAAAATTAATGAGCCACCCCAGCACCAGGGGGACCAGGGTCACATAGAAGGCCATGGGATGAAGGGGCAGCAGAAACAGAGTAATATATAAGAGATAGAATAAATGCCTGCGGGAACAGAGCCGTCCCGGAAGACTCCCGTTTTCCATCGTAACCCTCCTTAAAGGATGAATGTAACACATTTCTACTTATTATATAAGAGAAAGGAAAAAGGGGCAATGGAGTCTGGAACCATTTTGACAGGCCCCATCATCCCGCCGGTACTTGCAGGGCAGTGCGCCCAGTCCGGCAGCAGCGCTTTATGCATATGGTAAAATAAAGGAAATACCTGTGAGGGAGGCTTATATGAAAAAACGTATCATCGTCGATCTCCTGATGCTCATCCTGTTTCTAGTGATGATGGATTACCGGCTCATCCGGAATTTCTGGCATGAGACGCTGGGCACCCTTTTATTTTTCGTAGTGATTTATCACAATGATCTGAACCGGGCCTGGTATACGTCTCTTTTCCATGGTCGCTGGACCATGGAGCGGACCATTTCCCTCCTTGTGAATGCAGTGCTGATCTTCTCCATTCTTTCCGCCATCGGGAGCGGGGTCTTTATTTCCAAAAATCTCCCCCACTTCATCGGCAAAGCGCCCAGGTGGATCCATTACCTTCATCACATCGGGGGCTATCTCATGCTGATTTCGCTGGGCTTCCATATCGGCCTTCACTGGAAATCCCTGCTTTTCCGGCTGGAACGGACATTGGGATTTTCGAAATCAAAAGTCCTTCCATGGGTGGAACGGCTCCTTGTTCCCGGAATCCTTGCCTGCGGCATTTATTTCTCCAATTATTACAGCATTGGAAGCCGCCTCTTCATGTTACCCATCCCCAATGCCCGGTCCCTTCCCGTGACGCTCTGGACTTTTACCTTCGGATACCTTATGATTATCTCCACTTACGGGGTCATCGCCTATTATGGCATGGAAATACTGAAAAAAATGCAGCGCAGGAAATAGCCGGCAGCAGCAAAGGGTTTTCATAAAAACCCCTCTTTTTTATGAAAACCTTCCAATCATCTGAAATTGCGCAGACAGGAGCTATTTGGAAATTATCCTTTGAAATATTCATCCCTGGTTGGTATAAATTTTAATGATTTTTTAATGATACAAAATCACTTTTTTTCCTACTATATGTATAGGAAGCAAAAAGAGCGAGGCCTCGGACACCGGTCCATTCGATTCGCTGAGCGCTTAAAAATTTAATGCGAATCCGGACCTGCGCCCACGTGCTCTGGCTGCTTTCCATCCCCGGGGATTATCCATTCTTTCTGATAGCAAAAAACGAAATAAGTCCTCCCCCCTGCAAAAGGAATTGGGAAAACGAACAACCAGCCCCTCCGCGCCCCTTACTGTTACTCACGAGAAGCTTTTAAGCTGCCGAATGATAAGTCATGATCCGGAATTCCGGGATCTCGGATATTCTCCATGACCTTCGGGAGGACTTGTTTTCGTGCCTGAAAGCCGTCCATCACAGGTTGTGATGGACGGCTTTTTTATTTTGTTCCCATGAACCGGAAAAAGCGGCTCAAAAAGAGCGCCCCCCATTGGGGAGCGCCCTTATAAACCATCAAAAACAAATATCAATTCTGCCGGGGCCGGCATGGCCGGAGGGAAGACTAACCTTCATCATCCTCATTCCAGTAAGCCGTTTTGATTCCGAGGACTTTTTCGGAGATGAATTTCGCATCTTCATCAAGGGAGTACTGACGGGCTGCCTGGACTACATATTTAATGCCCAGGTAGAGCATCGGGATATTGCAGTATACGATGATGATATTTCCAAGATCGGAGAAAGCCCAGAGGTTGGACAGGTCGTAACCCGCAATGTTGCAGGCGATACCGAAGGCTGCCACGAATACGCAGAGGATCCGGATGAAATTGATGAATCCTTTGGAAGAAGCGATACGGTTGGCCGAAATTTCGGAGAAGGAAATAAAGCCGAGGACGCAGGTGAAAGCGAAGAGGCAGAAGCAGACGGAAACCATGATCTGGATGAAGCTCTGGAGCGCTCCGGGGGTGAGACCGTTCACGGAGAGCAGGAATTTCGCATAGGTGCCGGCAGCTTTCCAGGCTTCCGGATTTTGTGCCCATTCATGGGCCATGACGATGATAAAACCGGTCATGGTGCAGATGACGTGGGTATCAAGGAATACGCCGAGAGCGGAAATGATGCCCTGTTCACAGGGATGTTTTGCTTCCGCCGAAGCGGCTGCCATGGTAATGGTGCCCTGGCCGGCTTCGTTGGACATGAGGCCTCTCTTGACGCCCTGAAGGAGCGCTACGCCCAGGGCTCCGCCAAAGACGGCTTCCGGCTTGAAAGCGCCTGCAAAGACGGCGCCGAAGAAATAAGGGATGCTTCCTACATTGGTAATGATAAGAAGAAGAGCAGTCAGCACATAAATCACTGCCATCACCGGTACAAGGATATCAGACCAGTGAGATACGCGATGAATGCCGCCGAAAGCCAGATAAATCATGAGGATGATGACGACCACCGATGCGATGTAGAAGAACGTGGACTGCACCGGAATCTGGGCACCAATCAAAGTGCTTGCGATAGCGCCGGAAGAAACGACGACATTGAACCCCTGGGCCGGGAGGCACATGAGGGCGTAAATGATATACACCAGGGAAAGAAGGGTGCCCACCCAGATTTTATTTCCACAGAGGACTCTCGCATAGAAAGGAAGGCCGCCGACAAAGTCTTTGCCTCTCTTTTCCTTGAAGATCTGGGCCAGCGTTCCTTCGGTGAAGGCCGTAGCCATGCCGAAGAAGGCGGAAATCCACATCCAGAAAAGGGCCCCCGGGCCGCCGGCCGCGATAGCTCCCGTGACACCGATCATATTGCCCGGGCCGACCCGCATGGCCGTAGACAGGAGAAAGGCGGCCAGTGGGGAAATACCGGTATCGATACTTCTTTTCTCAGACAACGTCTTCATGCCTCTTCCAAAGAGACGGACCTGGATGAATCCCAGGCGGAGCGTGAAATAAATGCCGGATCCTACGAGGACGATGATGGCCAGTGAGAAGGATCCCAGAATCGGGATGGCCTTCCAGAAGCCGAACATCTTCGGAAAATCCCAGAAAAAATCTGAAACCGGCGTGACGAACGACAGCACCGCATTGAGTGCCGCAAATAAACCTTCCATAAAAACCCTCTCCTTTCAACCGGAAGAGTTCCCGCTCCCCGGAACAGGCAAGTTTTTCAAATCTCCACTCCGCCATGCCCGGCGGGGAAACAGAAAGAGCCTGCAGATGGATTCCGCAGGCTTCCTTGCCCAATATCTGATTGGTAATATTATACTTCATTACATTAAAAATTAAAAGTGTGAATGAGGTAAATATACGTACTTTTCAAGGCCTGTTTCCATCATCACGCGCAGGGAGTGTAAAACCAGCCGTCAGCAGTAAGCCGTTGGCAGCGGCCTCACTGCTGAATGTGTAACATTTCATGCAATCGGCTTCGGATACTGTCAATAGATAAACAAAGTTTCGCGGATGGAATTTGCAGGGATAAAGTTCCATTGCCCGCCTGTGCACAATGCAGCTGATAACTGATCACTTTTCACACAAAAAGAGCCATGAAAATACATTTTCATGGCTCCTGCGCTGACCGTTTCATGATTATCCGATATGGGCCCTGGCATCGATCCGGACTCTTCCGTCCGCTTTTCCGTCGTTGTTATAGCGGATCCGTCCGTCGCCCCCTATTTCAAAAATCGGCGTGCCTTCGGGCTTTTTCTTTTCTTCGTGATAGCCCAGGGATTCCAGTTCCCGGGCGTATTCTTTTTTCAGTTTTTTGAGACTTGCCCCGTCGTCCCCATCCCGGCTGTTGTTTTCCAGAAGGTTTTTAATGACGCCGGCCAGTTCGTAACGGGTGATTTCCCCGCGGTTGAAAAATTTTTCGTCGTAATCCGGCGCCTTCCCCTCTTTGCACAGGGCAAGGGTGGTCTGGTAGTCCCAGGATTTGGGGCTCACCGAATCGAAGGAGTTCGGCGCATAGGGGTTATAGGCAAAAGCGGTGAATGAGGCCGCAGCCAGAAGCATCGTAAGGAAAAGTTTCTTTTTCATATCAATCACAGATCTTTTCTTCAATCCGCGCCATGAGTTCGTCTTTCCCTTCCCCGGTGAGGGAGGAATAAGCGATGGCCGGACCGTCGCCGGGGAAATATTTGTCCAGGAGCCGCCTATTCTTCACCAGTTCGTTTCGTTTCAGCTTATCGCCCTTGGTGCCGATAATCTGCAGGTTCGGCGCAATGGAACGAAGCCATTCATAGGCCTTCATATCGATGGGAAGGCCGGGATGGCGGAGATCGATGAGGAGCCCGATCATGACGAGATTTCTCGACCGCTCCATGTATTCGGAGATGAAATCAGACCAGCTGTCCCTGTTCTGCTGGGTGGTCTTCGCAAAACCATAACCCGGCAGGTCTACCAGGTACCAGTCCTGGCGCTCTTCCATTTCATTGACCGCCCTTCTGGACTGGATGGCATAGTAATTGATGGTCCTGGTCTTGCCCGGTTCCCGGGAAACATAGGCGAGCTTCCGCTGGCCGCAGAGGGAATTGATGAGGGAAGATTTGCCCACATTGGACCGGCCGATAAAGGCGATTTCCTTCTTCTCGTCTTTCACGTACTGGGAAGGGTTTACCGCTGCGCAGACGTAGGCAGAGGAAAAAATATGAAACTCATTCAAAGTCTTGATTTCAGCCAAGATGCACCTCCTTTAGTGTATCCGGATATAAAAGCAGAGGATAAACTGCAGGTAAAAGTTATCAGTTCTCGGTTCTCAGAAAATCCAAATTTCGTGAAAACTTCAATGGACAGACTGAGAAAGGTTGATGGCTAACAGCTAACGGCTAACGGCCGGTGGCCAATATTTCCCCCTTCTCTTTCCCCGCCGGTCCGTCACTTCACCAGGGCATGATCCAGCACGTCGCTCACATTCTTTACATAAACGAAGTGAAGCTTGTCTCTCACGGATGCAGGAATTTCGTCCAGGTCCCGTTTGTTCTTTTCAGGAAGAAGGATCTGTGTAATGCCGAGCTGGCTGGCAGCCAGGACTTTTTCCTTGACGCCGCCGATGGGAAGGACTTCACCGGTCAGGGTAATTTCCCCGGTCATGGCCGTATCGCCCCGGACTTTTCTCCCCGTATAGGCAGAAGCCATAGCAGTCGCCATAGTGACTCCTGCAGAAGGTCCGTCTTTGGGCACGGCCCCTTCGGGGAAATGGATATGGATATCCAGTTTTTCATAGAAATCATCGGGAAGGCCCAGTTCTTTCGCCCGGCTTCTGATGCAGGTATAGGCCGTTTCTGCCGATTCCTTCATCACGTCCCCCAGCTGCCCGGTCAGGATGAGATTTCCCTTTCCTTTCAGCGTAACGGCTTCCGTATCCAGCACTTCTCCTCCCACCGCTGTCCAGGCAAGGCCGTTCACCCGCCCTACGGCGTCGGGATGGCTGTCAAGGGCATTCATGAATTTCACGGGCCCCAGGTATTTTTCCAGGGTCTTTGCGTTGAGGAGGGGCAGTTTGTCATCGCCCATGACGATTTTCTTGCCCACTTTACGGCAGAGGGAACCGATGGTTCTTTCCAGTTCGCGCACCCCGGCCTCTCTCGTGTAGCCGCGAATGATACGGCGGATGAGAAGGTCCGTGAAGCTGATATCCTTTTCTTTCAGTCCATTTCTTTCCATCTGGCGCGGGATCAGGTACTGCTTTGCAATTTTCACCTTTTCCTCTTCCGTGTAGCCGGAAAGTTCGATGATTTCCATGCGGTCCAGAAGGGCCGGCGGAATGGTGTAAAGGGTATTGGCCGTAGCCAGGAAAAAGACTTTGGAAAAGTCAAAGGGTATATCAATATAGTTATCGTGGAAGGCCTTGTTCTGCTCCGGATCGAGGGCTTCGAGGAGGGCGGACGCGGGATCGCCTTTGTAATCTGCCCCTACTTTGTCGATTTCATCGAGGAGAAGGAGGGGATTCTTCGTCTTTGCCTGATTGATGGCTTCAATAAAACGGCCCGGCATGGCACCGATATAGGTACGGCGGTGGCCTCGGATTTCCGCTTCATCATGAATGCCGCCCAGGGATATACGGACGAATTTCCTGCCCATGGAATTGGCGATGGACTGGGCGAGCGACGTCTTGCCTACGCCCGGAGGCCCTGCGAAACAGATAATCGGCGCCTTGGCATTGGGGGCAAGGATGCGGACTGCCAGGTATTCCAGGATACGTTCCTTCACCTTTTCCAGGCCGTAATGGTCATGGTCCAGGATGGTCTTTGCCTCTTTGAGGTCCAGCTTGTCTTCGCTTTCCTTCGTCCAGGGAAGGCCGAATACCCAGTCCAGATAATTTCTGGCCACTGCGGTTTCCGCCATCATGGGCGGCATGGCTGCCAGATGGTCGATTTCCTTTTCCAGCTTTTCTTTGTATTCTTCCGGGATGCCGGAGTTTTTCAGTTTATTTCTATAATCGTCGGCTTCCTGTTCCTGGCTCACCGTATCTCCCAGGCGGTCATGAATGGATTTGATTTTCTGGCGAAGGAAATAATCCTGCTGTTCCTTGTCCATTTTGGTGCGGACATCGCTGTTGATTTCCGCTTCCAGTTTGCCAATCTGTATTTCCTCATCCAGAAGTTTCCTGACCATCTGGAGGCGGGTCATGATATCCGTTTCTTCCAGGATAGCCTGACGGCGCCCGGGCGTCATGATGAGCTGGGCGGAAATGAAATCCGCCGTCTCCCCGGGGTCGGTGATCTGCTTCAGCTGTTCCATCTGGTCGTCCGGAAGGCCCTGTTTCGTATTGTGGAGCCATTCAAAGAAAGATTTCAGGATGGTCCTCCGGTAAGCTTCTGCCTTCAGGTCATCGTCCGGTTTGATTTCTGAAAGGTCATCCACGTCGGCGGAAAGCATCCCGTCTTCCTGGAGTACTTTCAGTACGCGGACCCGGGATACCCCCTGGGCCAGGATGCGGATAAGGCCCCCCGGAAGCTGGAGCATCTGGTTGATTTTGACCACGGTGCCCACGCTCTGGAGATCGTCCGACCCCGGCACTTCCAGGGATGGATCTTTCTGCATAACCGTCACGAGGTACCGGTCTCCCCTTCCCGCCTTCCGTACCGCATTGGCCGATTCCTTACGGCCAATATCCAGATTCACGGTCATCCGGGGATAAATGACGATATCTTTCAGCGCCACCAGAGGAAGGTTGAGCGCTGCTTTATTTTCAGTTACAATTTCGTTTTCTGCCATATATATTTCCTCCATAATATTCATTTTAACACAGTCGGGGAGGATATTCATTGATTAAAGGGAAATAAGAATTCGCAAAAACCGACGGTGTTAGACTTTGATCTCAATCGTTCTTCGTGATTCGTTGTTCGTTCTTCGTCAATGGAGTATGCAGCTTTTAAATGGCTGCGTCTGATTTCTTCATGAAATCATCGATTTCCTGCCTCAGGGCCAGTTCCCATAGAAGTCCGTTTCATGTGTAAGGAAGGACGAAAACGATGGGCCAATGAAAATCAGATTCAAAGACAGGATCTGTCTTTTGGTCCCAAAAAGCCGGGACCGGTATAGCCGGCTCCGGCTTTTCAGAAATCCTTTATTCGGAGGCTTCCCCTTTCCTGGTGAGAAGCGGGTCAGAGTGATTCAGCACCACGTCTTCGGTGACGGTGCATTTCACCACGTCTTTCATGCTTGGGATTTCGTACATCACTTTCTGCATGATTTTTTCAATAATGGCACGGAGACCGCGGGCGCCCGTGTTTCTTTCGATGGCCTGTTTTGCAATGGCGTGGATGGCTTTTTCATCAAATTCCAGATCCACATGGTCCATGGCAAGGAGCTTCTGGTACTGCTTCACCAGAGCGTTCTTCGGGTCCGTCAGGATCTTGACCAGGGCTTCCTCATTGAGCGGATGGAGCGGAACGATGACGGGGAGACGGCCGATGAATTCAGGGATGAGACCGAATTTCAGGAGGTCTTCCGGCTGTACCTGCTGGAGAAGTTCCGCCATGTCTTTCTCGTCTTTTTTCTCGATATCCGCGCCAAAACCCATGACGCTCTTGGTGAGTCTTCTGTCAATGACTTTGTCGATGCCTGCAAAGGCGCCGCCGCAGATGAAGAGGATATTGGTGGTATCGATCTGGATCATTTCCTGATTCGGATGTTTTCTGCCGCCCTGGGGAGGAACGCTGGCGACTGTCCCTTCCAGGATTTTCAGGAGGGCCTGCTGTACGCCTTCGCCGGAAACGTCTCTCGTGATGGAGGGGTTTTCGGATTTCCTTGCAATTTTATCGATTTCATCGATGTATACGATGCCCCGCTGGGCTTTATCGATATCATAGTCCGCAGCCTGGATGAGGCGGAGAAGGATATTTTCCACGTCTTCCCCCACATAGCCGGCTTCGGTGAGAGTGGTGGCATCGGAAATGGCAAAGGGTACGTCCAGGAAACGGGCCAGGGTCTGGGCCAGGAGGGTTTTGCCGGAGCCCGTGGGCCCGAGCATGATGATGTTGGATTTCTGCAGTTCCACGCCATCATCGTCGTCTTCATGGGCAATCCGCTTATAGTGATTGTAAACGGCTACAGCCAGAGCCATCTTTGCATCATCCTGCTCAATGACGTACTGGTCCATGTATTCCTTGATTTCTACCGGCGTGGGCAGCTTGATCTTCGGGAGGGACTTTTTCTTATCTGCTTTCATTTCCTCTTTGAGGATGTTGGAGCACACTTCGATGCATTCATTGCAGATATAGACGCCCGGACCGGCAATGAGCTTTTCCACTTCATCGCCGGAACGGCCGCAGAAGCTGCAGACCGGGGTTGGTTCGTTTTTATTTCTCAATATATGCCTCCTTATTTTCCTTTGACAAGTTCATTACGGGTAAGGATCTTGTCGATGAGGCCATAATTTTTCGCCATTTCCGCAGTCATGAAATTATCTCTTTCCGTATCCCGGCGGATGGTTTCCAGAGGCTGGCCGCTGTGCTGGGAAAGGATGCCGTTCAGTTCTTCCCGGAGACGAAGGATTTCACGGGCATGGATTTCGATTTCCGTAGCCTGTCCCTGTACGCCACCAAGGGGCTGATGGATCATGATATTGGAATGAGGCAGGGCATATCGTTTGCCCGGTGCGCCTGCCGTCAGAAGGACGGCTGCCATGCTGGCGCAGGAGCCGATACAGATGGTCGATACGTCAGGACGGATGTACTGCATCGTATCATAGATGGCCAGTCCGGCAGTCACTACGCCGCCGGGGCTGTTAATGTAAAGGTGAATGTCTTTGGACGGATCTTCTGCTTCCAGGAAGAGGAGCTGGGCAATGATGACATTGGCCATATGGTCTTCGATCTGGCCGTCCAGAAAAATAATTCTGTCTTTCAGAAGGCGGGAGTAAATATCGTAGGACCTTTCTCCCTGAGCTGTCTGTTCAACAACAATCGGTACATATGCCATAGTAAAGCACCCTTTCTTTTTGGAAATTGTCTTCCGCAGGGCGGAAAACAGGAAAATACAGGGGTTTTTATATGGTCGAAAGAGACGCAGGGTTCCCCCGCGTCTCTTTTACCATCATGAGTTACCTGATTGAATTCATAGGCACCATTGGTGCCTGCCACTTGCGGGATATGACCTGTAAATGGACTCCTTCCGGACAGAGAAGCCTTACTGGGCGTCAGCTGGAGCTTCTGCCTTCGGTGCTTCTTCAGCTTTCGGAGCTTCTGCTTCTTCTTTGTCAGCTTCTGCTTTCTTTGTGGAACCGTAAATGAATGCAGCTGCTTTCTTGCGGAGTACGGAGTTCACGAGCATGCCTACGCGGTCTTCGTCTTTAATGATCTTCATGACGTCTTTCGGGTCGGCATTGAACTGATGAGCCATGCTGTAAACTTCCATGGAGAGGTCCTGGTTGTTTACTTCGAGCTGTTCTTTGTCAGCGATGGTTTCGAGAACGAGGCCCTGACGAACCTGTTCTTCAGCGGTCTTTTCATAGTTCTTGCGAAGTTCTTCTTCGGTCTGGCCGAGACGCTGGAGATATTTTTCAAGGGTGGAATTCTGGGCTTCCACATTCAGTTTGATTTCATTGACGATTTCGTCGATGCGCTGTTCCACCATTTCATGGGGGATATCCACTTTGGAGTTTGCTACTGCCTGGTTAACCAGTGCCTCATGGTATTCTTCTTCCGCTGCCTGGATCGCCTGGAGCTGCATCTGCTGTTTAATAGCTGCTTTCAGGTCGTCCATCTTGTCGTACTGGGAAATGGATTTTGCAAAGTCATCATCCAGTGCCGGAAGCTGTTTACGTTTTACGTCATTGATATGTACGGAGAATTCTGCTTCTTTGCCTTTGAGAAGGTCTACGAAGTAGTCTGCCGGGAAGGTTACCTTAACGGTTACATCGTCGCCTGCCTTATGGCCTTCGAGCTGTTCTTCAAAGCCCGGGATAAAGCTCTGGGAGCCGATTTCCAGCGGATAGGATTTGCCTTCGCCGCCTTCGAAAGGCTGTCCGTCAACGGTGCCTTTGAAGTCAATGACTGCGAAGTCGCCTTTGGCGAGGATGGCGCCTTCTTCAGCCTTTTCCAGTCTTGCATTCTGTTCTGCGGCGCTTTTCAGCTGTGCGAGAACGTCATCATCGGAAATTTCCGGATTCTTTCTTTCTGCGGAAAGACCTTTGTATTCGCCCAGTTCTACTTCCGGACGTTTAACGAAAGAGGCGGTGAATTTAGCGCCATCAGCTTCGGAGAAGGTATCTTCCTTGACTTCCGGAGTGGTGACAGGAATCAGTTTTTCCTGGGTCAGGGCTTCATTCAGGGCTTCATTGATGACAATATCTTTGGCTTCTGCTTCTACAGCAGTTTTGCCAAAGTGCATTTCAAGGATTTTGCGGCTTGCTTTGCCTTTACGGAAACCGGGGATTCTCACCTGGTTGGCAATACGGGCTACGGCTCTCTTGAAACCCTTCTGTACGACTTCAGCCGGCAGTTCTACTGCCACGGAAACCTTGTGCTGATCCAGTGCCTCTACTTTTACGTTCATAAAAAATATTCCTCCTTAAGTCGGCAGACCGACAATAATGAACCTTTTTTGTGTTTTACAATGTACGATAAATCGCAAGTTATATTTTATCACAGAGTAAATAAAAAAACAAACTCCTGTTGGGAAAAATTTATTGAGATCCCATGGAATTGTTTACAGACGACAAATCGTGGTCCGTTGTCCGTGATCCGTGGCCCGTGAAGGATAGGGGGCTTTGCCGGCCAATCTTACATATAAAGCCTTTGGCTTTTGAATTTCATTGTATAACCTTAAATATTTCATATAAAAAAGGCGGCGCCCGTCATTTGGCTATACCGCCTTCACCTGCGGCTGATCCCTTGAACCCTCTGTTTCATGGTCAAGGAAGGACTTCGTTTCCGGGTATCTGTAAATCAAAAAACATTTTCGCCGGTCCCTCGCCTTCTCCTTTTCGGAGGGCCAGGACGAGCTGGCTCATGAGGGCTTCTTCTTCCATGACACCCATGGTGAGACGGCTGCTTTCGTAAAGTACCGACTCCGGCACCACTGCAAGGCCCAAACCTTCTTCGGCCCACTGTCGGCAGGTCCTGGCATCATCGGCCACGCAGTACTCATTGGGAATGAAATTTTCTTTTGCGCATTCCGCCAGAATGATTTTTTCCCACCGGCGATAGAGAATGAGGGGCGCCTCTTTCAGATCCGATAAAGTATAGGTTTCCTTCCGTTCAGGGAAATAATCCTCTTTCCCTCCCACCCCCATACGGGTATGGTCCAGGGGCAGGAGGTCCAGGCCATAGGCAGAGAAAGGGGACCGGAGAAGGGAAATATCGATTTTTCCTTTCCTCAGCTTTTCCAGCAGTTCATAACTGTTTCCTTCATACACTTTGATCTGTATATGGGGATACTTTTCCTGATACCGCCGCAGCCTCTCATAGAGCTTTTCATGGCCGCCGGAGGAAACGAGCCCCAGCCGGAGAATACCCTGGCGGCCGGACTGGAAAGTGGAAATTTCTTCTCTTGCCGCTTCTTCGAGCTCAATCATTTCCGACGCATACCGGTAGAGCCGGCTCCCTGCTTCCGTAGGGGTAATCTGCCTGGCCCCACGGCGGAAGAGGGAAACTCCCAGTTCTTTTTCAAGCTGGTGCATCTGGGAGGATAAAGGAGGCTGGGACACATGAAGTTTTCTCGCCGCGCTGCTGATGGTCCCTTCTTCCACAATGGTTTTGAAATAGTGGAGCTGTCTTAAATCCATACGTCCTCCATATGGTTTCTTAAAAAATAAATATTTTTCATATGCCTCATTACCTGTTATGATACATATATTCGAATTGATGTGCAATACTTTCCATCGTATTTCTTTAAAATCGTTCCACTGAAACGATAAAGTATACTCTTTATGGAGGACCCATGAAACTTCTCATTCAGTTATTCCTGATTTTCGCGAAAATGGGGGCCGTCACCTTTGGCGGCGGATATGCCATGCTGCCTATCCTTCAGCGGGAAATCGTGGAGAATCACCACTGGGCGAAAGATGAAGAACTGATGGATTATTATGCTCTCGGCCAGGTGACGCCGGGGATGATTGCCGTCAATGTGGCCACTTTCATAGGCCTCAAGCTCAAAGGTTTCTGGGGAGGTCTCTTTGCTACCATCGGAGTCATTACCCCATCCATGATGATCATTACCGTGATTGCCATGTTCCTCACAGAATTTGAAGAAAACCCCTATGTCATCCATGCTTTCGCCGGCATCCGGGCCTGTGTGTGTATCCTCATTCTTGACGCCGTGGTCAAACTGGGAAAGAAATCAGTTCATGACAAAAGGACCCTTTTCATCTATATCCTGATTCTGGCCATTGCCCTCTTTGCCCCCGTATCCCCGGTAATTTCCGTCATCGTGGCCGCAGTCATTGGGTTCTTCCTGAAACCGTCTGACAGGAAAGAAGGTGCCGCAAAATGATCTGGCTTCTCATGTTCTGGGAATTTTTCAAGGCCGGTCTCTTCGCCGTCGGCGGGGGGCTCGCCACCCTGCCTTTCCTCTATGATATTTCCCAGCGTACCGGCTGGTTCACTTCGGAAGATATCGCCAATATGATCGCCATTTCCGAATCCACCCCGGGACCCCTGGGCGTCAATATGGCCACTTACGCCGGCTTCCAGGCCCTCGGCATTCCTGGAGGCATTTTCACCACGTTGTCCCTGACGGCTCCGGCCCTGATCGTGATTACCATTGTCTATGCGGTGCTCACGAAATTCCGGGAATCGGAAGTGGTCAAGAAAATTTTTTATGGACTCCGCCCCGCTTCTACCGCCCTCATCACGGCAGCAGGTCTGGGAGTGGCCAAAGTGGCCCTCCTGAACCTTCCTCTTTATGGAAATACGGGCTTCATGACCGATCTCTTCCGCATCCAGTCCATCATCCTGGCCGTACTCGTCTATATGGGTTTAAAAAAATTCCGCTGGCATCCCGTAGCGTATATCGCCATCTCCGCCGTGGCTGGGATTGTATTCTCTATGTAAAAGTGATCAGTTATCAGTCATTTTCCCATCACTGCTGTCCCGGGACAGAATCATCCGGTGAGAAATGAAGATATCCATTCAAAACAAATAAAAGACCCCGGAAATATTGATTTCCGGGGTCTTTTATATTCATATTTTCAATTCAGGCTATAGTTTATGTCCTGAAATGACGATTCCGCAAACTGATAACTATTCACTTTTTACTCCAGAGCACACCAGACAAATGTGACTCATGCTCTCAAAATGGATTTCAGGAAGGCTTTCGTTCTTTCGCTCTTCGGATGATCGAAGACTTCTTCCGAAGTCCCTTCTTCTTCCACCCGTCCGTCCACCATGAAGAGGATCTTGTCGGAAACCGATTTGGCGAAAGCCATTTCGTGGGTGACGATGGCCATGGTCATATTTTCATCGGCCAGCTGCTGGATAGTCTTCAGAACTTCTCCCGTCAGTTCGGGGTCCAGGGCCGAAGTCGGTTCATCGAAAAGCATAATGGCCGGGTTCATGGCAAGAGCCCTGGCAATGGCCACACGCTGTTTCTGGCCGCCGGAAAGGCTGCCGGGATATACGTCTTTTTTATTGAGGAGGCCTACTTTATTCAGCAAATCTTCCGCAATGGGAAGGATTTCCTCTTTCTTCATGCCTTTTACATAAATGGGAGCCACCATGACGTTGTCCAGGACTGTCATGTGGGGAAACAGATTGAAAGACTGGAAAACCATGCCCATCTTGGCGAGGATTTCTTTCGCTTTATTTTCCGGCGCATACACCACCTGGCCGTTCTTTTCTTCTGCCAGATAATCGCCGTCCACTTTGATGGAGCCCCCCTGAATCGATTCCAGATGGATGAGGCAGCGGAGGAGCGTACTTTTCCCTGCGCCGGAGGGCCCGATGATGGAAATAACCTGTCCTTTTTCCAGCGTAAGGTCTACTCCATGGAGGATGGTGAGCTTCCCGAAATCTTTCCTGATATTTCTCATTTCAATAAAACTCATAGTCCCGCCTCATTCCTCATAAACCGCATAGTGGGCTTCCACATATGCCAGAATCTTCGTCAGTACTGCCGTGCAGACCAGGTAGAAAACCGCAGCTACCAGGAATGGAGTCGTATCGAAATCACGCTGTACGAATGCGCGGGTGACACGCATGAGATCGTTCATGGCCAGGATATAGACCAGGGACGTATCTTTCAGAAGAGTAATGGTTTCATTGCCAAGAGGAGGGATAACCCGCTTCACCACCTGGGGCAGGATGATATGCCACATGGTCTGCCTGTAACCGAACCCCAGCACCTTTGCCCCTTCATACTGACCTTTCGGAATGGACTGGATACCGCCCCTGAATATTTCCGCAAAGTACGCGCAGTAGTTGGCCACGAAAGCAATGATGGCCGCCGGGAAATCATCAATCTGCAGATGAAGCATTAATGGCAGGCCGTAGTAGATGAACATAATCTGCAGCATAAGAGGAGTACCTCTCATGACATAAATATAAATTTCTGCCAGTTTTCGAAGTACTGCCACTTTGGAAATGCGGACCAGTGCCAGCAAAACGCCCACAGGCAATGCCAGGACGATGGTGATCAGGAAAATCTTCGCTGATACGCCAAGGCCAACGAACATATTGGGTAGAATCTTTAAAATATAATCCATTCGATAGCTCCTTATATAAATGGGAAATCCCCTTTTGACAGCCTTCCCGTCCTTTCCCGAAACGGAAAGCGGCTTATTTAAGTTTATAATACTCTTTCTTTATTCTTTTAACAAGATAGAGAAACAGATTTTATGGGAGAAATATAAAAGAGCAATAGAAAACCGGGACAGTTTGATTGTCCCGGTTTTACCTGTTTCCTATGGAAATTATTTCAGCAGTACATCTTTACCGAACCACTTGTTGGAAATCTTTGCCGCTTCCCCATTGGCAATGACTTTATCAATACCGGTATTCAGGAGATCAACCAGGGCCTGGTTATCTTTCTTGATACCGATGGAGAAGGTATCCTTGGATACGACATCCGGCAGTTCTCTGAACTTATCCGGTTTCTTGGTCATGTAGTATTCATTCAGCACCGTATCAGCCAGAACTGCATCGCAGCGGCCGGATTCCAGATCCATGAAGCAGGCGGTGAGGTCCGGATAGGATTTCACTTCTGCAAAGGCAGCCTTCAGCTGGGGATCGCGGTTGAGCGCGGTTTCAGCGGTGGAAGCTTCCTGAATGGTAATCTTCTTGCCCTTCAGGTCAGCCATGCTCTGGTATGGGGTATCTTTGAGGACTACGAATTCCTGCAGGTTATCCATGTACGGTTTGGTAAATGCCAGTTTCTTCTGACGTTCCGGAGTCATGGTGAAACCATTCCAGATGCAGTCGATGCGGCCGGAATTCAGTTCCGTTTCCTTGGAAGCCCAGTCAATCGGCTTGAATTCGATGGGCACACCGATTTCCTTGGAAATCGCATTGGCCATATCGATATCGAAGCCTACGATCTTGCCGGAATCATCGCGGAAGCCCATCGGTGCGAAGGTATCATCCATGCCTGCTACGATTTTTGCCGGTTTTGCAGCAGCTGCTGCCGATTTGGCCGGAGCAGAAGAAGCAGCCGGTTTCTTGTCTCCGCCGCCGCAGCCTGCCAGCATTCCTACACAACCCAGCGCCAGAACTCCTGCCATGACCATCTTTTTCAGTTTCATATTGTCCCTCTCCTTTAAACATGATGAAATAATACCGTTTCTTTATTTCTTTATTCTAGTAAAGAATTGCTATGACAATATAGTAGCCCCTTTATCTGTTTTTGTCAAGGGGAGTTTCTACAGCCATCAAGAACCGGGTGCCGTGAAGCGCCGGTGGAAATAATCCGGTGGAACCATCCCCTGCTGTCCCGTCCATGGTCAGGATGCCCCGAATGAGAAAGGCGGGAAATCGCCCTGCCCCATATCCTTTGCTCCTGCCGGAATTTCCGGAATTAATTTTCCCGGGTATCTGTCCCTCCGGTGCCTCTCGACTTCTTTCTCAGCCCGGAACGGATTCCATGGAATGCAGGATGCACTGAAAAAGGACCGTCCTGAAACAGTCCTTTTTATCATGGATCAGCTGATTGCCGAGAGGAAGGCCCCTTTTGTTTTCATTTCCGTGTCGCAGATTTCCCGGATGAAATCATCGATGTAGGAAGCGCACTGGCGGAAGGTGGCTTTGGAAATATTTCTTCCGAAAGGTTCGCTCCAGCGGTAATTTCTGAAATCGGCGAGGAGGAGGCGGGCATTTTTTGACAGGTGAAAACGGTCTGCCGCTTCGGGAGAGGAGGCGTCAAAACCGGCTGCTGCCAGAAGTTTGATGACTCCGATAAAGGAGGTAATCAGATGATTTCTGTTTCCTCCTGCTTTTCCGGTGGAGAGAAGGATTTCATAGGCCCGGGCATCTTCCTGATGGAGGGGAAACAGTTTCTCCGCTGTTTCGATGAGGAAATACCAGCAGGTCATTTCCTCATAGGTGAGCTTCATCATGTCGAAAAGAAGTTCCCCTTCGTACTGGCTGAGGATGAGAAATTCTCCCTCGGAGCCGGTATAGCGGATATGGGCAAAGGGCATCGTCAGCCCTGTGCCGGAGCGGGTCATGACGGATCTGGACACATAGGCATCAAGGCGCCCTTCGTCCCCGGTGAAAAGGGTGAGCTTTTTGCCCCCCTCTTTTCCCTGTCGGGCTTCGAGGACGATGGCTTCTCCGCTTTTAATCCGGTTTTCCATCGGTTTTCTCTTCTTTCTTTACTTCCTTCTTTTTGGCAGTCTTTTCCGCCTTCACACGGACGATGCGGAAACCATCCACCCGGAGCACGGAGAAACGCCAGCTGCCGTAATCCACATGGTCTCCCACTTTCGGGATCCGTTCCAGATGGGAGAATACGAAGCCCCCGATGGTGGCATTCAAATCTTCTTCGTCCAAGTCCACTTCCAGCCGGTCAGAAACGTCTTCCAATATGACGGTGCCGTCAAATTCGTAGGTTCCGTCCTTTTTGCGGAGTATTTCATAAGGAGTCGTATCCACGGCCTGGGGAATTTCTCCGATCAGTTCTTCGACTAAATCTTCCAGAGTGACAAGTCCGGAAGTCCCGCCATATTCATCGACTACTACGGCGAGATAGGTCCGATGGTTTTTCATGAGCTGCAGGAGGGAAGGCGCCGGCATGACTTCGGGCACCGTTAATATTTCCCGGATGATCTTTTTCAGGTTCGCATCGCCCCGCTGGAGATTTTCCATGAAATCCTTCACATGGATGAAGCCAATGATCTGATCCTTGTCATCCATACATACGGGATAGCAGGTGTGATGGGCTTTGGAAATCATCCGCCGCATGGTTTCTATATCATCATTGAAATCGATAACCACCATGTCGTTTCGGGGAATCATGACGTCCCGCACCATGAGATCGAAGAAATCAAAAGAATTCTTGATGAGCGTATTTTCCAGCGCATTGAGCCGTCCGCTCCGGTTCGATTCCTCCACGATGCAGCGGATTTCGTCTTCCGTATAAGTGAAATTCACTTCATCCCGGAAAGGGATTTTTCTGGCCGCAAAGAGACGGCGGGCAATCATGAGCCCCGTCTGCACGGTGACACGGAAAAAATGGCGGTTCCAGGAAATCACCCAGCCATGGGAGGCGAGAATGGGAAGCGGTTCCACCAGGGCATGAGTCCCGGGAATCAGGACCGTCAGAATCCAGAAAGCGGCTAAGAGGACAGCCGCCGACAAAACCAGGATAAGGTAGAGCATCCAGGCCGATTTCTCTCCAAAGAAGGGGCAGAGCAGCCAGAAGCCATGATAAGCCATGCCCAGAAGAGCAACGGCAAAGACTCCGGTATAGGAAATAAAAGCCATCTGGGTGCCGCCCAGGATCTGGCTCGTCCGCTGATAGAAAGGAGCCACTTTCCGGATGAGGGCCGGATCCTGTTCATCATTGTCCTCGATGTATTTCTTGCGCATACGGGCAAATGAAAAATTTACCAGCGTATTGTGATAGTTCATAAATGAAACGATCAATGCGACCACCGCGCAAATGGCAAGCCGCTGTATGTCCGTATCGATAGGTCATTCCTCCTTGGGGTGTATTCTCATACCTGTGGAAATATTTGTGCAAACAATTCTAAATCGGGGTGCGGGGTGCGGGGCTCGGGGTGCGGGAAGGTAGGCGCCTTAAAATAATAGAGGCGCCAGTTTTTTTGATTTTGACGTTACGCAGGGGAAGGTTTCAGTCAATTCCGACAAATACGGTGGGATAGCCCCCTTCACCCGCTTTGCGGGAGCTTCCCCCGCTCCCGGACGCAGGACTGCCTGATACCGATATCACGAAATCGTTACGCACGGAACGTTTTCTTCCACATCCGATGAAAGCCGTGGGATTGCCCCCTTCACCCGCTTTGCGGGAGCTTCCCCCGTTGGGGGACGCTAGAGTGCCAGCTTAGCAGAAGTTTTACCCCGCCTGTGCAGAGTCCCCATCTATACTCGCGGCGCATCAGCGCCGCACCTTCCCGAACCACGAATCACGAACCACGAAATTTCGAAATTGACTCTGCCGGGGCTCGCCGCGGTGAGGCTAACCCACGAATACCGCAGCTGACTCAAACTCCAGTTTTCGCCTATATAACTCGTAAAAGCTGCGTTACGCATGGAACGTTTTCTGTCATATCCGATGAATACGGTGGGAGAGCCCCCTTCACCCGCTTCGCGGGAGCTTCCCCCGTTGGGGGACGCAGGGCTTTCCGACATGGACAATTATGTTCAAAATTCCGTCTGTGCACAATCCCCATTTATACTCGCGGCGCATCAGCGCCGCACCTTCACGAACCACGAATCACGAACCACGAAATCTCGGAAATGAGACAAATGGGACTCGCCGAGGTGAGGCTAACCCACGAATACCGCAGCTGACTCAAACCATATAGCAGGACTAAAGACTCTTACTTATGTTCCTTATACCCCAGTTCCCTCAGGATATAATCCTTATTCTTCCAGTCTTTGGCCACTTTGACCCAGAGGTCCAGGAAGACGGGAGCGCCGATGAGGTTCTGGATTTCTTCTCTCGCTTCTTTGCCCGCTTCTTTGAGGACGCTGCCTTTTTTGCCGATGATGATCCGTTTCTGGGAATCCCTTTCCACATAAATGGTGCAGCGGATATAGACTTTCCCGTTTTCCCGTTCCGAGAATTCTTCGGTAAATACGCCGATGGCATGGGGCACTTCATCCCTGGTGCGGATGAGGAGCTTTTCACGGACGATTTCCTGGACGATATTTCTTTCCGGCTGGTCCGTCACCATGTCGTCGGGGAAATATTTCGGTCCTTCCGGCAGGTATTTCACGATGCAGTTCATCAGTTCATCCAGATTTTCGCCGGTTTTGGAAGAGAGCGGCACGATTTCGGCAAAGGGATAGATTTTGCTGTACTGCACGATTTTCTTCAGCACTGCGTCTTTTTCGATGAGGTCGATTTTCGAAAGGGCCAGAATGACCGGCACTTTCCGATCCTTCAGGAGGGAAAGGATGTAACGGTCTCCTGCCCCCAGCGGATCGTCGCAGGCGCAGAGGAATACGATGAGGTCCACTTCATCCAAAGCATCGATGGTGCTCTGTCGGATGGCTTCGCCCAGTTTGTCCTGGGGCTTGTGCATGCCCGGGGTATCAAGGAAGACCACCTGGGAATTGTCTCCGTTCCAGACGCCGGTGATTTTATTTCTTGTAGTCTGGGCATGGGCGGAAACGATGGAAATCTTCTCCCCCAACAGCGCATTCATGAGAGTGGACTTCCCCACATTCGGCCGTCCCACGAGGGCCACAAAGCCGGAATGGAATTTGTCGTTATTTTCTGTCATAGAATCTCCTGTCGTAACTATGTAAGGTTAGTATATAAGATTATATATAAATATAAAGAAAAGGCAATAGGAAAATTCGTTGTTCGTTGTTCGTTGTTCGTTGTTCGGGTCGAACGATTGTGAACACGGTACCCATTTATAAAAATGGCGCCTTTATAATTCTAAGGCGCCACCGCCACGGATCGCGGGCCAGGGATCAGGGACCACGATTCCTGTAATTGTTGAGTTTTATCCGTCAGAATGGTCTCAACTCCTCAAACTTTCCTCTTCAAAGGCCGCCGGAAAAATTTCCCCCAGCGTGAAGACCTTATAGTCTTCCGCCGACTTTCCGCAGATGATGGTGGAAATATGAAATTCCGCCATCACCTGACGGCAGATGCCGCAGGGCATCGTATAATCCGCAAAGCTTCCGATGATGGCTATGGCTTCAAAATCCCTTTTCCCATCGCAGATAGCGCTGCCGATGGCATTTCTTTCTGCACAGAGTCCGGCAGGATAGGAAACGTTTTCCATATTGCAGCCTTCATAGATGGAACCGTCGGATGCGAGGACTGCGGCCCCCACGGGATAATGGGAATAGGGCGCATAGCAGTGGGACCTGGCGTGAAGGGCTCGTTCGAGGAGATTTTTTATTTCCACCTTATTCATGGGCTTCTTCTGCTTCCAGTTTCCCTTCCGTGGTGAAACGGGTAATGCCGCAGGCGCCGAGGATATCTTCTTCCGCCTTTCTCATGGCTTTCTTTTCGTCCGGGTCATAATGGTCATAGCCCAGGATATGAAGGAAACCGTGGACCGAGAGGTAAGCCATTTCCCTTTCCTTGCTGTGGCCGAATTCTTTGGCCTGGGATATGGCCCGGTCCAGATTGATGACGATATCTCCCAATTCCGTTTCTTCTTCCGGCAAATCGTCTCCCCCTTCGTTCAAAGCAAAGGAAAGGACGTCGGTGGGAGCATCCACATTTCTATAGGTCTTGTTCAATTCATGAATCGTCTCTGCATCGCAGATGAGGATGGAAATTTCCGCATCTTCCCGGACGTGCTGGAACTCGGCCCCTTTGGAAAGGACCGTATGGATGAGCTTTTCCAGTTCTTCGCTGTAATATTTCATATCGCTGTAATTAATCGTGATTTCCATGGTCATTGCCTCCCGTTTTGCTTCTGCGTTTCGCATCTTCTTCATAGGCATGAATAATCGCTGCTACCAAATCATGACGGACCACATCTTCTTCGGTGAAATGGACGTGACCGATATCTTTTACATTCCGAAGCACCCGCTGTGCATCGATCAGGCCGCTCTTTACATGGGGCGGCAAATCAATCTGGGTCACGTCGCCGTTGACCACCATTTTCGAACGGAAACCGAGACGGGTGAGGAACATTTTGATCTGCTCCACCGTGGTATTCTGGGCTTCGTCAAGGATAACGAAGGATTTTTCAAGGGTTCTGCCTCTCATGTAGGCCAGCGGCGCCACTTCGATCTGTCCCTTCTGCTGGAGCCGGATGAATTCTTCAGGGCCAAACATATCATTGAGCCCGTCAAAAAGAGGCCGGAGGTAGGGATTCACCTTTTCCTGCAGGTCCCCGGGAAGGTACCCCAGTTTTTCTCCTGCTTCCACGGCAGGCCGGACGAGAATAATCCGCTGGACGTCATGATTTTTCAGGGCAAAAGCAGCCAAAGCGACAGCAAGGTAAGTCTTCCCTGTTCCTGCCGGGCCTACGCCGAAGGTGATGGAATTCCTGCGGATCGTATCCACATAGAATTTCTGGCCCAGGGTCCGCGGACGGACAGGGGCTCCGTTCTTCGTGAAATTGATGATGTCATCTTCCATATCCGAAAGGAGCTGTTCCTTTCCTTCATCCATGAGACGAACCACCAGTTCCACCTGTCTCTGGGAAAGGCGGATCCGCTGGGCAATCATGTGGCGTAGACGTTCGATGACATCCACACTTTGATCCACGGCTTCCGGTTCTCCCTTAATGCGGATGAAATTGCCCCGGCCCGAAATCTCGGCCCCGTAATGGGCTCCGATGAATTTCAGGTAGGAACTGTCCCTTTCAAACAGATGAGCCGCCTCCTGCTGGTCCTTGATGAGTATTTCTTCTATCTTTTCCGTAGTACTATTCCTTTCGTTCGTAATACTGTATCTCCATTATTATTTATATACTTTATTATAAGTTATCAGTTATCAGTTAGCAGAAATTCACCTCTGCCAGGCAGCTTTATGACAATACAGTCCGTCCGCACATATGGGGCACTAATAACTGAGAACTGATAACTATTAACTGTTTTTCACAAATTTTCTGACTGCCCGGCCATCCAGATAGTTACACAGGCACCCCTGGGTGATATTTCTTTCTTCCAGAAGCTTTTCAATCCGGTCCTTCACTTCCCACCAGGGGGAGCCGCCGTTAACGGAAAGGGTATTGTTTCCCGAAGCCCTGCCCACGATACGCTGGGGCACGATGTCCGGCCGCATATAGGCGAGAAATAAAGCCACCCGCTCCAGGTATTCCTCCATGGGAAGAAGCTGCACTTCTCCCTTTTCATACAGGTCCGCCAGCTTCGTCCCTTTCACAATATAGAGGGAATGAAGTTTCACTTCCGTCACGGGAAGGACGGAAATGAGTTTGGCTGCTTCGATGACGTCCAACCGGTCATCCCAGGGAAGGTCCGCAATGATATGGGTACAGAGCCCAAAGCCATACCGTCCGATCCGCAGCGCCGCATCGATGAATTCCGGCACCGTATGACAGCGGTTCAGAATCGCCAGAGTATGGACGTTGGTAGACTGGAGACCCAGTTCGATGGTCACGTCTTTTCCATATTTCCCGGACAGTTCCTTCAAAATATCGAGATAGGCTTCATGAATGCAGTCGGGACGGGTGGAAATATCGACGCCCACTATATCGGGGTGATTCATGGCCTCCTCCACCCAGGCCCGGAACTTGTCCAATGGCGCATAAGTATTGGTGAAATTGAGGAAATAGGCGATGAACTTCTTTGCCTTGTACTTGGGCCCCACATGGGCTATGCTGCGATTCAATTGCTGCGTAATCGCAAGCCCCACGGCCTTCGTCTCATAATCGGCGCCGATGGACCCGCAGAAAATGCAGGCTTTGTCCGAAAGCGACCCGTCCCGGTTCGGGCAGGTCACAGGAAGGGAAATGGGGATCTTGTACACTTTCTCTCCGTACTTCCCTTTGAGGTAATCAGAATAATTCCGGTATCGTTCCATAAATCTCCTGTCGTAATAAACAATATGTCAGTTTAATTATAACCTATTTTTTTATTTGATGCACTGAAATTGGAAAAGGGAAACTATATGATGAAATAACTTTTGTTTCGGGGCTGTCGGGGGTGTCGGGAGTATCGGGGCGGTCGGGATGGTATTGCCGCTGATGCGGCAATCATTTTTATATGGGAACTGTCCCATTTCGATTATTACCCGAGCAGGTTCATGGGACAGATGGAATGAATCCGTCAGCAGGGCCATGGGCTGCGGCCGGAGGCCGAATCAATTGGTTTTCCGAAGAAAACCATATCCTTCCCGAAATCCCAAATCCGAAGTCCCAAATCCATTTTCCCTCCCTTTCTTTACAGCCAATCGGTCCCCCTGTAAAATAAAGACAGAATTCACGAAACCGAGGTACTCATCATGAAAATCGTTACCGCCCAGATTGACGTCATTCCCGGGCACATCCGGGAGAACTGGAAACAGATTGAAAAGGAAATCGAATATGCCAGATCCGTGAAAGCCGATCTCCTGGTGCTTTCGGAAATGTGCCTCACGGGCTACCTCATCGGAGACCTGTGGGACCAGCCGGCCTTTCTCCGCGAATGTGAAAGGTATAATGAAAAAATGGCACAGGCTTCCGAAGGCCTGACCATTGTGTGGGGAAGCTGCGCCATAGACCGGGGACAGACCAATGATGACGGACGGCCGAGGAAATATAACGCTGCCTTTGCGGCCAGAGACGGTCATTTCCTCTATCCCGAAGGGGCCATGCGGCCTTACGTCATCAAGACCCTTCTTCCCAGCTACCGCTGCTTTGAGGACCGGAGGTATTTCACCTCCACTCTGGCTGAAGCAAGGGAAGAGGGCCTTCCGCCGGAAGATTTCTTTGCCCCGTACCTTCTGACCGATGGAGAAGGGACAGTCCGCGTGGGAATCCTCCTCTGCGAGGACAGCTGGGATGAAAATTACTCCTTCTCCCCCATGAAAGTACTCTCCGATAAAGGAGCGGAATTATTTCTGAACCTCTCCGCTTCCCCCTTTACCCTTGGAAAAAATGAAAAGCGCCACCGCATGCTGACCGCTTCTCTCTCAAAACTGCACGTGCCCATGGTATACGTGAATAACCGGGGACTTCAGAATAATGGCAAAACCTGCTATACCTTTGACGGCATGACCGCCCTTTATGATCAGAATGGAAATCTGACAGCGGAAGCTGCGCCTTTCGAGACGCCCCACTGCACTTTTGATTTCCATAAAGAAACAGGCACCTTTACGCCCTCCGAGCCCATGGAGCCTCATAAAGGAGACCTGCTCCTTCCAGCCATGCGGTACGGGGTAAAGAAATTCCTGGAGTCCATCCACGTGAATAAAGTGGTCATCGGCGTATCGGGAGGTATCGATTCGGCCGTCAATGCGGCCCTCTACCGCTCCGTGCTTCCTGCGGAAAATCTTCTCCTCGTCAATACCCCCACCCGCTTCAATTCGGCCCTCACAAAAGACCTGGCAAAGCAGCTGGCAGATAATCTGGGCTCGCCCTATCTTTCTATTCCCATCGGAAATTTCATCGATGAGACGGCGGAAGCCCTGGAAGGCCTTCCCTATGGGAATCAGAAAATCCACCTTACCGGTTTCATGAAGGAAAATATGCAGGCAAGAGACCGGAGCAGCCGGATCCTCGCCGCCCTTTCCGCAGCCTTTGGAGGGATTTTCACCTGCAATGCGAACAAAACGGAATTCACGGTCGGCTATGGCACCCTCTATGGAGATTTAGCCGGAGCTCTGGCAGCCACAGCAGATTTATGGAAATACCAGATTTATGAACTCGGCAGGAAACTGAACGAATGGTATGGCAGAGAAGTCATCCCCGAAGGCATTTTCACCGTGAAACCCTCCGCCGAACTTTCCGAAAACCAGGATATCACCAAAGGCCTGGGGGATCCTCTTATTTACGAATACCATGACTATTTGCTGAAAAGCTTTGTAGAACCCTGGCAGAGAAATACACCGGAGGACATCCTGGCCTGGTACAGGGAAGGAACACTGGAAGAGCATCTGGGCTGTTCCGTAAAGGTAGAAGACCTCTTTCCCACCCACGCCGCTTTCATTCAGGACCTGGAGCGCTGGTGGAACCTTTTTGCCGGATTTGCCGTAGCCAAACGAATCCAGGCGCCGCCCCTCATCGCCATCAGCCGGCGTCCCTACGGCTACGATCTTCGGGAATCCCAGGCAGGCCCCTACTATACAGACCGATATCTGGAAATGAAGAGAAGCATGGTGGAGGTCGTAAAAGGTTCTTAAGTTTGACCGGCACTCTGCACCCGAGGGCTGCTGCGGCGGCTTCGCCGGAGTTTGATACATTTTCGTCATATCCCAAAAGGGGCTGTGAAGAAATGATGACCATTTCTTCACAGCCCTTTTCCCATGTCAAAACTCCTGATTCCTCCATACGTATGCAGTGAAATAAAAGAAAAGCAGGTCCGCAGATGAAATCATGGGCCTCTGCTTTCTACCGTCTCCCTTCTATTTCACCGCCCTGATGCAGAAAAGAGGCAGCGGGTCGTAGTCCCATTCTTTGGACAGGTGAACAAGAGGGCGTATATCCTCTTCCCATGTGACGGAAGAAAAGCCCAGAAACCGCAGCCGTTCCACATCCCAGGCCGGCCGGCTGTGGGTGCTGATACGGATGGAGTCCTTCAGTTCCTGGCAGGTCTCTATAAGACTTTCCGCCACACCGTGGTGCGCATTTTTGGTAAGTTTCGCAGCGGCAGTGAAATCCATGGGACCGTAGTTGGAGTCCATGTTAAGAAGGACGCCCCCTTTTTTCAAAGCCCTCTGCCAAGACGCATAGGCCCTGGGCACATCGGGCAGGTTCCAGGTCACATTGCGGGTCACAATGGCATCAAAGCTGCTTACCGGAAAGGGCAGGTTCATCACATCGCCCTGCATGAAAGAAATGGAAACTCCCGCCTTTTCCGCATTAGCCGCCCCCTCTTTCAGCATGGAGGCAGAGAAATCAAGGGCCGTCACCCTGCATCCTGCCTTTGCCAGGATAATGGCAAGGAAGGCAGGCCCCGTGCCTGCATCCAGGACACGAAGAGGTCTTCCCTTCGGAAGCCTTTCCATCAGGAACCTTTCCCAGGCCCTGCTGTCCGGCCCGGACAGTTCCTTTTGTCTAAGACTGCTGTAGCCGCGGCTCCGCTCATTCCAATAGCCTCTGTTCTTCTCCTCGAAATTGTCCATCCCATTTTCCTTTCTTCCACAGCGAAAAGGCCGTTTCCTCTGCGAAACGGCCTTAGGCTTTTACAGGTCAAGCCTTCCGTGCTTCCTCAAATACGTTCCTCACCGCTTTTTCAATGGTATCGTAGTCCATACCCGGTTTGGCTTCAAAGTACTTCTTTCCCTCAATGAATGCTCATGTACGGTAAGGAAGCAAGCAACCGAAAACAAGAGATAGACCGCCAGCACTACACTATTCCGAACCAAAGACCAAAAGATAAGCATT
>DKQZ01000054.1 GCA_002471975.1 Dialister sp. UBA7295 | reverse complement strand
GGATTGGGGATTAGGGAAGGTGACCGCCAAATTCATGAGGCGGCCATTTTTATATGTGAAATACAGGATGAAAAGGCTTTAGAATCGGGAATCGTCGGGAATCTCGGGAATGTTCGGGGCTGTCGGGAAGGTGTGCCGCTGAAGCGGCACGAATATAGAGTGGTCATGCAGGCAGGCGGGGTGAAAGAACTGGAGTACGACCCACCCGCACAACGCTAGCCTCAGGCACCCTCCCGGGAGAAGATTACCTTTTTCACATTTTCGACTTGTACGATCGTACGACCCCTTCCCCTCCGCTNNCCTCCCCTGACCAGGGGAGGTGAGTGGAGGGCTTAAACGATTCGACTTGAACGTATAGAGTCGATATGTATGCTAACCATCAGCATGCTATCGTTTCAGGCTCCCCAAGGTTGGGGAGCTGGCCGCGAAGCGGACTGAGGGGTTGTACTACAGGAAGCCAACGGATATGACTCAAAGGTTTCGTGGGTTCACTTATGTAAACGTATTTACCTTTATGCAAAAATCTCGGCAGGCAGCTGTAGATCAACCCACCCGTCGCCTTCGGCGCCACCCTCCCAAAACTTGGGAGGGCTTGAACAATCCGACGAGAAGGATTAGGTGACAATGAGCCACGAACCATCCGCATGCTATCGTTTCAGGCTCCCCAAGGTTTGGGGTCCGCGAAGCGGACTAGGGGTTGTACAGCAGGCAGTCAACGGAAATGACTCAAAAGCTTCATGTCTTGTTCAGGAATTCCCTGATGTGTCAAATTTGACAATGTGAAATGAATCCTATATAATACCTTTCGAATCCGATAGTGGAGGAATGGTTCATCGGAGGTTGTCTTTAAAGACTGACCGGATAAGATGGCAGGCGCAGGCCTGGTCTTATCCGGTTTTTTATTAAAGGAGAGTTTATGAAGCGGACGGATTTCACGGAGGGATCGGTTTTCATGCCTTTGATCCGGTTCATGGTTCCCGTGATGCTTTCTTTATTTCTTCAGGTCCTTTACGGAGCTGTGGATTTACTGGTGGTGGGGCTTTTTTCGGATTCCGCCAATGTGGCGGCTGTAGGATTTGGGGGTCAGGTGATGCAGCTGATCACAACGGTCATTACGGATCTGGCCCTGGGGACTACGGTGGTGCTTGGAAGTCTTCTCGGAAGGCGGCGGATGCGCCTGGCCGGGAAGACGATTGGTACGACCGTTTCGGCCTTTACGATTCTGGCTGTCGGGCTGACCGTGCTTTTCTATTTCCTGGCTCCTTCCGTATGTCGGGCGCTTCAGGTGCCGGGGGAAGCTTTCTCTCAGGCGGTCTCCTATATCCGTATCTGCGCGGCGGGGCTGGTCTTCATCGTGGGGTATAATGTGCTGGGCGGGATTTTCCGGGGGACTGGGAATTCGCTCATGCCTCTTTTTACGGTCATCGTGGCAGCCATCTGCAATGGGTTGGGCGATCTTCTTCTGGTGGGATTTTTTGAAATGGGCGCTTCCGGGGCGGCCTGGGCGACGATCGGAAGTCAGGGCCTTTCTGTCCTTCTGTCGGTACTGATGATCCGCCATTCGGGCATGCCTGTGGAAATCCATCGCTCTGATTTTAAAGTGGACCGGGCCCTGGTCTATAAAATGCTTTCCGTCGGGATTCCTGTGGCCATTCAGGATGTGCTGGTGGGGATTTCTTTCCTATGGATCATGGGCCTGGTGAACGGTCTCGGGGTGGATGCGTCGGCAGGAATTGGCATCGGCGAAAAGCTCTGCGGTTTCATCATGCTGGTGCCTCTCTCCTTCCTTCAGTCCATGTCTGCTTTCGTGGCCCAGAATTATGGGGCCCGGCGGATGGACAGGGCGTTCCTGGCCTTGAAATACGGCATCGCCACGTCCCTCGCTTTCGGTCTCGTGCTGGCCGGGATTTCCTTTTTCCATGGCGATTTCCTGGCAGGATTCTTTACGAGCGACCCGCCGGTGCGGGAGGCGGCTTTTGAGTACCTCAAGGCTTACGGACTGGATACGCTGCTCACTTCCTTCCTTTTCTGTTTCTTCGGTTTTTACAATGGCTGCGAAAAGACGAAATTCGTCATGGTCCAGGGCATCGTGGGGGCTCTCTGTTTCCGCATGCCGCTCTCTTTCCTTTTCAGCCGGATGGAACCGGTCACCATATTTCATATAGGTCTTGCCAATCCTCTCTCTTCCGTGTTCCAGGTATCCATCTGCGTGATTTATTTATTTCATATAATGAAAGTACAGAAGCATACATAATATCATATACGTTTTAAAATAAATTTACTATTGACTATATATTTTCGAGGGGTAAAATAAAAAATATAATAGGTATGCAGCAACTTTGTTAACCAAAGAATGCCTGTTATGCATGAAAATGATGGATTGATGGACACAAATCATGATTTGGTGATTCTTTATTCATTGAAATCATGTTATGATTTACGTAATAAATTATTGCAGGCGGTGACAGCTTAATGAGAGAGGAACGAAGAAACAGGTCGGCGACAGAGAAGCACATACGGGAAACTTTTCTTCATATGCTGGAAAGTACACCTTTTGATAAGATCCGGATTACCGGTCTCTGTGAGGCAGCGGGGATCAACCGGAGTACTTTTTATGCCCATTTTTATGACGTCTATGATCTCCTCGACAAGACCATAGAGGCTGCTTTTGAGTGCGTCAATGAAGACAGGCCCAAGGATTATGAGATAACGGTGGAGCATCTCTGGGAGCTGGCCAATCTGGAGGATCTCGATGAATTCATCAGTCATGAAAGCGAGCTGCCCCTGTGGCACCGGTTCATTGATTACGGGACATACCTTCCCCTGGTGAAGGATCCTTTCATCTGCCAGCGCATGGTGCAGCTGATTTATCAGGAGAAAAGGCATGTTTTCATAGAAGTAACCATTGGCGGCAGTCTGAGTGTCAAAGAACTGGAGAATCTTTTCTGGTTCATCCTGAACGGCTCCATGGCCATTAACCAGAAAAAAGGCTGGGTCAAAGACCGGAGCTGGTTTTCCCTGCAGAGAAATCTCATCAAATTCGTCATCGCCGGCTGTGATGCCGTGAGTTCCCGCAGTCCCTCGCTGAAGGGAAGTACTACGAACCCCTGAGGGCAGGAGAAGCAATGGATTTCATTGCTTCTTTTTTATTTCCAAACTTTTCAGATGCAATAAAAGCCGACAGTTTTCTCCTCCTGTATATAAATTACGAATCTCATCATGCCAAAAAGTTCTATATATAGTATAATAAATCTAAATAGATTCATATTTCATTACAGGTAAAGGAACAGGCAGGGCCTATTCTTCCGTTCATAAGGGGTGTTCGTGGATGAGTGATGCATTGAGAATGTCGGTAGAAGAAGTAAGGGACCTTCTGAAGCTGAAACAGCAGACCCACCAGCTGGCAAGGCTGGTGGATGCCGATGACTGCCGGGAGGTGGTGCTGGATCAGGAAGGACCTGATTTCACCTTTGGCAAGCGGTGTTTCTCCGTATGGGCTTCCGAATTACGCTGCAGCAACTGCTCCAGCTATCGGGCCCATCATACGGCTTCTATCGTGAAAAAGCAGGAAAGAGTGGGGCACAGGCTCTATGAAATTCATTCCCAGCCTATCCACATGGTCCTCTCTGGCGGTGCCGTCATGCCTGTCACCATGGAAGTCATTGACTCCCGGGAAGCTACGGAAGACGACATGACCATTCCGGCCAAGGTAAATGAAAACGGGGAATACCTTATCCGTCACGACGTGCTCACGGGCCTCCTCAATGCCAGGGGATTCTATGAAGCGGTGCGGAAAGTGCTCCGTGAGAATACGAAAGAACGGTACGTCCTTATTTCCATCAACGTCCGTCATTTCAAGCTGCTCCAGGAGCTCCATGGCGCGGAAAAGGGAAATCACGTACTTCTCATCTTCGCCAACCGGATCCTGAAGATGGAAAGTACGCCGGATACCCTGGTGGGCCGCCTCTGGGGCGATGAATTTGCCATTTTCAAACCCTATCGCCTTTTCTCCCAGGACCGTCTCCAGCGGGAACTGGAAAGGGCAGAAGTCTCCATCAATGGAAATACGATTCACGTCCAGGCCCATGCGGGCGTCTATCCCATCACGGAGCCCCGCATCCCCGTCTCCGTCATGGTGGGCCATGCAGATATGGCCAGAAGGAACATCCGTGAAAGCCGGGCCAACCTTGTTTCCTTCTATTCCCACGAACTTCTGGACAGCATCATCAAGAAACAGGAAATCATCAGCTCCTTCGAGGAGCTCATGGCAGAGAATGCCTTTCGCGTCTACTACCAGCCCCAGGTGAATCGGGATGGGAAAATCGTGGGTGCCGAAGCCCTGGTGCGCTGCTTCCGTGCCGATGGCACCATCATTCCTCCGGCCTCCTTCATTCCCTACCTCGAAGGGTCGGGCCAGATCGCCAAGCTGGACAAATTTGTCTGGGAAACGGCGGCAGCGCAGCTGAAAAAGTGGAGCAGTCGGGACGGCTATAAAGACCTGGCCATTTCCATCAACGTATCGCCAAAAGACTTCTACTATCTGAACTGCCGGCAGGTGCTGGACAATCTGGTGGAGAAATATCAGATCGACAAGAAAAAACTTCACGTGGAAATCACCGAAAGCGCCATCATTTACGATATGGAACGGGAAAGCCACACCCTTGACGACCTGAGGAAAGCCGGATACGTCCTGGAAATCGACGACTTCGGCAAAGGCTACTCGTCCCTGAATACCCTCAAAAACGTGGACGTGGAAACCCTCAAAATCGATATGGCCTTCCTCCAGATGACCGAAGAAAATAAAGAAAAAGGAAAAGTCATCCTGAAATCCATCCTCATGATGGGTCAGGCCCTGGGCCTCAAGGTCCTCATCGAAGGGGTGGAAACGGAAAAACAATTCCAGACCCTCCTCAATATGGGTTATGACTACTTCCAGGGCTACCTCTTCTCAAGACCCATCCCGGTCAGCGAGTTCGAAGCCGTCCTGCATGAGAATAAATATCGGATTCGCGGCAATGCATGAGTGAAAAAGGAGGACAAAACAGTGCCGGAGCTTCTTGAAAAAACATTTGAAAATATGGACGAAATGGTGTACATGTCCGACCCCTACACAGGGGAAGTGAAGTACATGAATAACTGCGCCAGAAGCCGCTGCAAAATTAATGGGGGCGACTACTCCGAAATTAAAAGCTATGAAATCCTCCATGATGATTTCATCAACTTTGCACTGCACTCCAAGCTCCTTCGTCCCTTTGACTACTATGAATGGAAATACCCATGATCCGGTGACTGACAAATACTACTCCCGCAAAGCCACGCTGGTGGAAAAGGCAGGCAAAATCGTGCGCCTGGAAATCGCCATCGACATCACCTCGGAAGAAGTGGAAAACAAAATTATCCGCCAGATGAACGATATCATCCAGCTCTCCAATACAGCCATCATGGGAGCCCTGTCCATCGAAAATCCGGACGAATCCCTGAAATACATCCTGTCCTATGCCGGAGAAAAACTGGGCTGCCACAGGACCTACCTTTTCGAGAAAAAGGACAACCATTACGTATCCAATACCTATGAATGGTGCGCTCCCGGCATTTCCTCCATGAAAGAAAGGTGCCAGTACCAGGACCTCATGGAATTCAAAGAAGTCAATGAAGAACTGAATGCCCATCACAACGTCCTTGTCCGGGATGTCAATAAACTCCGCCTCACGGAACCTGCCTTCTACAACCATCTCCTGGCCAGGGACGTGCAGACCATCATTATTTCGCCCCTCTTCCTGGAAGGGAAAATGATCGGCCTCTTCGGCTTCGATAATCCGCCAACTACGGAAATGGAAAATATTTCCATCATGACCAAACTCCTGGGCGCCTTCCTTTCCGCCCTCCTGCGTCACAGAAATAATGCGATTATCCTGCAGAGAATGAGCCATAGAGACCAGCTCACGGGGGCCTACAATCGCCACGCCTTCGAAGAATACCTGGACGGACTTGAAAACGTCAAAGGCTTCGGCCTCTCCTTCTGTGATATGAACGGAATGAAACTCATCAATGACAATGAAGGCCACGAAGCCGGTGACCAGGCCCTCATTCGCCTGGTGGAAATCCTTCGCATCGAGCTTGAAGACGAAGAAATCTATCGGATCGGAGGAGACGAATTCATCCTCTGTCTCACCTGCCTCACCGAGAAAGAATTTGAAGAAAAAATCAAAGAACTGCAGAAAATCCTCCAGAAAAACAACGTCAGCGTCTCCATGGGAAGCGTATGGAGACCGGCCAAGCCATCCAGCTGCAGGCAAATCCTCAAAGAAGCGGACAGCCGTATGTACAAAGCCAAACAGGCAGCCCACGAAACAAGGGCAGACCTGTCCCTTCTCAAAGTGTAATAAGTCAATAAGAAATCCTGATGACCGGTGGGTCATCAGGATTTTTGCGTCTGTTTGACTGGCAAAGCCCCTTCTATCGGGATGGTCAGGGTAATCGGGAAGGCGTCGGCGCTGATGGGCAGAAGCACTGATAACAGATTCGTAGTTGAAAGAAAACTATAAGATCGATTAACTCTTGAATCGGGGATTGTCGGGAATACTCGGGAATATCGGGGCTGTCGGAAAGGTGTCGGCGTTGATGGGCCGAGAATTTTTATGGGGAATACGGCAGGCGCAGTTGAAATACCCATATAAGTCGAAATGGCTCAAAAGTCACTCGAGAAGGCTTCCCCTCGGGGAGTCTTGCTTTTCGCTTAGCACACTTTCGACATGTACGATAGTACGACCCCCTGCTCGCTTCGCTCGCTGCCCCCCTGACCAGGGGGGCTTGGTGGGCTGCGAAGCAGACTGAAAGGGCAGGGGATGGAATCCCGGCGGCCTTTGGCCGCCTGATGGTCTGCCTTCCCCAGATGGGGAAGGTGTTGACGAAGCCGACGGATGGGATGATTTACGCTTGTTTGGCTATGTGCATGAAACGTTTATCTCCGCTCCTGCCACGAATGATTTCGACGGGGATTCGTCCTCCCACCGCTATCGCGGAGCCCTCCTCTCGAAGAGGGCCACCTGTTTACCGACAGAGTCATTGAGCACAAGGACCTTTCGTCAGTCAGCCTCATATGTGCCTTGTACCGAACCCTGCCTACTGTACCTTCACAGCCATCTTCAACTTGTACGTGCTTGACATCCCCTCACCGCTGTCGCGGAGCTCCCCGCACTTCGGGGAGCACGCATTTTACGGTTTGAGTCATCTGACCCGGGTACCTTTCGTCAGTCAGCCTCATATGTGGCACTATCGGTTGCGAGTTGGCTTCCCCGCGGGGAAGCTGGCTGCGAAGCAGACTGAAAGGGCAAGGGATGGAATCCCGGCGGCCAGAGGCCGCCTGATGGTCTGCCTTCCCTAGATAGGACAGTCGCCGCAGGCGACGGATGGGATGACTGATGCTCGTTTGGGGATGTGCATGAAACGTTTATCTCCGCTCCTGCCATGAATGATTTCGACGGTGATTCGTCCTCCCACCGCTATCGCGGGGTCCTCTTCTCGAAGAAGGCCACCTGTTTACCGACAGAGTCATTGAGCACAAGGACCTTTCGTCAGTCAGCCTCATATGTGGCACTATCGGTTGCGGGTTGGCTTCCCTTCGGGGAAGCTGGCTGCGAAGCAGACTGAAAGGGCAAGGGATGGAATCCCGGCGGCCAGAGGCCGCCTAATGGTCAGCCTTCCCTAGATANNAGGGGCGGATGGGATGATTTACGTTTGCCTGCACTTTCGTCCTAAAAGCTCTTTCGTCAAAAAAGCTTCGATCTTCCCCCCTGTCGCTAGAGGGCATCCCCCCTTTCAAGGGTGGATTTTCCCTTTCGGCGGATTTTCCTCTTTGGCCATCTGATGAAAGCCCAGGGAGGGGAACTGTTATGCACAAAAAAGCCGCCCACAGGGTGGGCGGCTTTCAGGCAGCAAAATACTCCCGGAGCGAGGAATTGTTCGTTTTCCGGAGTTTCGGTCTTACCTGTCAATACGGCAGCAGCAATTCCCGCATTGGGATATGCTTCCCGTGACCGGGTACGGAGCGAGGTGGCCGTTACTGAATCATTTCGGAGGGGAGAATTTGCTTTTTTATAACAACTTTGGAAATTCAGAAGTCCTCGAGGATGGAAGGCAATCGGAACACGTGGGTCTTGCTCCGGGTCCGCTTTAAATTTTCGGGCGCCTGGCGGATCGGATGGAGCTCGGCCCGAGGCCTCGTTCGTTTTGCCTTCTATACATATAGTAGAAAAAATTTCATTTTGTATCATTAGAATCTCGTTAAAGTTTGTGAACTCTTCAGTCAGCCTTCCCTGGATAAGACAGTCGCCGCAGGCGACGGATGGGATGATTTACGTTACCCTGCACTTGTGCCTGAAAAGCTCTTTGGCCAGGCAGGTATCGGTTTTCCCCCTCGCCTTTGGCGACACCCACCCTTGAAGGGGGGTTCCTTTCATTGGAGATATGTAAAAAATAGCCCGCCATCATTCTGATGCGGGCCTTCTTCAGCTGAATGCTGACTGCTGAAGAATCACTTTTATAAGCGGAAAGGATGTGATTCTATTTCCTCAAATCTTTACGTCCTGAAGGTACATTTTCCGGTCCGGCCAGGCGCCGAGGATGACTTCTTCTTTTTCCAGCCGGGAAAGGAAGGCTTTCATGTCGGCGGGCGAAAGGGGCGTCTTCAGGGTGAAGGAGGCCATGGAGAGGTTTTTCATGTTGTACATGAGGTCCATGTCGTATTTCTTACCCAGAGCTTTCAAAGTTTCCGTGGAAGTACCCTGGACCAGGGATATGATGATGACCCGGTCCGACTGGTCAGGATCTTTTTCTTCGTGGGTGGAGAGGGATACACCGGTAATGACATTGTCTTCTCCTGCCGTAATGGTGAGGTCATAGGACGCACCTTTGTCTCCGCCTTTCCAGGGCTGTTCATAGGAAAGGGTGAGGGTGGCGGTACCGGGTTTCAATGCTTTGAAAGTGAAAATATCCCGTCCGCCCACGCCGACCATGGGCTCTCCTTCTTCATTGATGGGGGCTTTGTCCTGTACATAGGCGTTTTTCGCCTGCAGGGCGCTCCGGTCGAGACCGTGAATTTCCCAGGAATAACCGGTCGTATGATTCGATTCGAGGGAAAGGGTGAGGGTATCGCCTTCGGTATTCATCTGATAGCTTCCGGATGAAGACCGGGTCACAGTCTTTCCATCGGAATTGGTGACGGAAGAGTAGGAATAACTGGAAAAACTGGAATAGGCAGTGCTTTCCGCATAAGCAGAAACACCGGCAAGTAATGAGGCAGCCAGCATCAGGGCTGCAGTTTTTTTGAGCATAAGTCCTCCTTGGTGGGATTTGTTCCCGTGTAGAATATTATAGACCACCGGTCGATTTTTGTAAAGAAAAATTTGACCATAGGTCGATTTATTGGGGCGTTCCTGAACGAGATGACTTTAGAAATGGAACTTTTGAATCGGGATGATCGGGAATCCCGGGATCCCCGGGGCTGTCGGGAAGGTGCGCCCCTGACGGGGCACGAACATATATGGGGAATCTGCCCAGACGGGGTGTAAGAACAGTAGAGAGCCCACCCGCCTTCGCTTCGCTCTTTCAAAACGCGTTCGAGAGAAAAACCTGGGAGGGCTTTTACGATAATGATTTGAATGGTTAGTGTCGATTTGTCTCTATCCATAAACGTCGAAACGTTCAAGGCTCCCCAAGGTTGGGGAGCTGGCCGCGAAGCGGACTGAGGGGTTGTACAACACACAGTCGTAGAAATTGTCTCAAAATTTCTATTGGCTTGTTTAAGTGACAGTAATTCCCTTTCCTTTTATAGTACTGATCACTGATCTCACAAATGCCCGGCTTTCCGTGATGTGATGAGGAAGAATGGAATGGCCAGCAATTGGGCGATCGTAGAAACAGTAATCATCAGGGGGATGGAATAATCGTAGAGGGCTCCGAGAAGTGCACTTCCGATAAACCAGGCGATGCCGAAAGAGGTTTCAAAAATGCCAAAACCCGTGGCCCGACAGTCCCGGGGAACAATGGTCGAAACGGCAGCTTTCATGATGGATTCCTGGGCACCCATGCCGATGCCCCATAAAATGACGCCCAGATAAAGAGCTGGCGTATTGTCGAGGGCAAAAACGCAGTACGTAAAAGGAGCTCCGATCAAAGTGGAAACAGCCAGAACCGGAAGGCCGAATTTGTCATAGGCCCAGCCAAAAGCCAGGGCTGCAAAAGCATCGATAGCCATGGCGATCGAGTAAATCAGGGGAAGCAGGGTGGAATCTACGAGAGAAAGTTTCGCCGCGTGCATGGTAATGAGCGGGAAATCAAGGAATCCGAAGGCAAAGAGGGAAATGCCGGCAATATAAATAAGGAAGGAATGACGGAAATGAAATATTTCCTTCTTCTTCGGTACCGGCTCAAAGTCTTCGGGATGAGGAAATTTCTTCGATGCCAGAATCACGGCGCCGATGCAGCAGAGGGCAGGGATAAGGAGGCCTGCAAAGCACCAGGAAAGGGCGGAGAGGGGGTCTTCGGACTCATTCATCCAGAGGAGAAGGAAAACCACGATGGGTCCCGAGAATCCGCCCAGCTGATCGAGAAATTCCTGGATGGCAAAGCTTTTCCCCACGCCCTGCCGGGTCGCCGCATAGGAAAGAAGGGTGCTCTTGGCAGGCTGGCGGATGGCCTTGCCTACCCGGCCCAGAATGATGAAAAAGCCCGCAGCCACCCAGTTTCCGTCGGGCACGAGGGAAAGGCAGGGAATGGCCAGGACTGCCAGGGCATAGCCGAAAATGGTCATGGCCCAGTATTTGCCAGACTTCGATGCGAGGAGGCCCGTAAAGAACCGGAGCGCATAACCGGCGAGTTCGCCAAAACCGGTAATGAATCCGATGGCCGCCGCCGAGGCGCCCATGAGGGACAGGTAATCGCCAAAGATGCTTCTTGCCCCTTCCTGGGTCATGTCGGCAAAAAGACTGACGATGCCCATGAGGCAGATAAAAATCATGGCGGGAGGAAAGCGATGAGATTTTGCCATTTCAGGACTCCTTTCTGTATGACCCGGAAAATTCTGTAAAAATTCCCTTTTCATTTGACCTTCCTATTGTACATCTCTTTATATATACATATATATACGATTTCAGGATGGAGGTATAGGAGAAGGAAATGAAGAGAACTTTCGGAAGTACCTGTTCATTATAAGAGAAGAAACAGGAAAAAGTTTCTTCTTTTTTTAACATTCCATAAATTTTTATTTCATCGTAAAGTTTTCCTTACACGTCATCGGGCGTTTCCTCGTGTGATATAATGGGGAAAAAAGAAAGACGTGACTCGTTCCTCGTGATTCGTGAAGCCGGTCCAATTTTATTTTATTCTGCGCTTCCTGATTCTGATGCGCGCCACCTTCACGGGCCACGGACCACGGGCCACGGATCACGACCTGCTCAAATGATACCAGCCGTATTTACATATAAGGAGAAACAATATGTCCATCAAACTGATAGCCATCGATCTTGACGATACCCTTCTTAGAGACGATATTTCCATTTCCGATTACACGAAAAAGACCCTCCAGGCCGCCCTGGCAAAGGGGGTCAGAATCGTCATTGCCACGGGGCGCATGTTCCAGGCGGCAAGGCCCTGGGGGCAGGCCATCGGCCTGGGCGATGTGCCCATGATCTGCTACACCGGGGCCCTCACGGGTCTCTGCGAAAGTGGAAAAATCATCCGGAATGTGACGGTGGAGAAGGAAAAGGCCCTGGATATCCTTTCTACTATTAAAGAAGAAGGCTGGTATGCCCATACCTATATCGATGATGAGCTTCATGTACCCTATTATGACTGGCGGACGAAGGCCTATGAGCATCAGTGCAGGGTAAAAGCCCATGTGGACGGGGAGGCCTTCTACCATCCGGAAAAGGAACCGACGAAGATTCTCGTCTGTGAGTATTACGATCAGAAGATGAAGGAAATCGACGGAATTCTGAGAAAGAAATATGGCGATGCGGTGAATCAGGTGAAGTCGAAGCCCTATTTCTTTGAAATGAATCATAAAGACTGTTCCAAGGGAAATGCCATCCGCGCCATGTGCGCTCTCTATGGTATTTCCATAGAAAATACGATGACTTTTGGAAATGGAAATAACGATGTGTCCATGCTTTCCATCACGCCCTGGTCTTTTGCGGTGGCCAATGCAAGTGATTCTGCCAAAGCGGCAGCTTCTCATGAAACAGCTTCCAATAATGAAGATGGCGTGGCAAAAGCAGTGGAGAAATATGTACTGGAGGGCTGATGATGGAAGATGATGATTTCCGCTTTGTCATTATTACGGGCATGAGCGGTGCCGGCAAGACGAATTTCATGCAGAAACTGGAGGATATGGGCTACTATTGTGTGGATAACCTCCCTCCGGTCCTGATCGCCCGGTTTGCGGATCTCTGTTGGAAGAGTACCTCCAACACCCGTCATGTGGCCGTGGTTTCGGATATCCGCGGGGGCTCTTTCTTCGATGCCCTGCCTCAGGCGTTGAATGAACTGGAGACAAGGGGGATTCCCCATGAAGTGGTTTTTCTGGAAGCCTCTGATGAAGCCCTGATTCGCCGTTACATGGAGACCCGCCGTCAGCATCCCCTGGCAAAAAATATGCGCATCCAGGAAGGCATTGCGGCAGAAAGAAAAATCCTGGCCGGCGTCCGTGCCCAGGCAGATATGATTGTCGATACGACGGCCATGAAGCCCAGTGACCTTGGGGAATATATGAAGAGCCGGTTCGGCCTCAATAACTGGAGAAGGGATATGCAGATTACGGTCTTCTCCTTCGGCTTCAAGTATGGAATCCCCATCGATGCGGATATGGTGCTGGATGTCAGGCTTCTGCCGAATCCTTTCTATATCCAGAAGTACAAGTATTCTTCGGGCCGCGTAAAGGAAGTGGCTGACTATATCGAAAAGTCGCCGGTAACCAGGGAATTCCTGAAGAAGCTCTATGAATTCATGGATTTCATGGTAGAAAATTTCAAAAAGTCCGGGAAGACCCAGTTCACCATTGCCATCGGCTGTACGGGCGGCATGCACCGGTCTGTTTTCGTGACGGAAAAACTGGGCAATCATCTGAAGGAAAGAAACAGACAGGTGAATATCGAACACCGGGATCTGCACAGGAATCACGTGGAGCATGATGTGACGGATTCCTCAGGGAGGTGACCGGTATGAAGAATTTCCTGCAATGGCTCCGGCCCGGCCTTGCCATTAAACGGTGGATGGTCCTTTTCGGAGTGGGCATCGTTCTCCTCGTCTTCGGAATGGCCCTCATCCTGAACTATCAGATTTTCGGCATTCTGGAAGAAGAAATGCTCCGGCTCGCTTTCCAGGCGACCGGAAGCTACAGTTATACATTCCTTGCCATCTGCGGGACGATCCTGATCGTCCTGGGGGCTTCTGATATCGTTGTGGCTGTGAGGAAACTGGGGAAGCGTTTTGTCCAGCTCCTGGTACCGGATCAGGAAGAAGTTTCCAAAAACCTGATTTCCAAAATCGAACTGGCCAGGGGTCCTAAAATCGTGGCCCTGGGCGGCGGTCATGGCCTTTCCATGCTGCTCCGGGGACTTAAAAACAAAACGTCCAACATTACGGCCATTGTGACAGTGGCCGATGATGGCGGCTCCTCCGGGCGTCTCCGGGAGGAAATGAATATCATCGCTCCGGGGGATATCCGGAACTGTCTCGTGGCTTTGGCTGACAAGGAAACGGTGCTGGAGCAGATTTTCCAGTATCGCTTCGGCGGTGAAGGAGAACTGGCCGGCCATTCCCTGGGAAACCTGTTCCTGGCGGCTTTGATCAAAGAATTCGGCTCAGCCCAGAGCGGGCTCGAAGCGGCCAGCAAAGTATTGAAAATCCGGGGACAAGTCGTTCCTGCGACGACTTCCAAAGTCCGGCTCAAGGCAAAAATGTCGGATGGGGAAGTGGTGGAAGGAGAATCGGAAATTTCCGCCTATCCTGAAACGGCAGGCCATAATGCCCATATCGTCCATATATCTACCATTCCAAAGGCGCCCATGGCCGTAGGAGATGCCCTTTTTGCCATCCAGGATGCGGATCTCATCACCCTTGGCCCGGGAAGCCTCTATACTTCGGTCCTCCCAAATCTTCTGGTCCCGGAAATCCTCGATGCCATCCGAAAGAGCGGGGCCCCGGTGCTCTATATCTGCAACATCATGACCCAGCCCGGGGAAACCACGGGTTTTACGGTGAGTGACCATCTGAAAGCCCTCATCGACCATATAGGCGGCGGAGTCATCGATTTCGTGCTGGCCAATAATGGCATACCCAATGAAGATGTGCTGAAGAAATATGAAAAAGCCGGCGCCTTCCCGGTGGTCATCGACCGGACGAAAGTACAGTCCCTGGGGGTAAACCTCATTGAAGCGGATCTGTTGGGCCCCCTGAAGGAAGCTTCCCAGGATACGAAAGTACTGGCAGATGAAATCATCCAGATCCAAAACCTGCTCCGGGCCAATATCGCCCCTGAAACGCTGGAGTCATACCTGAAGAGGAGTCGCTGATGTCATTTACAGAACAGGTGAAAAACGAGCTGGCCCGCCTATCCAGGGAAGAAAGAAATTGCCGGGTATCGGAACTTCTGGCCCTGCTCCGCATGAGCGCTTCCTTCATTACCGGCTCCGGCGGCCGGTGGGGACTGGAATTCTCCACGGGCAACAGTGCCGTGGCCCGGAGGGTCCTCATTTATCTGAAAAAAGATTTCGGCTTTACCCCCAGCGCCATGGTGCGTCAGGGGAGAAGGCTCCGGAAGAAAAACGTCTATACCCTCATGGTGCAGCCGTCGGAAAAAGGCCTTGATTTCCTGAATTCCATGGGCCTTTCCCCTCTGGCAGGCGTGGATGATGAAGAATTTCTGCAATCCCCCGAGGAAAGGCGGGCCTACCTGGCCGGCGCCTTCCTGGGCGGGGGGTCTGTCAGCCGTCCTCAGAGCGATTACCATCTGGAAATGGTGACCCAGTCCCTCCGGTTTGCGGAAGAACTGGTGAAGACCATGAAAACCTTCCGCCTTCATGCCCGCATGACGGACAGGAAGAATGACTATATCGTCTATATCAAAGACGGCGATGACGTATCCGAATTTCTCCAGATCGTCGGAGCCAGCCAGAGTTACATGGACTTTGAAAGCGTCCGGGTCGTGAAGGATATGAGAAACCGGGTGAACCGGCAGGTAAACTGTGAGACCGCCAATCTGCAGAAAACCGTGGATGCAGCGGTCCATCAGACCCATATGGTACAGAAACTTCTTGAAATGACCACCATTTCCTCCCTGTCCCCAAAAATCAGGGAAGCCTGCGAGCTACGCCTTTCCAATCCCAATGCCAGCCTTTCCGAGCTGGCCGCCCTCTGCGGCATCACGAAGTCCGGCCTTGCCCATCGTTTTAAAAAAATCGAAGCCATGGTGCAGAATGGAGATACAGAAACCAATTGATGAGAAGTAAAATCAGGATTTTACTGGCCGGTCTTTTTGCGGCTGCCGGTATGACCGCTGCCGCTGCTTCACCGGTAGAAAATCATTATACGACCATTCCCCTCGAGCTCCTTAAGACAGAGGGAACCCTCATCTTTTCCGACTGCCCGGAGTATGCGGACAATCCGGGAATCCTGTATGAAGGAACCGTGAAAAAGGGAAAAGGAAGAGTCTATTACTACCATGTGAACCAGACGGGAAGTCCCGCCAGGCTCGTGGTCTATGCGAAATCCAGGAAAAAGCAGGATCTCATCATCACGAGAACCGTCAAAGGCGACGAAAGCCGTGATTATATTTCCACCGGCGCCACCCTGTCCTTTCGGGAAGTGGTGAAGCCGAAAGAAAAGCCGACGACCCTGGAACTTGCCAAAAACGAAAGGACTATCCTTTTCGAAGACAATCCCGGGGGCATCGATCCGGACATGCTGGTGAGCGGCATGGTGGAAATAGAAACGGAAAAACCGGTCACCCTGGGGACGGCTATCCTTCCGGACGGGAGTCAGGAAGACCTTCAGAAATCCCTGGATACGGCCCTCCGCCTTCCCGCCGACAGCCATGAAATGCGGGGCACCTTCGCAGGAGATCTATACCTCGAAAACAAAAAGCCCTGGGACTTTCAAAAGGGCCCGGCAGAAATCGTGGTGGGGAAATCCATTTCCTTCCGGACCGGCCGGGATGAAATGAGCCGGGGCAAAAGGGAAAATACGGGGGACTACGGCATCGTGTATCATATTTCCTTCCATACAAAAGGAAATGGGAAATACAGACTGTACGTCAATCCCCAGGGAGGCGTCTACATGGGTACCTTCCGGATCGGGCACAATGAAAAAGTGCCCATGATTTTCCGCACAGACACCGTCAAACGGGGAAAGTGGTTTGGAAACGGCACGGATCAGGATTATATGGAAGCAGGCACCTGGGAAATGGGAAGAGACCTTTACTTCCGATTCATCCCTGCCGGCGCGGCTTACCTGCCGCTCAGATTTTTAATGGTCCCGGTGGAAGAGTAAGGGAGAAGGGCCCGACAAGGGCTCGCTATATAAAATCGCGCGCCAAAGGCGCGCCACCTTCACTTACCACTTTTTCCCCATTGAGATCAAGCTATTTCATTGCAAAGGAGCAAAACCATGAAATTCATCCAGTTCCGAATCGGCGATATCGTCCAGATGAAAAAGAAACATCCCTGCGGCAGCCAGGAATGGGAAGTCCTTCAGCTCGGAAGCGATATGAGAATCAAATGCCGGGGATGCGGACATATCGTCCTCATCCCCAGACCGAAATTCCTCAAAGGGGCAAAGAAAGTCCTGAACCGGGACGTGACAAAAGACGTGGAAGTCGTGGCAAGAAGCGAAGAGTCGACTGAGGGGTAAATATTTCATCCCATCGTTCTTCGGCATTCGTTCTTCGTTGTTCGTTAAGGTGGGCGCCTTCAAATGATAAGGGCGCCATATCTGAACAAATATATTCATTTGTTATCAACTGAAGGAAACAGCTGGATAGTGACCATGTGGATTTGAACGGAACACCATTTATAAGATTGGTTTGCGTAAGCAAACCATATCCACAACGAAAAACGAAGAACGAGCAACGAAGAACGACTGACTCATATCATTCATCGGCAAACTGGAACGGATCGTCATGCGGAAGCTGCAGGCAAAACTTATTTCAAAATTTTGTAAAATGGGTATAGACAAAAGGAATCCTCTCTGTTATAATCAATAAACGTGATGAGGACGTACCTCGGACCCGCCAGAGCGCTGAAAAAGAAAGAAAAAAGTGCTTGACAAGGCAAAACGAAATGTGTATAATAACTCTCGTAACTTGTTTGCTGGCGTAGCTCAGTTGGTAGAGCAGCTGATTTGTAATCAGCAGGTCGTAGGTTCAAGTCCTATTGCCAGCTCCAAATGGGCGGATTCCCGAGTGGTTAAAGGGAGCAGACTGTAAATCTGCCGGCTTTGCCTTCATAGGTTCGAATCCTATTCCGCCCACCAATATATCGCGGGGTGGAGCAGTTGGTAGCTCGTCGGGCTCATAACCCGAAGGTCGTAGGTTCAAGTCCTGCCCCCGCCACCATGTTAATTACTTCCTATATATAGATGTGCTGATATAGCTCAGTTGGTAGAGCGTATCCTTGGTAAGGATAAGGTCACCAGTTCAATCCTGGTTATCAGCTCCATGGCGGCTTAGCTCAGTTGGCTAGAGCAAGCGGTTCATACCCGCTGTGTCCGGAGTTCAAATCTCTGAGCCGCCACCAAAACCTGCTGAAAAGAGTTCTCTGATGAGAACTCTTTTTACTATATGTTTTTCTTCGTGAAGGACCAGCGAAAAATCACCGATTCTCTACGAAATCTGCAAGGATTTACGCGTTATTTCTTGTTTCCCGTTGACTTTCAATGTTATAATAAATAAAGCGCAAATCCAATTTTGCAAATTCTTTTTTGTTACAAGGAGAGAAAAGAAATGGCAAAAGCTCATTACGAAAGAACAAAACCGCATGTTAACATCGGTACCATCGGCCACGTCGATCATGGTAAAACTACCCTGACCGCCGCTATCACCAAGGTACTGTCCGAAGAAGGCAAAGCAAACTTCCTCGACTATGCTTCCATTGATAAAGCACCGGAAGAAAGAGCTCGTGGTATTACCATCAATACCGCAACTGTTGAATATGAAACCGAAACCCGTCACTATGCACACGTTGACTGCCCAGGGCACGCTGACTATGTAAAGAACATGATCACCGGCGCAGCCCAGATGGATGGCGCTATCCTCG
>DKQZ01000007.1 GCA_002471975.1 Dialister sp. UBA7295 | reverse complement strand
AGCCGTTAGCCGTTAGCCATTACCCATTAACCCATTAACCCCAATGTACAGCCTCCCCGCATTTTAGTTTCTTCTCAGACCAACAGCCATTCGTCCATTACCCATTAACCCCAATGTGCAGTTTTCCGTATGATAGTTTCCTTTGTAAACTAAAAAATACTAACTGCTAAAAACTAACGGCTAACGGCTCACGTCTTTCATGATACAATGAAGAAAACCAGTTTCGACAGGCGGTGGTTCCATGACATTCCTCTTCGCTCCCGATTCTTTCAAGGGCACTCTTTCGGCCATAGAGGTTTCTGAAATCCTCACAGAGGCAGCTCATGAGGTTTTTCCTGATGTAAAAACCATTTCCCTTCCTTCGGCGGACGGGGGAGAGGGGACGGTTTCAGCCATTCTGTCTTCGGGACGGGGAGAAAGAGTCTCCGTTCCTGTCCACGGACCGCTGGGCGGGGAAAAGATGGCTTCATATGCCAGACTTTCGGAGACGGAAGCCCTCATGGAGATGGCAGAAGCTTCGGGGCTTACCCTGATTTCCGAAGAAGAAAGAAATCCTTTACAAACCTCCACTTACGGCACGGGGGAAATGATTCTTCATGCCCTTGCCCATGGGGCCCGCCGTATCTATATCGGTATAGGCGGCTCGGCCAGCAGTGACGGAGGTATGGGGGCCATGGAAGCGCTGGGAGTGAAATTTCCGGATGAAAAGGGAAATATCCTGCCAGGCTGCGGGGCATCCCTTGCCAGAGTAGAAAAAATAGACCTTTCAGGACTTTCACCTCTGGCAAAAACGGCGGAATTCACGATATTGAGCGACGTGACGAATCCCCTCTGCGGATCCAAAGGGGCGATCCTTGTTTTTGCTCCCCAGAAAGGAGCGGATCCTTCCATGGTGGAAATCCTTGAAAAGGGCATGGAGCATTATCGGGATATCCTGACGGAAACCTTTGGTGTGAATCCCGATACCATCCCGGGAAGCGGGGCGGCGGGAGGCCTGGGAGCGGCACTGTTTCTGTTTCTGAAAGGGAAAATGGTCTCGGGCGCTGAAGAAGTGCTGCGGTTCAGCCATTTTGAGGAAGCTTTGAAAGAAGCGGACTTTGTCATCACGGGGGAAGGCAGGACCGATTCCCAGAGCGCGGACGGAAAAATCGTTTCCATCATCGCTTACCACTGCCAAAGGGCGAAAGTGCCCTGCCTCATTTTTTCCGCATCTCTCGGCGGGGGCTGGGAAAGGCTGGAAGGACCGGGGGTCAAAGTGAAGGCAGCGGCGAAAAATGACCGGGATATCAGAGAATCGATGAATCATCCGAAAGAATTTTATAAAAAGGCGGCAATTCGTTTATTTCAATCCATGAAATAAGGAGGACCTATGGACATACAGGCAATCTTGCAGCATCCGAAAGATACGGTGGTGACGCTTACGAAAGAAGCGCGCCCGGGGGACCGGGTTCTTTATGAAGGTGGAAATATCACCGCTGAAGACTGTATTCCCAAGTGGCACAAAATCGCTCTTTCCGATATTTCCAAAGGCCAGGTGGTCTACAAATACGGCGAAGAAATCGGGAAAGCCACGACCTTCATCGGGAAGGGCCATCGGGTGGATGATAAAAATCTGGCCGGCCTTTCGCGTAAATATGAAGACGAATACGTGGGGGACGTTCCATGGGAAGCGCCAAAGTTCACGCCCTATACCGATGAACCGCTGTATTTCCTGGGATACCGGAGAAGCGAGGGACGGCCGGGCATCCGGAATCATGTCCTTTTCCTTCCCACCTGCGCCTGCTCCAGCGAAACCTGCCGGGTGGCATCGTCTCTCGTCCGCGGATCCGTCCATCTCACGTTTGACTCGGGCTGCGGAGACGTGGCGGCCAGCATCGATATGACGCAAAGAATCCTCATGGGCTTTGCCCTTCATCCCAATGTCTATGGCGTCGTCATTATTGGCCTTGGCTGCGAATCCATGTCCCACCGGGAACTGAAAGAAAAACTGCAGAAACTGACGAAGAAACCCATTATTTCCTTCGGCATCCAGGAAGAGGGCGGGACCCTCAGGACTCTGGAAAAAGCGGTGCGAGCAGGGAAGAAACTCTCCGCCGATGCCTCCATGCAGGAAAAAGAGAAATTCCCCATCTCCGACCTTCTCCTTGGCATCGAATGCGGGGGAAGCGATGCCACCAGCGGCATTGCGGCCAATCCGGCCGTAGGAAATCTGTCGGACCGTCTCATCGATATGGGAGGATCCGCCATGATCAGCGAATCCATCGAATGGATCGGGGCGGAACACATTCTGGCCCGGCGGGGCCTCACCGCGAAAATCCATGATGAAATCATCAAAACCTGCGTGGACTATGAAAATCATATTTCAGAGGCCGGCCAGAACTGCCGCGAAGGCCAGCCGGCTCCCGGAAATAAAGCAGGCGGCCTTTCGACCTTGGAAGAAAAAAGTTTGGGCTGTATCAAAAAGGGCGGCACCCGGCCCATCACGGAAGTCCTTCCCCAGGCCGTAAGACCATCAAAACAGGGAGCTCTTGTCATGGATACCGCAGGATTTGACGTTTCTTCCATTACCTCCATGGCTGCTTCCGGCTGTCAGGCCATTATCTTCACCACCGGACTGGGGACCCCGACGGGCCTTTCCATGGTGCCGGTCATCAAAGTCACGGCCAATGAACATACCGCCCAATGGATGGAAGACAATATAGACGTGGACCTTTCCCCCATCATCCGCGGAGAAGAAACCATCGAAGAGGCAGGAAAACGGCTGCTGCTTGAAACAAAGGAAATCTGCGATGGAAAAGTGACGAAAGCAGAGGCCTATGGATTCTCCGATATCGCCGTGGATCATGTGTGTCGGTATGTTTGAGGCACTTGGCATTCACTGGGGCTTGAGTCAGATGCGGTTTTCGTGGGTTAGCCTCACCGCGACTTGCCGCTTTTGTTTCAATTTTCGAAATATCGGGATGCGGGGTGCGGGGTGCGGGGTGCGGGAAGGTGTCGCCGCTGATGCGGCGACATTTTTTATATGGGGATTTTGCCCAGGCGGGGTTAAAAATCCCGTTTTCCTCAATGGATAGAGTCAATTTCGATATCGGCAGATGAACACCGAAGTAAAAAGGGCTAAATCGATTGTGACATAAAATTTCCATGCGTCCCTCCCGCGTCCGGGAGGGTGAGGGCAGGAGGGGCGTACGATGGGACAAGTCGAAAATGAAGGAAAATAGATGCATGCGTATCGTAATGGACAGGAGTTTTAGGCATAGGGAAAGGATTGGGACAGCTGCGGTTTTCGGGGCTTAGCAAACTACGGCGTAAATCGTTCGTTCTATTTTCGAAAATTCGGGGCGCGGGGTGCGGGATGCGGGGTGCGGGAAGGTGCTGCCGCTGATGCGGCAGGATTATGTATGGGGATTCTGCACAGGCGGTGTTGAAAAGCTGGTTTTTCTCATTGGATAGCAGCAATGTCGATATTGACACAAACGGTTCCATGCGTCCCTCCCGCGTCCGGGAGGGTGAGGGCAGGAGGGGCGTACGATCGTACAAGTCGAAAATGAAGGAAAAAGATTCATGCGTACCGTAATGGGTGGGTCATTGGCAAGTGGAAAGTCTTGAGACAGCTGCGGCTTTCGGATTGGGGAATGCGGATTTCGGATTGCGGGAAGGTGTGCTGCTGATGCGCCGATATTTTTTATATGGGAGCTTTGCACAGACGAGATTGAAATGGCCGTAAAAATCGAAAATTCTGCCGGCTTTCGAGAATTTGGGCTGCAGGGAAGAAGGGTCGCCTTGAAATAAAAGGCGGTCCTTTTTATATGGGATTTTTGATGGTAGAAACAGGGGCTGTACAATAATTACA
>DKQZ01000027.1 GCA_002471975.1 Dialister sp. UBA7295 | reverse complement strand
ATACTTCTTCAGCAGCCTCCAGGCTTGGGAGGGTGCCTGAGCGAAGCGAAGGCGGGTGGGTCGTTCCAACGTTATTCATGCTGCCTGTGCAAATTCCCCATACAAAAAAGGCGGCCATCAGGCCGCCACCTCCACGAACCACGAACCACGGATCACGGACCACGATCCGCACAAATGTCTCTATTCCCTTCTCCCCGCTTTGACTCTTTTCAGCACTTCCCTCCCCAGTTCGTGATTGAGGTAGGCATAGCAATAGGCATTGAGGATAAAGATGAGTCCCACCATGATCATTCCCGAAGTGGTAAAGGCTGCTTTTCCGGGGTCCGGATCGAAACCCGCGATAGCGGAGAGTGGTTTCCAGAGCCACTGGATGAAAGTGGTGAATCGGTCGATAGCCGCTGACAAAGCATCGGCGATGCCGAGGATATAGATGGAAACGGCAATTTTATAGGACATTTCCACGATATAGGCGAGAGCGGTGAGATGAATGGTCTTTGCGGCAGACAGCTGATGGCGGAATCCATAGCCCAAAGCCAGTCCCAGAGCCGCCGCATAGAAAGCTGTCGTAATTCCCAATTCCACTCCCCCGATCATGTTGACCAGGATGATTTCAGCCAATGCCGTGAAAAATCCCCATTTCATACCATGCAGGCTGCAGATAATCGCAATCGGTATGGCACTGGTCAGCATCGTAATAAATACGAGGAAGGGGGCCAGGAGTTTCAGGAGCACCAGGAGCGCTGCAATGGCAGCGGCTGCCGCAGCCTCGGTGAGATATTTCGTTTTTCGCACAGACGGATTGATGGGCTCCACTTATTTTTCCTTTCCAAAAGAGGCAGCGAGAGCCTCTTTTTTCTGTTTTGACTGATGTTTGATGTGCCACTCCAGGGACCTTGCCTCGTGCTCGGTCTCACATTCTTTATACCAGGCCAGTTTCACCGGCAGGCGGCTCCTGGTGTAACGGCTGCCCTTCCCCGCGTTATGGGTTTCCACCCGCTTTTCGATGGAATCCACCGTGTATCCCCCGTAGAGGGAACCGTCGCTGCAGCGGAGAAGGTAGGCGAAATATTTCCTCTCAGAACCACTCATTGATCCAGTTCTTTTCCTTCGGCAGCATGGCCCCGGCCAGAAGGAGGGCCCGGCTTCTTTCATCGGGCTGCCCGGTGAGCCATCTGGCCTTACCCATATCGATCAGTTCTTTCAGGGAAATAGAACCCATGAAAAGCTGGGCCAGGCTTCCTGCGCCGATGCAGAAATCCGGTTCCGGCACGGCGGTCCCCATTTTCACTCCGGAAATATCTTCGATGTGGAGCTTCAGATCATAGAATACGTCCACCTTCAGCGCACGGATCGTCCCCTTTCCTGCGGTGAGCACGTACATACCGCTGTTTTCGGGGAGGAACGAATCGATCAGCTGGAAAGCGATCTGCCCCTCCACATTTGCCGGGCAGGGCAGACCGTCAAAGGCAGTCACCGGGTCCGTGAGGCGGCCCAGCATATAGGGGAAAGTCTTATTGGAAATATAGGTATGCTCTGCCCCGTCATTCCAGTACAGGTAGGACTCATCGTCCAGCGGTTCATACCAGATGCACTTGTCCACAGATCCCCTGTGGCCCGCCATGTACGCATAGAGGCCCTTCCGTCCCGACTCCCGGGCGAAAGCCATTTCCGTAGCGATGAAAGTCCTGTCATCAAAAGTATAGAAAAGGTAGCCCGAAGGTCCCATTTCATCATAGACCACGGCGATATACCCCTCCACCAGCTGTCCGTCGATATGAGACTTCCAGCTATTTTCATCGCGGAGAGAGTAACCGTTCCTTCCATCCGTATAGGCATTGTAAATGTCAGAAAGGTCCTTCCACTCATTCACCGAAGAAATGGTGCGGCAGGAGAGAGCCTTCTTTCCGATGCGGCCCAGCTCCTCGGGCGACGCCTTCCTCTCCCACTGATGGCAGTAAAAACCAAAACCCATGGGCAGGTAATACGACGCAGCCGAAGGCATGAGAATGACGAAAGGCTTTCCCTCCTTCGCCGCCATATGGAACTCCCCGCGGAGAAGGTCCGAAGCAAAGCCCCGCCCTCTCGCCGCCGGATGCGTGGCCACGCCTACGATATAATCCACGTCAAACCTCTCGCCGCGGATATTGAGCGTATACGGCCGGCGGTGAAGATCACAGGCAATCTGCCCCTTCTCCTCCCCCACCAGCACCGTCTCCGGCGTATATACATTTTTGAAATACCACTGAAAGAAAGGATCACCGGGCTTTTCAAAACAATAGCCCCAGAGACCCCTGACCTGTTCCTCATCCATTTCGGAAGCTTTACGGATCTTCATAATGGCTCCTGTTATATTAAAAAGATAGAAATAAAAATATAGAAATTCAATTGATAACGGGGTAATCGGAGTGGTCGGGGCCATCAGGAAGGATATGGTTTCCCTGCGGGAAACCAATCTTTTTATATAGGCGCTTCGCGCCTGACCCGATCCGGTGCCACACCTTCTGCTTAATTGGCTCAAATCTCCCGCGAGAAGGCTTCCCCTCGGGGAAGCTGGCGCCGAAGGCGACTGAAAGGGCAAGGGAACCACCCGGCGGCACAGGCCGCCTTTCCCCTTACCTGCCCTCTCACCGCTTTGCGGAGCTCTCCCGAGGGAGAGCCCGCATCTTACGGATAGAGGCATTTCTTCCGAGTACGTTTTATCATTAGCCTCATATTTGCCAGGCAGATTTTAAGGCTGATTCCGTATCTTTTTCACACCGGATGTCTCGAATTACTCGTGGTCAGGCTCCCCTCACAAGTCCCCCGAAGTTCGGGAAGCTGGCGCCGAAGGCGACTGGGGCTGTACTGTCGTTCAAGTCGAGAATGAGCTAAAAGGTAAACTCATCCCGGGGCGCTCCACGAAGCGGTGAAGGGAACTGCACTTTCGACTCTAAATTTCCCCGGCAGTTTCACCCCGCTTCCCCCTACGGGGGAAGCTCCCGCGAAGCGGGTGAAGGGGGCTGACTTTCATACAAGTCGAAAATGAGCCGATCGGTAAGTACGTACCGCTTATTTCCAAAAACTCGCACGCCATATCATTTTCAGCGCGCACCTCCACTTACCACTTATCACTTCTTAAGAATTACGTCAAACTTTTCCGTCAGATGGTCCGGATTATATCCCATCTTCGCTTCCCTAAGGCCCGGTACCCCCAGATCCTCCTCGCGGTTTACGAATTCCGTATCTGCGAATTCATGAATGAGGAAATCCCGGTTGATTGCCTGGTACAGCCCGCGGATATTGGGATTGGCCTTTTCGAAAATGATATGAGCCATCCTCTCATTCACCAGATCCCCATTGGTGAAAGCCTCTACCTTTCCATAAATGCGGATGATTGCCCCGCGGACCCCCAGCTCATCCCAGTGGTCGAAACAGAGCTGCATGGCTTCCTCCTCTTCCTCGATATCCCCGTGGCGGACGAACCAGTCATGAATACCCTCCTTCGCATCCTCCATATTATCCTTCGTAATCGATTCATACTGATAATCCGAATACTGGCGGAGGAACGAATTCAGATGATTCTTCTTCATCCGGAGCTTCTTCCCCGGAAGAGTGATCATATTCTTCGTGAGATACACATACTCCTCATTATCTCGGTCCTCGATGAAATCATATTTCCCCGGGCAGAGACGCTCGATCTGCTCCGTCACCCAGCGGGAAGCCGACTTCAGACGGAAATCGATGCCCATCCTGTCATACTCCGCGTGAATCAGATCCAGCCCGTGAACGAAATCCTCCTCCCTCTTGGCAAAAGGCGGCAGGAAAAACGTATCCTTCCCCTCACCCGCCTTCACGAAAAGAATATCATCCACGATATCCCAGCTCGTCCCGTGCGCCTTCTGCCACAGGAAAAGCGTATTAAACGTGCAGTCGATCTGCTCATAATGATGCACCCGGAAATAACTGTCAATCAGAGCCTTGTCCTCAATGCGAAACGGTTTGAAATCTATGATAGCCAACTCCTTTAAATATACATATATATTATAAGAAAAATGAAATACCAGAATAGGATACATTTAATTTTTTAAATGACTCATAACTATTCTACCATAGGCAGGCAAGTGATTGGAAATAATCGTTCAGTGTAAATCGTTGTTCGTTCTTCGTTCTTCGTTCTTCGTTCTTCGTTCTTCGTTCTTCGTTGTTCGTGAAGGTGGGCGCCTTAA
>DKQZ01000025.1 GCA_002471975.1 Dialister sp. UBA7295 | reverse complement strand
ATCGGTCATTTACCGGCATGAATGTCACTTTTCGCAGAAGTTCCCCGGCACTTTCAGGGAAGCCGGGCACTACCTTTCCAAGCTTGGAAAGGTGGCCGCCTGCGGCCGGATAGGTTGTTCAATGGCTGCCCGGTCAATTGGGCTCAATTACGGTACGCCTGTACCTGCATTCCCACTTCGACACGTACCTTGGGATAGCCCCCTTCACCCGGCTTTGCCGGGAGCTTCCCCCGATGGGGGACGCTTGTCTCACCAGTTATTTACCAACGTAATGCCTCAAACATCTCAAGGCTCAACCGGAAAGCAAAATCAGGTAACGCGAAAAAGGGCTTTTATTTCAAAGTCCTTTTCCGCATACCAGATGAAGTTGAAGTCCCCGATTTTTTTACGGGCAGAGGGGAATGGGCGGAGGATACCGTTTCCCTCAAAACTCATTCCTCCATTTTCCCGTTCTGTCTGTAATTAAGCACCACCTGGAGCCATATTTCATGCCCCGAAACTAAACCGGATAAACCGGGCACCTCAACGTCCCATCAGGACTTGGACAGAGCTTCGAAGTCAAACATGCTGTCCAGCATCGGGTTGTAGGAGAATCCCTTGATGTTGGCTCTCATCGGAGTGAGGACGTCGGTCTGGAAGAGGAAGAGGTATGGCGCTTCGTCGAAGGCGATGGCCTGTACTTTCTTGTAGATTTCCGTTCTCTTGTCTTTATCGGTCATGACTTCTGCTTCACGGAGCATCTTGTCTACGCTGTCATTTTTATAGAAGGAACGGTTGCCCGGCAGGCCCCAGTAGGAGGAGTCAAGCCAGTAGGAAAGGAAGAACTGGGGATCCGAATAGTCCGGGCTCCAGGTACCCAGGGCCATCTGGAAATCGCCTTTGTCCGCACGCTGACGGAAGGTAGCCCAGGCCACTTTTTCCAGGTTGACTTTGATGCCCAGCTGGGACAGGTTATTCTGGATAATGAGGGCTTCTGCTTCATCAAAAGGAGCATGACCGGAGTAGAGAAGGGTCATTTCCGTCACATTTTCTCCCGATGCAGCCAGGAGTTCTTTGGCCTTGTTCACGTCATAGGTATAGCCCTTGATGGAATCATCACGGCCCCACATGCCCTGTGGAACGGCAGCGGTGAGCTGTTTGCCCCGGCCTTTGACGGCACCGTCAATGATGGAATTGTAATCAATGGCATAGGAGAGGGCCTGACGGAAGACTTTATTCGCCGTCGGTCCCTTCTGGTTGTTCAGGTAAACGATGGATGTGAGGAGGGACGGATCGTCATAAATCTTGATATCCTTGTTATCCTTCAGCTGATCCAGCTGGTCCATGGGGATGCCTTCGGCAATATCGATATCGCCCTTTTCCAGCTGCAGTCTCTGGGCGGAAGGATCCTTGATGGAATTGAATACGATGTGCTGGATGGCCGGTTTCTTGCCTGCATAATTTTTCTGGGCATCGAGCTTGATGGACTGGCTCGGTGTGTAGGAAGTGATTTCATAAGCGCCGGACCCCATGGTGTGGGTAGCGAGGTAATTCGTGCCCATATCATTGTCCTTTGCCTTTTCCATGACCTTCGGGTTTACGATGGAAGAACCATTCACGGCCAGAGTATAAAGGAACGGCGCAAATGGTTTATCCAGTGTGAAGACGACGGTCTTTGCGTCAGGCGCTTCGATGGATTTCACAATCTTGAAATAGTCGGAAGGTCCTTTCTTCATCTTCATGACACGTTCGATGGAGAATTTGACTGCATTAGCATCCACGGCGCTGCCATCGGCAAATTTATGGCCTTCGTTTAATGTAAAGGTCCATACCAGGCCATCATCGGAAACCTTCCATTCCTTGGCCAGCGACGGTTCAACTTCTGTGGAAGCCTTGCCGTTGACCGTTTTATATTTCACAAGCCGTTCATAAGCGGGGTAGGTAATCTGCCAGCCCTTGTTATCCATGGTGACAGCCGGATCCAAAGTTTCCGGATCCACAGGCATGCCGACAACGATGGTATCCTTCGGGACTCCGCCCCCTGCCGCAGGAGCGGAACTCTTGCTTCCTCCCCCTCCGCAGCCTGCAAAGCTCAAAACAGTAAGACCCACTAAAGAACCGGCAACCAGAGTTTTCAATAATTTCTTCATATAAATCCCCCCTGACTGAAAAAGCCACACTTTCCCAAAAAGTGCGGCCCCATTGCCCATGAGACAACAAAAGCCTTTCCAAAAGGAAAGGCGTCTTTGTCTCGTTATTCTGATAGCTTTATTATAATCGTTTACTGTAGAGAAGTAAATAGTTAGAGTGGAAAATTGTGGAAATATATATGATGTTTTTGGAAATAAGAATGCTTTTAACGGATAGAGACAATTGCGATAATCGTGATTCGTTGCTCGTGATTCGTGATTCGTGAAGGATATGGTTTCCCTGCGGGAAACCAATTTATATAGTCGGCTGCGCCGACGGCCTTTGGCCCTCAATGAGCGGAAAAATCATTTTCAAATAAATCGGCAGGAGTAAGCCGGGCTTTAACTGAAAGGCACATCTTTGAATTATTTCGCCTTCACTATCATAGCTCCTCCTGTGTACAGACCCCATAAAAATTCGTACCCCGTCAGGGGCACACCTTCACGAATCACGACCACCACTATGTGAGAAAATCCAATTTCATCACTATCAGACGATTTACGGACATGAGGAATTATACAGGTCATTCACTCCGCCTGTGCACAATCCCCATAAAAAATCGTGCCCCGCCAGGGGCACACATTCACGGACCACGGACCACGGGCCACGAATCACGACTACCACTATGTGAGAAAATCCAGTTTTACTGCAGGAATGACTAAATCAATACCTCCCCCATATACCTCAAGCTGTTCCTCCAGAAGACCTTCTCCACTTCCCTTTCCGTAAATCCTCCGTTTTTGAGGGCTTCGGCGAGGCGGCCCATTTCGGAGGCGTCTTTGAGTTCCAGTTTCGGTTCGATGCCGTCAAAGTCAGAGCCTAAAGCCAGAATATCGATCCCTCCCACGTCCCGGATATGGATGGCGTGGCGGACGATATTTTCCAGTTTTGTGATTTCTTCAAAGCCCGTGAAATGGTTGGCGAAATTGAGTCCGATGAGGCCTCCTTTTTCCCCGAAAAGGCGGATGAGGTCATCGGGAAGGTTCCTCTGATGATAAGTGACGGCCCTCGCATCGGAATGGGAAGCCACCGGCGGCACATGGCATTTTTCCAGAATTTCCTTTGTGCCCCTGTCGTTCAGATGGCTCGTATCCACGATCATGTGAAGGTGTTCCATTTCCTCAATGATTTCCCAGCCGGCCTTCGTGATACCCTTATCCTCCCCTTCCATGCCGTTTGGAAAGGCGATTTCATTGGGATAATTCCAGGTGAGCGTCATGAGACGGACCCCGTCTTTATAGACCTGATGGAGCTTTTCGATGGACCCTCCCACCACTTCTCCCCCTTCGATGGATAAAAGGGCCCCGATTTTCCCGTCCGCTTCGGCATCCCGTATATCTTCCCGGTTCAGGATGGGCGTGATGAGGCAGCGATTCTCTGCCATTTCCTTTCGGAAAGTGGAAAGCAGCTCCTCATACCTTGCCCAGGGGTCTTTCGAAACCCCGCTGTCCACCCAGAGGGCAAAGTCCTGAATGAAACAGCCGCCCTTCCTTAATTTATGGATATCTATATAGAGAGAACTTTCCCGGAGCGTCCCCGCCGCCGGATGGTCATGAAGCTCCGTGATCGTATCGCAGTGAAAATCAATGTACCGCATAAAATCCCCTCCTATGCAGAAAAGGGCGTGCCTGTAAGCACGCCCCATTGCATTCTTTACTTATAACAATGATATATCGGGGTGCGGGGAGCGGGGCGCGGGATGCGGGGTGGTGGCCGCATCAAAATCATAAAGCGGCCTTTTTGAATCTCCTGCCCTCACCATTCCGGACCCGGTACATCGATTGGTATTTCTTATTTTATACACAAGTCATCCAGTTTTGCAACATATTTTACCTCATCAGAAAATTGATTCTGACAAATTTCAAAAATAAAAATAGCAGGATCCTGTGATATTTCACAAAATCCTGCTATTTCCATTTATCACTTCAAATGGGAGGCAAAGCCGTCGGCGTCAGCCGACTCAGTAAAATTGATTTTCCGCAGGAAAATCAATCCTTCCCGCACCCCGCATNNGGCGTGCCGTGGTGAGGCTAACCCAAGAACATCATACGAGACTCAAACCCGGGTAACTGCCCATCGTCTCGTCAGTTCCCATATAAAATCATTGGCTGCATCAGCAGCCAATCCTTCCCGCACCCCGCATCCCGAACCCCGCACCCCGATTCAACACAGTTGTCCGAAATCGTCCCAAGGATAAATGCCTCTAATTCCCCATTCAAAAACCGCACCGATTTGTGACTATTTCACAAAACCAGTGCGGTTTCCTATTTCACTTCAAACGGGAGGCAAAGCCCGCCGGCCGACAGGCCGGCTATATAAAATTGGTTTTCCGAAGGAAAACCATATCCTTCACGAACCACGAATCACGAACCACGAATCACGATTCAGCACTTTTGGCTGAAATCGTTCAAGGGACAATTGACTCTTATTCTCCCATTTCCTCCAGCACGTGGGCGCAGCGTGCGCAGACGTGCGGATGTTTCGGATCGGAATCCACGTCCGGGGTGCGTTTCCAGCAGCGTTCGCACTTTTCAAGGGTGCAGACGGCCACGGTGCACTTCACAGTGCCTTCTTCATTGGAAATCGCATTTTCAGGAGCAGCAGCGGTTCCTTCCACGATCTTTGCCTGGGATACGAGGCAGAAGTCGGCGAGGTCTTTTTCCATGGCTTTGAGAGCTTTGAAGTCTTCTCCATTTGCATAAACGGTGACTTCTGCATCCAGCGGATGGCCGATGGTCTTTGCCTGGCGCGCTTCTTCCAGAGCCTTGGTGACTACGGAACGGATGGCCAGCTGTTTCTTCCACTTTTCATCCAGTGCCTGGTCCAGGTACTTGTCATTTTCTTTCGGCATATCGCTCATATGAACGGACCATTCCCGTTCTTCCTTGTTCGGCAGGGCCTGCCATACTTCTTCGGAAGTGAAGCAGAGTACCGGAGCCACGAGGCGGACCAGGGTGGTCAGGATTTCATACATGGCGGTCTGGGCAGAACGTCTCAGGAGGGAATCGTCTTTTTCGGTGTAGAGACGGTCCTTCAGGATGTCCAGGTAAATAGCGGAGAGATCTACGGTGCAGAAATTGTGGACTGCATGGTACATCACATGGAATTCATAATCATCGTAAGCTTTGAGGACGGTCCGTTTTACCTGTTCCATGCGGAGAAGGGCCCAGCGGTCCAGTTCTTCCATATCTTCATAGGCCACGGAATTCTTCTTCGGATCGAAGTCATAAAGGTTGCCCAGGAGGTAACGGAAAGTATTTCTGATCTTTCTGTATACGTCGGACATGGACTTTACGATCTTGTCGGACAGTCTTACGTCGCCCTGATAGTCGACGGAGGAAATCCAGAGACGCATTACGTCGGCGCCGTATTTATTAATGACGTCCTGCGGAGCTACGACGTTGCCTACGGACTTACTCATCTTTCTGCCTTCGCCGTCCATGGTGAAGCCATGGGTGAGGACTGCCTTGTACGGAGCATATCCGTTCACGGCTACGGAGCAGAGCAGGGAAGAATGGAACCAGCCGCGATGCTGATCGGAACCTTCGAGGTACAGGTCGCAGGGATAGGAAACGCCTTTCCAGTCATCATGAGGGAAGCGGAGTACGCCATTCCAGGTGGAACCGGAGTCGAACCACACGTCCATGATATCCTTTTCCTTATGGAAATGAGTGCCGCCGCAGTGCGGGCATTTGAATCCTTCCGGCAGAAGTTCTTCAGCGGAATGAATCCACCATGCATCGGTGCCTTCTTTTTCCACGATTTCTTCCACTTTCTTCATGGTTTCCGGAGTGATGACCCATTTGCCGCAGTCATCGCAGTAGAAGGCCGGAATCGGCACACCCCAGGAACGCTGGCGGGAAATACACCAGTCCTGACGGTCGCGAATCATATTGTACAGACGGTCATGGCCCCAGGACGGAATGAAACGGGTATCATCCACGGCTTTGAGTGCCTTGTCTCTGAAATCATTGATGGATGCGAACCACTGATCGGTTGCTCTGTAAATGATCGGGTTCTTGCAGCGCCAGCAGTGTGCATACTGATGGTGAATGGATTTCTTACCGAGAAGCATGCCTGCATGAGCCAGGGCGGAAATGACCGGTCCTTCCACTTCCCAGATGGTCTTGCCTTCCAGGTCCAGACCTGCTTCGGCAGTCATACGGCCTTTTTCATCTACCGGGCAGATGATAGGGAGATTCAGTTTACCCTTATTTCTATAATCCTGGCAGACTTCAAAGTCGTCCACGCCGTGTCCCGGAGCCGTATGAACGCAGCCGGTGCCGGCATCCAGGGTGACATGGTTTCCTTCCAGGACATAAGCCAGACGGTCGAGGAGCGGATGATGGAACGTAGCCAGTTCCCATTCAGAGCCCAGCATTTCACGGCCCACGAATTCATAGTCCGTCACTTTGCATTCTTCCAGGGACTTCGGAGCCAGTTCCTTGTTCATCAGGTAATATTCATCATTGGCTTTGTTATGAACCCATACATAGGTGAATTTCGGGTTTACGCAGATGGCTTCGTTGGCCGGAATGGTCCAGGGGGTGGTGGTCCAGATCACGGCAAAGAGTTTTTCCTTCGAAACTCCTTCCGGAGCAAGACCTTTCAGATCCACTGCCGGGAATTTGACGTAAATGGAAGGAGACTTTCTGTCCTTGTATTCGATTTCTGCTTCTGCCAGGGCGGTTTCGCAGTTCGGGCACCAGTAAACGGCTTTCTTGCCTTTGTAAATATAGCCCTTGTTGGCCATTTCGCCGAATACTTCCAGTTCCTTCGCTTCCAAATGGGGGTCGAAGGTCACATAAGGATGCTTGAAATCGCCCACAACGCCCATACGGATGAAGTCAGCCTTCTGGATTTCGATCCATTTCTTCGCATAAGCCAGGCATTTTCTGCGCAGTTCCAGGGGAGTCATGTTCGCGCGGTCTTCTCCGGAATCCTTCAGGACTGCGTATTCAATCGGCAGACCGTGAGTATCCCAGCCCGGGATATAGTTGGATTCATAGCCGGCCATGTGCTTATAACGGACAATGATATCCTTCAGGGTCTTATTCAGGGCATGACCGATGTGAATCTTGCCGTTTGCGTATGGCGGTCCGTCATGGAGAACGAAAGCCGGTGCGCCGTCTTTTCTTCTCTTTTCCAGTCTCTTCTCATACAGGTCATTCTTGGCCCAGAATTCCACGAAGCCCGGTTCCTTCTTCGGCAGATTGCCGCGCATGGGGAACTCGGTCTGTGGCAGATGCAGTGTCTTGCTGTAATCCATTTCTAATCCTCCTAAAGGAAATTTGATTTCCTGAAATAAAAAAATCCCGTCCCGTGAGGGGCGAGAATATTTCCCGTGGTACCACCCTGATGACCTTTCGGCCACTCGGTACAGTTAACGATGTCCCGTCAGGGCTTTTCTTCCCTGAAGCTCCGAAGTGATCCATCCGCCTGCCGCACGCTCCCTCTCACCAAACGGAAGCTCTCTTTGCTGCAGCCCATGCGAAACGTCTTCATCTACGCCTGTCAGTATTTTTATATTGTACTTGTATCGTTTACGTAAGTCAAGGGGAAATGTGGAATTGAGGCAATTGAGGTGGTCGTTCTTCGTTGTTCGTTGGTCGTTGTTCGTGGTCCGTGGTCCGTGGTCCGTGAAGGTGATTTATTGGAGTCATTTGTCAGATATTACGGTCTGAGTCAGTATCGATATTCGGGTGTTAGCCCTGTTTTGACTTGCCCCGATAGAGTCTTTAGCGAGATTTCGGGGCGCGGGGTGCGGGGTGCGGGGTGCGGGAAGGTGTGCCGCTGAGGCGGCAC
>DKQZ01000036.1 GCA_002471975.1 Dialister sp. UBA7295 | reverse complement strand
TGTGGTCTGTGTCAGTTACGGTATTCGGGTCTTAGCCTCACCGCGGCACGCCCCCGCGGAGTCCATTGCGAGATTTCGGGGTGCGGGGAGGTGTGCCGCTGAGGCGGCACGATTTTTTATGGGGCCAATTCAAACATGGTGCTGGAACCATTCCCTCATGCACAGCTGCCTGGCTATCATTGAGATATTCGGTCAGCAGAGCATTAACCATTACCCCCGATGTACAGTTTCTTGTCCATAATCGAGACAACTGCTCAGCAGTCCATTAACTATTAATCCCAATGTAAAGTTTGTCACCCTTAAACGAATCATGGGTTCATTGGTCCTTTTTCCCATTAACCTTTATGTACAGTTTTTCATGTATGAAGAACCATTCAGTCAGCGCCCCTGGAGGCCATTAGCTATTATCCATCAGCCAGTACCCATTCCTTTCAAAAAAATCCTGCCCGGTTATGCAGGCAGGATAGAATGGATTTGTTACCGAAGGAGCAGTTCGTATTGTCCCGGGACGTTGATTTTGACCAGATTTTCCGCATCCCGATAGGCGACTACGAAGTCGGACTGATCGTTATCTTTGGTGATGAGGATGACGTTCGGATTGTTTTCGATTTCTTCTTTAGCGATGAAGGGCATCACGTTTTTTGCGTTCCAGTCGAGATGGCCCGGTTTCAGATTGTCAATCTGATCGGCCTCTTCGGCCCGGTAGATGGTTTTCCCGCTGTAGAAGACGGTGGACGTGCGATATTCACCGACGGAGGCGATGGTTTTTCCTTCGGTATCCATATGGGCCAGTGCCGTTCCCACTTCTTTTCCCGACCGTCCGAGCATGATGGTGGGGGCCACACAGAGGGCGAGGGCACAGTAAAGGGCGCTGAGGGCAAGAGCAGATTTCTCGATTCTGATGGAAATATCTTTATACATCACCGCGGTGAGGATGGAGAGAGAAAAGAGGGCGGGGAAGGTGTAGGTGGTATATTTCGTAGCGGCGAGCTGGAAGAAAATCAGGATGACTGCCGCATAGATGACGAGGAGCTGGGCGCATTTGGAGGAATTCCGAAGGTCGATTTCTTTTCTTCTCCATCTTTTGAAGAGGGAAACCGGGGCGAAGAAACTCCATGGGAAGAAGCCCACGAGGAATACAAGGATGTAGAAATACCATGTATTATGGGATGGATGCTCAGGAACTGTGGCACGGAGCACATGATGGACTCCAATGAAATTCAGGATGAAATCGCTGCCATGGAGATAGCACATGGTTCCATACCAGGCACCGGTGAGAATGAGGAAAATCAAAAGACCACTGAAGAGATGGACGTGGGCCATTTCCCGGAAATCTTTTTTATAGATAAGAAATAGAAGCCCTGCGAGACCGGGAAGGGCAATGCCGATGGGGCCTTTCGTGAGGGTGGCGAGAGCGGCAAAGACATAGCAGAGGAAATAATATTTCCTGTTTGACCTATAGCCCAGGTAGAAGAAAGCGATGGCTGCGCTCATGAAGAGAAAAAGAGTGGTATCGGTGATGATGGCTTTGGAAAGGACCCAGCATTCTGCGGATGTGCCGAGGATGAGGGCGGAGAGCCATCCCACTTTTTCGCCGTACACTTTTCTCGCAAACCAGAAGGTAAAGAGCACGGAAAGGGATCCCAGGATGGCGGCAGGAAGCCATGCGGCCATTTCATTGAATCCGAAGAGGGCAAAGGAGGCGGCCAGCTCCCAGTAATAGAAAATGGGCTTGTCGTACCAGTAATTCCCATAAATCTGCGGGGAAATCCAGTCACCCGACAGCACCATTTCTTTGGCGGTCAGGGCGTAGTTCGATTCTGCCGTATCCGTGACGGCCAGGAACTGGTTCGCAAAGAGGTAGAGAATCATGGTAAAGGCAAAAAGCGCGAGGTACGGATGAGCCCTCAGAAATTTCTTCATTTTTATTCCTCCGGTTTCTTTAATGGGAAAGGGTTCCGGTCAGGGGGAAGCCCTTCACCCCGACGTCTATACTCTACACTTCGCTTTTGAAGGATTTTGTAGGTAAGTTTAAACAAATATTAAACTGGAGGGGTGCAAGGTTGCAGGAATGAAACTCCATCGGTATGATAAAGGAAATAGAAATACGAGGTGCATGATGACTATCAAAAAAAGCTTGATTTTATCGCATATAGCAGTCTGTGTCCTGCCATTCCTCATGACCCTTTTCATTCTGGCCGCCGCTTTCGGGGGGCTTTTCCTCTATGCGGAGAGCGGCAATCATGTGATGGCGGAAAGCTCTTTCCAGTTCAACATCATATCCAATGCGGTGAAGGGCATGATTTTCCATACTCTCCGGCACCATCGCGAACTGGATCAGGCAGCCTGGGTCATGGAACTGACGGATCCTGTAGAGACTTACATTCTGGTGGAAAAGAAGGGGAAAGTTTTTTACGAATACGGCAATGATGTCCTGGAGATCGAAGTGGAAGCCCTGAAAAACAGCGGGGTCACGGGCCGGCTGACCGGAAATCATAATGACAGTTACAGTCTGACCGATGGGGACCGGTACCAGTTCGTGGAAAGGAAATTTGTCCGTCAGGAGCCCTATGATGTCTACGTCATAGCCCACAAGCCCTGGCATCGGAATGATGGGGCCATCGAGAGGGCTTTTCACTTCACCACAAGATTTATAGAAATCGTGCTCCTCATCCTCATTGTAGTGGTGAGCTGGCTTCTCTCCCGGTTCATCATGGGACGCATCCTGAGACCCCTGAAGGAACTGGAAAAAGGAGCGGGAGAGATCAGGAAAGGAAATCTGGATATTTCTATTTCCTATGATCATCACGATGAATTCATGCCGGCCATCGATGCTTTCAACCTGATGGCCGGGAAACTGAAAAAATCGCTGGCAGAGGAAGCGGAAAATGAGGAAAACCGGAAACAGCTCATCGCCTCCATGGCCCATGACATCCGGACCCCCATCACCGCCATCCGGGCCTATGTGGAGGGACTCATCGACCATGTGGCCTCGACTCCTGAAATGCAGGACCGTTACCTTCATGTGATTGCCCGGAAGACGGAAGTCCTGAATCGCATGGTGGAGCAGCTTTTCCTTCTCTCCAAACTGGACCTGGGCGAAAAAGCGCTGCCCCTGGAAACAGTGGACCTTTCCGAATCGGCCAAACGGTTTGTGGCGGACAATGAACTGGGCTGGAAGAAGCGGGGTGCCCTGGTCACGGTGGAAGCGCAGGAAAATATAAAAGTGAAAATGAATCCCCTCCTCCTGGAGCGGGTGGGGGAAAACCTGATTTCCAACAGCATCCGTTACAAGACGAAGGACTTGGTCCATGTACAGGTCCGGGTGAAAAAAGAAGGAAATAAGGCTCTCCTTCTCGTCACCGATGACGGCCCCGGAGTGACGGAGGAATCGCTGAAGAAATTGACGGAAGCCTTTTACCGTACCGATAAGGCTCGAAGTAAAACGGATCAGGGAAGCGGTCTTGGCCTTGCCATCGTGAAAAGGGCCATGGACCTGATGAATGGAAACGTGGAATTTCGTAATGCCGCCCCTCACGGGCTGGAAGTCAGGCTGGACCTGCCATTGGAGGAACCATGAAGAAAATACTGATTATCGAAGATGATGATGATATCGCATCCATTGAAAAGGATTATCTGGAAGTCTCGGGCTATGAAGTCCATGTGGAAGAAAACGGCACCATGGGCCTCCAGGAAGCATTGACGGGAGAATATGACCTGATCCTCCTTGACGTCATGCTGCCGGGAATGGACGGTTTCCAGATCGTGCGGAAACTGCGGGATAAGATCGACATCCCCATCATGATGGTCACTGCCAGACGGACGGACATCGACAAAATCCGGGGCCTTGGCTTTGGGGCTGATGAATACATCGAAAAGCCCTTCTCTCCCGGTGTCCTTGTGGCCCGGGTGAAGGCCCAGCTGGCCCAGTACGAAAGGCTCAAAGGAAAGAAAGAAGATAAAAAGAAAATCTCCATCAGCGGCATCACCCTGGAATCCGATACCCATCGCATTTACGTGAGGGGTGAGGAAAAAGAACTGCCGAACAAGGAATTCCAGCTCCTTGAATTCCTCATGGTCCATGCGGACATGGTTTACAGCCGGGAAGCCCTCTATACGAAAATCTGGAGCATGGACTCCCTGGGAAATACGGCCACCATCCCTGTCCATATCAATCGCCTCCGCGAGGCCGTGGAAGAAGATCCCGCTAATCCGAAGCATATTTTGACCATCTGGGGCGTGGGGTATAAGTTTAAACCGTAATCCGAACATAGTGCGGATTATGAGAAGTGACATCAGGATGGTCGTGATTCGTGATTCGTGGTTCGTGATTCGTGAAGGTGGGCGCCTTTGGAAATAAAGGGCGCCCTTTTTGTATTTGATGGCTCATCAGAGAGGGAGAAATGAAAGTATAGGATTTACAGATATATTCTTAAAATTGTATAATTACCAAAGGGAGATGTTCTAAAAAATGTGAAATTGGTATACTGTTTCATTCTAAAAAATGTAAGGCTGGTGATGGACTTGGAACGAAGGCTGATGAAAAAGCTGATAGAATGGAAAGACTCGCCCCGAAGAAAACCTTTAATCCTGAAAGGGGCCAGGCAGGTAGGCAAGACATGGCTTATGAAAAATTTTGGCCGGCAGTATTATCAGAAGACGGCTTATATCAATTTTGATCATAACGAAAGAATGAAAAATGTTTTCTCCCTTGATTTTTCAATTGATCGGATTCTGCTGGCTATTAATGCAGAGACAGGAGTTAAGGTAACACCTGGCGATACATTAATTATCTTTGATGAAATACAGGAAGCACCCAATGCCATTACGGCATTAAAATATTTTGCCGAAAACGGTTCAGAATATCATGTGATGGCTGCCGGTTCGCTATTGGGTATGGCCATTCATGAAGGAGTTTCCTTCCCTGTTGGCAAAGTAAACATATTAACTTTGCATCCCATGTCCTTCTACGAGTTTTTGAAAGCCCTCGGTGAGGAAAGTCTTGCCGGGCTGCTGGACCGTAAGATGTGGGATATGATCACTGCATTCAGGGATAAGTTTATCTTCTGGCTGAAAAATTATTACTTCATCGGAGGAATGCCTGAAGCGGTACAGCTTTTCACAGAGACAAAAGATTATGAGTCAGTTCGTGAATTGCAAAAAGAATTGTTGACCCTGTATGAAGCGGACTTTGGCAAACACATCAAAGACAGAGAACTTCCAAGAGTGCGTATGGTATGGAATGCGATTCCGGGACAGCTGGCGAAAGAGAACAGAAAATTTTTCTTTGGACAGGTAAAGAAGGGGGCCAGAGCTAAAGATTTTGAAATGGCTATCCAATGGCTGCAGGATTGCGGACTGATTACTAAAGTCAGTCGCGTTACGAAACCGGCTATACCGTTAAAAGCCTATGAAGAAGAGACAGCTTATAAATTGTTTTTCCTGGATGTTGGTCTGCTCAGTGCCATAAGCAGTCTGGATGCCAGGGCGCTGCTGGAAGGAAACCGGGCATTTACAGAATTCAAAGGAGCCTTGACAGAGCAGTATGTATGCCAGCAGTTTATTTGTGACACCCTTTATGAGCCTTATTATTTCACGTCCGAAAGCAATAAATATGAGCTGGACTTTATGGTTCAGAAAGGAATGGATGTGCTGCCGGTAGAAGTAAAAGCGGAGACAAATGTGCATGCCAAAAGTTTGCGGGCCTATTATGATAAATATCATCCTGTGATTACGTGGCGCCTGTCCATGAATGACTATGAAGAGCAGGAGTGGGTAACCAATATACCTCTCTATGCAGTTCATTGCCTGTAAAAGTTACTCACCTTTTTGAGGAAGACGGCTGATGCTTGGGAAATAAGCAGCAACGTTTTCCTCTTTGAACAGAATTTTCATATAGATATGGATAGAAGAGCGGTATTCCGTAAATGGTATCGATCTTTATCGTGATATATTCATAGACTATTTCCTGAATTTAGCAAGGACGGCCGAATCCATACTGATCATCTGCCATCAGTTTCAACGTGACCATAGAATTGAAAAAATCCATTCTAAAATCAAAGGGATTACCGGAAAAGGGTTTTAAATTAGAAGACAGGTTTTCATGCCCGGCAGGGATTTATGAAGAATCGTCAGAGCTGATTTCCCCCTTTATTCTCCTGCCATTTCGATGTATACTAAAAAATACTAGTAATAAGAAACTTTCTCAAAAGGATACAAAAGGGGTTTATATGACGGTCTTATCGATAATATGGAACGACATCCTGCCGCTCCTGGTCTTTGTCTGGGCGGGGTGGTTCCTGGACAGCAAATTCAAGCTGGACCTTGGAACTTACAGCAAGCTCATCGTGCTGGTGATGCTGCCCTGCTTTATTTTCTTCAATCTGTACCGCTATGAGGGGAGCGAAGCGGATTTCCTGCTCCTTCCGGCGGCCATTATCCTGATGATCCTGCAGTATATTCTTTCCTCCATCCTGGGGCACGGGCTGGGTCTTGGGAAGGAAGTGCGGGATGAGTTCAAGGCGGTTTCCACCTTTTCCAATTCCGGTCATATCGGGGCGGCCCTCATCATGCTGATTTTCACCCATCCGCCTTTTTCGGAAGGAGCGAGCCATCCCTACCTGGCACAGGCCATGGGGGCCATGGCGATCCTGATGATCGTCATGAATATCTGCGTCAATGTATTTGGCGCGGCCCTCATCCGGAGTCATGGCGCTTCTATTTCCGAATTCTTCCTGTATCTTCTGAAAATGCCTGCCCTCTATGCGGCAGTTCTGGCTTTCATCCTGAAAATGGCGGAAATTCCTCTGCAGCATACTTTCCTCTGGCCCGTTTTCATTCATTTCAATGGGGCTTTCTTCATCCTTGTCACCATCACCATCGGTATCCAGCTTCACCGGAGCAGGCTTCAGAAGCCCGATTTTTCCATGATTTCCTCCATGGCCTTAAAGCTCATCGTCATGCCTCTTCTGGCCTTCGGTATTCTGGAAATACTGGGCTCTGGCCTGGGCATCCGGAATGCGGTGGCGGAGCAGGTTTTCTTCCTCTTTGCCGCCATTCCATCTTCCATGACCCTCATCATTTACGGGGCGGAGTACAAGGAGGATTCTTCCTATCTGACCCAGTCCGTACTCTTTAATACGGTGTGCGGCATCGTTACTGTGACCGGGGCCATTTATCTCTCCCGGCTGCTTTTCCCGCTGGGGATGTGAGGAGGAATTATGGCATTTCTTCAGATTATTTCCGACAATATCCTGCCCCTTCTGGTCTTCGTCCTCATCGGCTATGTGCTGGACAGGAAATATAAAATGGACGTGGCTTCTTTCACGAAGCTCACTTTCTTCATCGTGCTGCCCTGCTTCATTTTCTACAGCATTTATGTGGCGAAAATCGACATGTCCATGGTCCACGTCTTCCTGATTTCTCTCCTGGTTATGGTGTGCATCGGCATCCTGGCCACCCTGGTGGGGAGAATGCGGGGATTTCCATCGTCTAAAATCGAAGCTTTCAAGAACGGCACCATGTTTTCCAATAATGGAAATATCGGCATCGCCCTGATCGCTCTCGTTTTCTCCAATGCCCCCTACATTGTGGACGGAAAAACGCCCTATCTTGCTATGGCTTCTGCGGCAGCCACCATGATGCTGGTCCAGATGAATATGTTCCTGAATACCCTGGGACTCTACCAGGCGGGAAAGGGACGGCTCACCCCGAGGGATGCGCTTTCCGTAGTTTTCCATATGCCTGTCATTTATACGCTGGTGGCCGTATTTTCCATCAAATATTCCGGCTTTGATATGTCTACCACCTTCGTATGGCCCATCCTTCAGAATTCCGCAGCTGCCTTAGTCGCTATCGTCATGGTGGCTTTGGGCATGCAGATTCACCGGAGCAAACTTTCCTTCTCCGACCCCGATGCCTGGCTGGGCTGTGCCCTCCGTCTCATCGGTGGACCGATCGTGGCCTATCTCCTCATCCGGGTATGGGGACTCTTTGGCATTATCTTTGAACCCACCATTTCCCAGAGCATCCTCATCATGTGCTCCGTCCCGGCCGCTGTCAATTCCGTCCTCTATGCCGTGGAATTCCATAACTGCGAAGACTTTGCCACGGAACTGGTCATGATGAGTACGTTCCTCTCCTGCATCACCATGACGGGGACGATTTATCTCGCCAGAGTGCTGTTCCCGATTGTGTGAGGTAGTGGTAAGTGAATGAAACGCCCCTTTGGGGCGTTTTTTTATGAAAAATTCAGGATAAAAAGCTTTTGAATCGGGGGTATCGGGGAGGTGTGCCGCTGATACGGTACGAAATTTATATGGGGAATGTAGACAGGCGGGGGAACGGATTTCGGACTTCGGATTTGGGATTTCGGGAAGGTGCTGCCGCCGAGGCGGCAGGAA
>DKQZ01000003.1 GCA_002471975.1 Dialister sp. UBA7295 | reverse complement strand
TTCTTAAGTTAATGACATTGCTGATAACTGCGAACTGATAACTTCCCCATCTATGGTCATTCCATCATCATAAAGAAAGCAGGTAAACGAAATGATCAAACCCGAATTCATCCTTTCGAAAGCAAAGGAGCAGGACAGTTTCTATATTTATGACGGCAAAGCCATGGGCGTGCGGGCGGAGCTTCTGAAAGGGGCCTTTCCGGGCGTGGAATTTCTGTATTCCATGAAGTGCAATCCCTTTGAAAGCGTGGTCAGGACCATGGCCAATCACGATTTCGGCATGGACGCTGCCAGTATCCGGGAAGTGGAGCTGGCCATCAAGGCAGGTATCCCGGGAGGAAATATTTTCTACTCCACTCCGGGAAAGACGACGGCAGCCATCCGGAAAGCCCTCCGGCGGTGCGTGATCATTGCGGACAGTCTGAACGAAGTGACAAAAATCAGTCAGGTGGTCAGGGCAGAACCTCTGGAAACAGGCCTTCGCGTGAATCCTGACTTTTCCATGGATGGGGACAGCGGAATGCCGTCAAAATTCGGTATCGATGAGAAGGAAGCCCTTCATTTCATCAAAGCCGATGTGCCATCGAACCTTCGCGTCACGGGCCTTCATGTGCACCTGAAAAGTCAGGTACTGGATGAAGAAAAGCTCCTTCATTACTATGACAAACTTCTGGATATGGCATCGAAGTTTGCGCCCTACATGAGGAAATTCTCCTTCCTCAATCTGGGAAGCGGCATCGGCATTCCCTACGGAAAAGAAAATCCCCTCGACATCCGCTCCCTGGGGCAGAAAGTGGCAGGAAAAATTTCCTTATTTCATGAGAAATTTCCGGAAACGAGACTCCTCATCGAGACCGGACGCTATGTGACAGGGCCTGCCGGCATGTATGTGACAAAAGTGGTGGACCGGAAAGTATCCCATGGGAAGACCTTCCTCATCCTTGCCGATACATTGAACGGCTTCCTCCGACCCTCTATGGGTGAACTCATCCGTAAATACGGAGGAGAAAGCGCCCTTGGCAGCGAGCCCCTCTTCACGAAAACCCATGCTTTTCCCATACGGACCCTGAAACATGGAGACCCCGAAACCGTGACCCTCGTGGGAAGCCTCTGCACCGCTTCTGACATGGCAGCGGAAGATATTTCCCTTCCTCACCTGGAAATCGGAGATCTCGTCATTTTCGAAAACGCCGGCGCCTACGGCGCCACCCTTTCCCCCTTTGCTTTCTCCTCCAGAGAAAAACCGGCTGAATACTTCGTGCCGGAATTTGAGGAGTGGTAGGTTTATTGGAGTCTTCTGGTAGTTACAATGACCTGAGTCAGTTACGGTATTCGTGAGTTAGCCTCACCTCGGCGAGCCCCGATATAGACGTTATCGAAATTTCGTGGTTCGTGGTTCGTGATTCGGAAGCGGAAGGAGATTTATATGGGGGACCAGGCGAGTGCTCATTGGCTAGAGTCAGTTACGGTTTTCGTGGGTTAGCCTCAACACGGCACGCCCCGATATAGACATTATCGAAATTTCGTGGTCCGTGATTCGTGGTTCGGAAGCGGAAGGAGATTTATATGGGGGATCGGGCGAGTGTGCATTGGCTTGAGTCAGTTACGGTTTTCGTGGGTTAGCCCTGTACGGGACATTCTGCCCTGCAGTCATAGCCGAGATTTCGGGGTGCGGGATGCGGGGTGCGGGAAGGATTGGCCGCTGGTGCGGCCAATATTTTTATATGGGGAATGTGCACAAGCGAGGTCGAAAAGCCCGATCTACTCATTGAATAGTCCCCTCGACAAAGAAACAGATGAAAATCTCGGATTAAATGTATACGTCGAAATTGACACAAAAGGTTCCATGCGTCCCTCCCGCGTCCGGGAGGGTGAGGGCAGGAGGGGCGTACGATCTTACAAGTCGGAAATGAGCTAAACGGTAATCTCCTCCCGGGAAGGTGCCCGTCAGGGCGGATAGGTGTTTTAGCGTTTTGAATAGAAATGCCCGACGAAGACAAAATCAAAATGCGGCGCTCATGAGTGCCGCATTTTGGACCGATCATTATTGGCTGACGGCTAACAACTAACTGCTAATCACTTTAATCTATATTTCTGATTCCTGCTTCTCGGTTTATCAGGCTGTGTCATGATAATAAGTCCCTTCTCCAGTACGGGGAGAAGGTAGTTTTCCCGGAAGGTTTTTCTCGTTTTGAGCCCCATAAGTCCCATGAGTTCGAGAGCGGTATAGGTTTCGCCCGGATTCATGACGGCCAGGAGGCGGGAGATGCGAGATTCCCGGTCCTGGCCGGGAGATGTCTGCAGGATTTCTTCCAGTATTTCATCGATTCTATGGAGCATGAAAAGAATAAAAACATCGGAATTTCCAGTTCCATTTGAGGCAGCAATGGCATCATAATATCCTTCCTGAAAGTCCTGAATCCTGCTCTCCAGTGGGATGTACCGGAAAAGAGAATTCCATTTCGAAAGGAGGACTGTCTGCCATAGCCTTGCCATGCGTCCGTTGCCATCAGAAAATGGATGGATGAAGGCGAATTCATAATGAAATACACTGGAAAGAATCAGGGGATGAATTTCATTTTTCTTTTCCCGAATCCATGCGAAAAGATTTCCCATAAGCTCCGGTATAAGGCCTGGCGGAGGGGCCATGAAAATAAGACGGCTCCCTGCAAAGACTCCTTCTCCACCCGAACGGTAACGGCCCGCTTCAGGAACAAGTTCTTCGGTCATGAGGCCATGAATGCGGAGGAGTTCTTTTTCTTCGTAAGGGTCAAGAGTGGAAATTTCTTCATAGGCCCGGTAAGCGTTCTGCACTTCCCGTATTTCCTTCTCCTGCCCCATGACCGCATGTCCGTCAATGACGGAACGGACCTGGGAAAGGGTGAGGGAATTAGCCTCGATGGAAAGAGAAGAATGAATGGAACGGATTCGGTTATCTCTGCGGAGCCGGGGGCGGGCTTCAAATGGATGGAGAGCGGGCAGCTTTCCTGCTTTTTCGGAAATAGAAGCTGTGAGGAGGACCATTTCATTGGTCAAGGTAAATGGCAGTTCGTACATTTCGTCCTCTCCTTTCATTGCATTCGTTTTTTAGAGTATATCATGAAATAATTAACTTAGGTGTTTTCTTGGGTGATTTCTTGAACCTATAAAGGAGAATGACAAAGCAGAAATTATTTCGAAAACTGTCCGGGAGATAGTTATCTGTTCGCAGTTATCAGTTTTGGTGCGGCGCAAATTCATGAGCGCCGCTTTTCATATGTATTTCAGACAAACAATGATTTCAAAAATTTTCATATCAAAAACCCGACTCCAGTCTGGAGTCGGGTTATATTTTGATGATAACTTAATGATCAGAGTAATGATTACCACAGGCAATGATTGTGACTTCATGTTCTGAAACGCTGAAAATCAACCGGTTTTTCTTATCAATGCGTACACTCGCATACCCAGAAAGATTCCCTTTCAACATCTCCGGTTTTCCTTCTGTACAATTATATCCATTTCTCATGATATCTTTAATAAGACTGTTGACCTTTTTTAACTTTCCTTTGTTTACTTGTTGCAATTCCAAATATTCGCTCCAGGCTTCTGACTGCCATTCCAGATTTCTCATAGTCAGTCCTCAATCAGCGCATGTCTTTCAACATGGCCTTTTTGCACATCAGCAGCGCGTCTAATGAGTTCAGCTGCCTCATATGGAGTGAACCCATTTTCATCAAGCATAGAAAAGGCAACTCCCTGCTGTCTCACGGCCTGCCGCATCAGTGCGATGACGCAGGAGGAAACGGAAAGCCCCAGACCATCACAAAGTTTGGCAAAACTTTCTCTTGTGGGACGATCCACACTGATCGTCAGATTACTTCTTTCCTGTAAAACACTCATAATAACACCTCCTGAAGATTTCCTTAATTCCAATATATCACAGCATTTTGCGTAATTCAAGTGTAAATAGCGTGATCTTCATGTGATATAAACTGCAATCATTTACACACAAATATTCATGAATTTGTTCATATTCAGATCATATAAAAAGGGCGCCCCTGGGGCGCCACCTTCACGGATCACGGGCCACGGGTCACGGACCACGACCGGTACAAATGAGGAAATTCAAATTTACCTCTTTGTGACTTCCCGCACCGTCTCCATCCATGCGGTGAGGATATTCCACTGCCTTTTCTGTTTGTGATAGCCGAAGGACATGGTATATTTCCCATCTTCGAAGCGCATCATGAGGAGCTGCTTTTTTTCTTCGTCCGTCAGGATATGCTCCGCCAGATTCTGGGGACAGAGATAGGCGCCCTGTCCGAAGACCGTGAGCCGGAGCAGGGTGGCCAGGTTTTCCGAGGCCACGGCGATCTGGGGTTCCATGCCGCCGTCCCGGAAAAGTTTCCTTGCCAGGGAGCCCGCAATGTCTTCTTCACTGTTGAGGAGGAAAGGAAAATCGGCAAAGGCTTCGGGAAGGGCTTTTTCCTTTCGGCCGGGGTGGAAATAGGTCTCTATATTTTCCCTGCCCAGCACTTTTTCCGCCAGCTGCCGGTTCACGAAGAGTACGATTTCCTCATCCATCCAGGGTTCGTGCATGATGCCGGGGATTTCATCCTGGAGCCTTGCCATGGCGATATCCAGCTTGTCCCGCTTCAGGGCGCTCCAGATCTGCTCATTGGCCATTTCATGAAGCTCGATGGAAATCTTCGGATATTTCTCCTGAAAGGCCATGATCACTTCCGGAAGCAGCACCCCGCCCCGGGTGAAAGCGATACCGATGCGGAGAGTCCCCGTATTTTCCCCGGACGCATCGGACAGCTCCCGGCGGAGAGACAGCTCATTTCTCGCAAACATCCTTGCATACCGGAGGAAGACTTCCCCTCCCACCGTCAGGCGGAGCGGTGTGGAACGGATGAATAGCTTCGTCCCCGCCTCCTGCTCCAGATTCGCAATATGGGCGGACAAAGTCTGCTGGGTGATATGCAGTTTCTCCGCAGCCTTCGTAAAATTCTTCTCCTCCGAAAGGGCGAGGAAATATTTCATGGAGAGGAAGTTCATAATTGGCTCCTTTTATATGGAATAAGGACAGAGACAGATACGGTTTTCGTGGATTAGCCTCACCTGGACACGCCCCGGAAGAGACCCTGTCGAGATTTCGTGATTCGTGATTCGTGGTCCGTGAAGGTGTGCCGCTGATGCGGCACGAGTATATAAGGGAAATTCGCTCAGGCGGGAATAAAAATCTCTGTATTCCCAAAATCATTCCCTATCATGGTAAATTGAAAACAATATTTGGCGCCTATATAATTTTATGGCGCCACCTTCACGAATCACGAACCACGAGCCACGAATCACGATAGATAATCAGTTTTATATAAGCATATGAATGAAGCTATACAGATATTCACTTGTAGTATAAACAAATATTAACAGCTTTTCAATGTGGCGATCCATAGCTATAAAGGATATGGAATAAAGAAATGGGAAAAGCCTTGTCCGTGCTGCATCCGGATTGAGATGCCCGGGAAGTACCGTGCGTTTATAATTCCCCGGCACTAACCATACACGATTTATATGAGGATATCGGTAAGCTTGCTATCGGGCGCCACCTTTCCCGGGGTGGAAAGGTGGCTCAGCCGGAAAGGGCGTTTAACCGTACAAGGCACAAATGGGACTGATTGATGAAATATTCTCGTGCCGGATGACTCTTTCGGAAAGCGGGGAGGCGCCCGAGGATAGGGGAGCCCCCTCATCGGGTAATGGGGAACTGCACAGATGAAGAAATTTTACCTGGCATAGATGAGGGCCGAAGGCAAAATATAAACTTGCGCCCGCAGGGCGCCACCTTCCCGACAGCCCCGATACTCCCGATACTCCCGATACCCCCCGACACAAAAGTGATTTTACCTGTTTCTCAAGAAAGCCATCTACAGTAAAAACCCTGTAGCCCCTACAAATTCTAACAGTTATAAACCGTATTTCCAAAGCACTATAATACAATAAGGGACTTAGCGCCCCATTTCCAAAAATCCTTCAAAGGAAGCGAGTATATGAACAAACAGTTATTTCAAACGATTCTGGGTCCATTGACCTTTGTTGTTTCCGCCTGGCTTTTGAACGGTACTTTCGAAACCAAAGCGGCCCTGGCTTTAGGGACGGCCATATGGATGGCGGTATGGTGGATTTTCCGGCCCGTATCGATTTACGTCACCGCTTTCGTCCCCATCGTGGTGAATTCCCTTTTCAACCTGATTCCGGCAGCCCATGTGATCAGCCAGTATTTCTCTGAAATCGCTGTCCTCCTTCTGGGGTCTGACCTGATCTGCCTTACCTGGACCACCACGGGCCTGGACAAACGGATTTCCGTCCGTGCCCTCTGCTCCATCGGCACGTCCATGAAAAACCAGATTTTTGTCTGGTTCCTGGCATCCACAGTTCTCTCCATCTTCCTGCCCAATGTCGTGGTCGCCGCGATTTTCTGTCCCATTGCCGTGGCCATGCTTCATTTCGTGGGAGAAGGAGAAATTTCCCAGAGCAAGACGGCTATCCCGATCCTTCTGGCCATCGGCTGGGGGAGCGGCATCGGAGGATTCGGTTCGCCTATCGGCTCCTCTGCGAACCTGGTGGCCGTATCCTACATCGAAAAACTGACAGGCCATGAATTCATGTACATGGACTGGGTCATCCGTTTCCTTCCCATCCTGGGACTGATTTTCCTGATGAACCTCATTTACCTCTTCTTCCTGCCCTGTCCGACGAAAACCCTTCCGGGTACGAAAGAATATTTCCAGGAAATGTACAGAGGCTTCGGCGCCATGAAGAAAGGGGAAAAAATCGGCCTTACCCTTTTCGTCCTGGCCACTATCCTCGCCTTCATCCGTCCCCTTTTTGCCGGACTTCTCCCGGCCATGAAACCGGCCTACGTATTCCTCCTCCTTGGTATGCTCATGTTCTTCCTGAAAGATGAGCACAATGACCCCATGCTCACCTGGAAATACGCCGAATCCCACGTCATGTGGGGTATGATTTTCCTCTTCGCCTCGGGCCTCGCCCTGGGGAAACTGGTCATCGAAACAGGGGCCATTGAAGAATTATCAAAAATCATCGCATCCATGAATCTTCCTGCCGGTCTCGCCGTCATGGCCATGGGCTGCATCTTTGCCTGCTTCATGTCGGAAATTTCCAGTAATACCGCTTCTGCTTCCATTTCCATCCCCGTAGTGACAGGGATTGCCCAGTCCCTGGGACTCAATCCGATTCCTTACGTCCTTGGGACCATCGCAGCCGTCAACTGCGCCTACATCCTTCCTATTTCCACAAGAGCCATACCGATTGGCTATGGCCTTTCCGCCTCCGCCCAGATCAAGTATGGCGTAGTCCTCTCCGCCATGACAGTCATCCTCGTCACTCTGGTCTCTACAGCCTGCATGGAATTCATCCCCTTCTTCGGGGATTTGTGAGAGTGAAAGTGGTCAGTACAGGGCACCTTGAAATCATCAGGGTGCCTTTTTTATTGGAAACATTTCAGGAAATGAGACTCACTGACGAATCCATCCTGGGACAAATGACGCAAAGTCCAGACGGCCAGGCTTCCCCTCGGGGAAACTCCTGCGAAGCAGGTGAAAGGGCAGGAATAAATTCCCACGGCAAAAGGCCGGCGGTCAGCCTTCCCCAGATGGGGAAGGTGCCGAAGGCGGATGGGATGATGGATGCCTGTCCTGCACTACCCATTTAAGTCCTGTATGAGGAAAACGAAAAGCATACTATCGGGCCCCAGCTCTCCAAGCTTGGAGAGCTGTCACGAAGTGACTGAGAGGTTGTTCCGTCATACAAGTCGAAAATGAGCCGTAACGGACAAATCCCTGCAGCGAAGGGGCCAATTGATCCCGTATATTTCCCCAATAAAAAAACACTGAGAAAAATCAGTTTTTGATTTCCCTCAGTGCTTTCCGCTTATGAAGCGGGCACAGCAAAATTCATTTGAAACCGAGCTGAAGTCATGGTTCGGGGTCGATTCTCTGTCATCCGAAATGGCAGAATGATTCTCCAATCCCCCGATTTAAATGGGAATTCCTGTGGCGTCCTCATAAACAGCAGCGGAGTTTGGCGTCGGTCCGGATGGATGCGTGAAATCCAGGCCGGGATAGATATACTTTAGCATGGCCTCGTTGCCAGCCCACCGCAAACCGAGCTTCAGACTTCACATGAAACAGGGCAGCGAATTTTGTTGCTAAGTTAAGTTGAGTTAGAATTTCAGTTCAAGTCGAGTAAACCTTTCGACAGCGCCAGCTGATAAACCTCATTCACCGTTTCCCTGTATATTTCATAAGAAGAACGGCGCCTGCCTTCGCGGACCTCATAGTCATTCTGTTTCCTGAGATAAAGAGCCCGGAAATATCCCCTTAGAGCAGATGGAATCGATTGACTCTTCTTTTCCACCCGGGAAAAGTCAGGCATGATCTGCCAGAGATACTGATCTGGCTCAGGATCCTCTTTCCGGATGTGATGAAGAATGACAGCCTGTCCCGCCCGGTTGGTGGAAATAATGGCCAGGTCCACCTTGAACCGTTCCTTTTCATCCCACACCGTGATGACAGATGTAGAATCCTCCATCCTTGAGAAACCGGGCACTTCCCCCATCAGCTCCCGGAGAGCCTCCATGACCCGTCTCTTGAATTCCCTGGTGCCCACCATCCGGTTCAATACAAGAATATCCGGATACGTGATGACCAGATTCACATCAAAATCCATGGGCTCCGAAAGACTCCGGGTAATCAGATGCTGCCGCATACTTCCCGTATTGGAAAGAACACAGGAAATACCCTGCTCCTTCATCTTCCCTGGAAGACCGGCAAGCAGATTATGGCACTGTAAGCGGTAGGGCTTATATTCGCTGGGATTCACATATTCAATCATAAAACTTCCCTTCCTGATCATCAGAAAATCCCGACCCCTCAGCCAAACCACCCTCGACCGACCTCCGCTAAATCGTTATAGCGTAACAGCCTGGAGACTCATTGTCAAGATAAAAAGCGGCTATTGACTGCAAGTGCGCATGATGATTTCAACTTTCTATCAACATTTGCTATAATGAACATAAAAATATTTATAAGGGAATTTCACCTAAAACACTTGACAGGATAAGGCGGGGGGAGACAATGATTTTAGAGCAGAGCAGAGCAGAGCAGAGCAGAGCAGAGCAGAGCAGAGCAGAGCAGAGCAGAGCAGAGCAGAGCGTATAGGATGGCTTGATACAGCCAGAGCTTTTGCCATTTTGATGGTTTTGCTCGTGCATGCTGCGGAAAATTTATATGTGATGAATCCGGCAAGACTGAATGGCATGAGCCTGGCTTCATCTACTTTTGCAGTGATTGCATTTACAGCAGGAAGGCTCGGTGTTCCTGTTTTTCTTTTCCTCACCGGCTATTTGCTCCTTGATCGAAATTTCGATGAAAGGGCCTGCAGGAAGTTCTGGAAAAAGAACTGGTTGGGCATGCTCATCACAACGGAAGTATGGATCGTAATATATGATATATTTCTTCCACTGGCTCATTTCGCACCTTTTCAAAAGCTTGGCTTTATTGAGGACGTGCTGCTCATCCATCAGGTACGGATGGGACATATGTGGTACATGCCCATGATTATCGGGCTGTATATCTGCATTCCTTTTGCAGCCAGAGCATTGCATCGGCTTGATTACAAAATTCTTCGATTCCCGGTGGGGCTGCTTTCTGCTTATGCCTTTGGCTTACCGGTCCTGGCGTTGGTTGCACAAATCATGGGAAGAAAAGACGTACCTTTTGGCGCAAGGCTTGATCTGGGCTTCATTGGCGGCATCTATGGTTTGTATCTCGTCCTGGGCTGGTGTATCAGGAAAGGGATGCTTAAACGATTTTCTACTTCGGCTTTAGGGATTGTCTGTGCTTTCTCATTTCTTCTGACCGCTGTTTTTCAAATGGCGGCTCACTGGAAGGGAATCCGATATAACGTCTGGTATAACTATGGTTTGCTGGTGATTTGCACGCTTTTCCTATTCGAGCTTTTTTCAAGGGTTGACCATTATCCATTCGCCAAAATATGGGAGTGGCTTAGCAGGAACTCCTTCGGCATTTACCTGTTACACTTCCCACTCTGTATGATTATTTCCAGAAAACTGGCTCCCCTGCATATGCTTATGCCGGTAAAAGTCATGATACTCTGGCTCAGTATGCTGGCTGTCAGTGTCATTATATGCTTCGTGATAGATCGGTTTCCAAAACTCAGTAAAATCATATTGTACAATCGATGATTCTTTTTCATAGAGGATATAAGGTTGGAAAAATACAGCCCTGATAGAATGATTGTATACTCAAAGTAAATACAGAAATAAAAGACCGGGAGTGCGATGGCACTTCCGGTTTTTGGTGGAAAAATAATCCCCGATAGTCTGGGGCGGTGGGAGTTTTGGTGATCATTTTCGAAGTGGAAATAAAAATCTCCCGATGTAAGGAGATGTAAAAGTGCGGTCTGCAAAAGGCTTTTTACATAGTACGTTCGGGAGATTTTTAACATGAGAGAAAACGGTGTTTTCAATGACTTATAAAGTTCATCACACAGAAAGTGGTGTTGTAAATATGATGATTTTTATCCCCGGATCCAAACGCAGGGTATTCTATGCGGGAAACAGAGGAAGGAAGGGAACCTGATAGAGATGGAAGTAGATGCTTAAAAGGGGAATTTCATGTAAAAAATATCAGTAAAGGTCTTCCTACGAAAAATTTCTGCAGGAACTTGCAGAAATTTTTCGTAGGAAGGGCTCTTTCACAAAAGATTCGGAGGGCTTATTTCCATCTGCACGGCCGGCGGTCTCTGGAAATGACAGTTGGTGTCAGGTGAAACATCTTCCGGTGCCCGGGAGTCTGAACTTTTGAATCCCCGCGCTGCCGGATGGACTGCCCTTCCATGATTTTGCCGGGGAAAAGATTTTAAATCGGATTCCAAATTTTCATTGGACCAGAAGAAAATCTTGTATCCGCTGACTGTAAATAAACCAGGCAATTTGAATCCATCCGCTGGCTGCGTATTTATCGAGCAAATGGGCATTGCTTTCCAGCAGTTTTATGAAAAAATCCAGCTCTTTCTGCGTATAGCCTCTCTTGATAAGCCATTGACAGGAAGGCAGTTCACAACGGGCAGTGTCAAAGTCTCCTTTTTCATTAGGCCGTTCAAAATGAACATAAACAATCTGCTTGCCGTCTTTTTCTACAATCTGGGAATGACAGATTTCTGTTCCATCTGCCAGGGTCATATAAGGATACATCATAAAGCACACCTCCTGTCTGACGATTATATTTCACTATAGCATAAGCATCTGAACCCTGAAATTATGGATTTCAGCTTTCTATGGATTGGATGAGGAAACGTTCAACGGTTGAATTGAGGGCAAAAGCCCAGAGCCCGAAGGACCGTTAATCAATTGGTTTCCCGGAGGGGAACCGTATCCTTCCCACAATCCGCCATCCCCAATCCGCAATCCGACCCACAAAAAACAGCCCTTCGTAGAAGAGCTGTTTTTACATTTGTACAAAACCGCTATTTCAACCACAGGTTGAGCGCTGACTGGGCTGCCTGTTCGGGCGTGATGTATCCTTCCTGGGCCATGAGGGCGAGGACCATGGTCATTCGTTTGGCGCCTTCCTGGGGATGGTCCAGGGGGTCGTAAGCTGAGGGAGCCTGAGGGAGGCCGGCGAGCATGGCACACTGGGAGAGGTCAAGGTCTTTCGGCTCTTTACCGAAATAGGTCCGGCTGGCCGGTCCCACTCCGTAGGCTCCGTGGCCGAAGTAGATGGTATTCAGGTATATTTCCAGAATCTGGTCCTTGGAATAATATTTCTCCAGCTGCATGGCGAGAGCCAGTTCTTCCACTTTCCTCGCCATGGTGCGTTCGTTGGAAAGGAAAATATTCTTCACCGTCTGCTGGGCAATGGTGGATCCCCCTTCCATGGTATGGCCGGCCAGGGCATTGGCGATGAAGGCCCGGCTCACTCCGATGAGATCGATGGCTCCGTGGTCATAATATCTCCGGTCTTCGGTGGCCACGATTCCCTTTTTGAGGAGGTCTGGAATCTGGTCAGAGGGGACGAATTTCTTCCTGTCTATCCGGGACTCGAGGGCCATCTGGAAATGGGCTACATTGTTCCATTTCTGCTGGAGAGTCTCCACTTCGGCCGCTGCCTGCTGGCGGGTGGGGATCTTTTTGGAAATATCTTTTTCTTTGTCCGTGGCCTTCGGCGGGACTTTCTCCACGGTACCGGCAGAAGTGGCTTCTCTGGAAACGCCGTTGAAAATGGTATTGGAAATATCTTTGATGAGTTCCACCATGCCGTCTTTTCCGGTGGACTGTTCCTGAGAAGGGGCGCTCCCTTTGGCAGCTACGGCTTTCGGTGTGCGGGGCTTGTCCACACCCTTAGATATATCATTTCCCTGGTCCATGCCCCAGTAAACGGCGCCGGCCAGGATGAGAAGGAGAAGTAAAAGCTTTTTCATAGCGGGTCCTCTTTGGAAATTTGTTCATATATTTCTTATTCTATCATATGTGGGGTTGCAGGATGAATACTTTCACTCGTAAAGGAAACTTTATGATGAGAGGCTTTTGAATCGGGGATGGTCGGGGATCTCGGGAATGTCGGGGTTGTCGGGCAAATGCTGAAAGGACGGATTGGGGATTTCGGATTGCGGATTGCGGGAAGGTGGCGGGCATCAGAATCATGAAGCCCGCTATTTTTATAGGAAAACCTTAAGCTTTGAAGACTTTTGAATCGGGATTATCGGGAATATCGGGAATCGTTTCGGGAAAATCGGGAAGGTGGCGCCCTTCGGGCGCAAGTTTATATTTGACCTTTGGCTCTTAGCCAAATGGAATGGGAAGTATGAAATATCGATTCTTCGAATCGATTTTGCCCTCTCACCGCTTTGCGGTGTTCCCGGGGGGGAGAGCCTTCCCGCTTTATGTAAGAGCCACTTGTCCCTTGCCTGTTTCGTCATTTCCCAATCAATACTTTGCGGCGCTCATAAATTTGCGCCGCTCCTTCCCGACAGTCCCGACATCCCCGAAATCATCCCCGATATTCCCGAAACTGAGGTTATAACGAAGTCAGTTCGGATATTATATTTTCAGTTTTTTACTGACCACCCACGGGGCGAAAAAGCGTGCGGAAATTGAAAAAATATGATATAATAATGTAGCTGAAAAGCTATATATATAATGTATAAAGTAAAAGCAGCGGTGAAAGTCCGCTGATTTTTTTTCAAGGAGTGTACGAATGGCTGAAGATATCCATGAAATCCAGGCCCGCCATGAAGAGGAAAATGGCAAGAGCGATTACGGCGCCAAAGATATAAGGGTGCTGGAAGGGCTGGAAGCGGTCCGTCTCCGCCCGGGCATGTACATCGGTTCCACCTCTGCCAGGGGACTTCATCATCTGGTATATGAAGTGGTGGATAACAGTATCGATGAAGCATTGGCAGGCTACTGCACTCATATCGAAGTGACTTTGAATGATGACGGGAGCTGCACGGTCACCGATAATGGCCGAGGCATTCCTACCGGTATGCATGAAACGGGAAAACCGGCTATGGAAGTCGTTTTGACCGTGCTCCATGCAGGCGGGAAATTCGGGGGCGATGGCTATCCTATTTCCGGCGGCCTTCATGGCGTCGGTATTTCCGTAGTCAATGCCCTTTCCGAATGGATGGTGGTGAATGTCAGACGCGAAGGCCATTATCATGAAATGAAGCTCTCCCGGGGCGAAGTGACTGAATCCATGCGGACCTATGGCAAGACCGATGAGACAGGGACCTCCGTCACTTTCAAGCCGGATATCAAGATTTTCAAAGAAGGCATCGATTTTGACTATGAAACCCTCAAGATCCGCATGCGTGAACTGGCTTTCCTGAATAAGGGCCTCACCATTACCTTGAACGATACGAGAGACGGCGGCAAACATCAGGATATTTTCCATTATGCCGGCGGCATCGTGGAATTCGTGAAATACCTGAATGAAGGGAAAGATCTCGTCGATCCTTCCGTGATTTCCTTTGAAGGTGAAAAAGACAAGGTCATCGTGGATATTGCCATGCAGTACCAGACGGGGTACAGTGAAAACATGTATACCTTCGTCAACGATATCAATACGGTGGAAGGCGGCATGCATCTGGCCGGATTCCGCACGGCCCTGACCCGTGTCATCAATGATTACGGCAGAAAGAGCGGCATCCTGAAACAGAATGATGAAAACCTTTCCGGCGATGACGTCCGTGAAGGGCTCACCTGCGTCATTTCCGTCAAAGTGCCGAATCCCCAGTTCGAAGGCCAGACAAAGACGAAGCTGGGCAATCTGGAAGTCAAAGGCATCGTGGACAATATCGTTTCCGAAGGCCTCCATACCTATATGGAAGAACATCCCGTAGAAGCCAGGGCCGTCGTTGAAAAAGGCATTACCGCCAGCCGGGCCAGAGAAGCAGCCCGCCGGGCCCGCGAACTCACCCGTAGAAAGAATGCCCTCGAAGTATCCAGCCTTCCGGGGAAACTGGCCGACTGCACCGAAAGAGATCCGAAATTTACGGAAATCTACATCGTCGAAGGGGACTCCGCCGGTGGATCGGCAAAATCGGGCCGTGACCGTCGTTACCAGGCCATCCTGCCTCTTCGCGGCAAAATCCTGAACGTGGAAAAAGCGCGGCTTGACCGCGTTCTTAATTCCGATGCCATCCGCACCATGATTACCGCCTTTGGCACGGGGGTAGGCGAAGATTTCGATATCACCAAACTCCGCTACTATAAAATCATCATCATGACCGATGCCGATGTGGACGGAGCCCATATCCGGACCCTTCTCCTCACTTTCTTCTATCGTTACATGAAACCCCTCATCACCGAAGGCCACGTCTATATCGCCCAGCCGCCGCTCTACCAGATCCGTAAAGGACGGCAGAAATACTACACCTACGACGATGATGAACAGAACCGGGTACTGGAAGAAATAGGAAGAGACGGCTGCGTCATTCAGCGTTATAAAGGCCTTGGCGAAATGGACCCCGAACAGCTCTGGGATACCACCATGAATCCGGAGCAGCGGGTCATGCTCAAAGTCGAATTAACCGATGCCATCGAAGCCGACCATCTCTTCAACGTCCTCATGGGAGATAAAGTAGAACCGAGAAGACAATTCATCGAAGAACATGCGAAGGAAGTAACCAATTTGGACCTGTAATTAAGAAATAGCACTCTGTCGATCAGGATGGAGTGCTTTTTTGATGGAAAAATCGGATTGGGGATTTCGGATTGCGGATTGCGGGAAGGTGGCGGGCATCAGGATCAGGAAGCCCGCCGTTTTATATGGAAAAACCTCAAGCTTTGAAGACTTTTGAATCGGGAATCATCGGGCATCTCGGGAGTATCGGGAATGTCGGGAAGGTGGCGCCCTGCGGGCGCAAGTTTTGATTTGGCCTTTGGCGGGCATGTTTGATCTCCGAATTTACTGCTGAAAGTGCAGTTCCCCCTCACCGGCTGCGCCGGAGCTCCCCGGGATGATTTTGCCTTTAAGCTCAATTTCGACTTGTACGATCGTACAGCCCCCCAGTCGCCTTGAGGGCAGCCCCCCGAACTTCGGGGGGCCTGTGAGGGGAGCCTTTCCCATTCGCAGCTGCTGACTTTAGAGACATTTGGCATGTTTGAGTCATTTTCGACTTGTACGATGATCAGCTCCCTCACCGACTGCGTCGAAGCCCAACTACCCTCGGGAGTCTTGCTGTGGAACTTTTGAGGTATTAGAAGTGGAAACGGTATGGTATCAGTTCTGAAAGCAACATGGCACTAATGAGGCTAAATGATAAAAGGTACTTGGGACAGATGATTATATTGGAAGGAGGGTGGCCCCCCTCGAGAAGGGGGCTCCGCGAAGCGGTGGGGGCACGAACAAGTCGGAACCATTCCGGGCAGGAGCGGCGGGAATTGGCTAGCATCGAAATAGTTTTTGTATGGCGTTTGAGAGCAGAACTTCGGGGAGGCTATGAGGGGAGCCTTTTCGCGTACCGTTTATGTCAATTCCGATGTGAATGGTATGGTATCAGCCTCATAAGCAGCATGGCACGGATAAAGCTGATTGACGAAAGGCGCCTGGGGAATGTGGCAATATCGGTAAATGCGACCTCCCCGAAGTGCGGGGAGGTGCCCAAAGGGCGGAGGGGATGTCAAGCAGGTACAAGTCGAAATTGGCTGAAAAGGTACACGAGCAGGGTTCGGCAGCCGGCACATATGAGGCTGACTGACGAGAAATACTCGGAAAATGTGACTCTATCGGGAAATGCGTGGGGGCTGTACAATAATTACACAACATATTGAATGACTGAATTTTATAAAGTAATCAGTTCTCAGTTCATAGTTCTCAGTGGAGGAGGCCCGCATCAAATGAGATGGCGGGCCATTTTTATACACAGTTTTCATTGGAAATGAT
>DKQZ01000030.1 GCA_002471975.1 Dialister sp. UBA7295 | reverse complement strand
CATTAAGTCGTTGAGTGCTTACGTATCGGGACTGTCGGGAAGGTGTGCCGCCGGGGCGGCACGAATTTTTATATTGGCCTTCGGCTCTCAATTGGCACGACTTACTTTATTTTCAACTTCGAGTTATTGTTCCACATATTGCCTGGTTCCGGTAGTACACCCCTTCACCCGCTTCGCGGGAGCTTCCCCTCAAGGGGACGCTTGGGGAGAGTGCGGGCTGCGATTGACCTCATTAACCATTAACCCCGATGTACAGTATCAAGGACGGAACGGGATTACAGCTATTGCACCTGTAACCCATTAACCCCAATGCACAGTTTCAACGACGGAATGGGATTACGGCAATTGCACCTGTAACCTATTAACCACAATGTACAGCTTCTCGGTCTGAATGAACGAAAAGTCATACATCCAGTAAATTATTAACCACAATGTACAGCTTTAGTGACGGAATGGATTTACAGTCATCGGACGATTACCCATTACCCATCAGCTGTTCCCATCAAAAAAGGCCGCGCTTCTCATTTGAGGCGCGGCCACATGGACTGTTCACTGAGAACTGCTAACTGATCACTTTCAACTTAAGTATTTCCACATGCATGAATTTCCAGCCGTTTACCCTTGAGCAAATCAATGCCCGAAATGGCTTTCGGCTTCGATGATTCTGTAGACCAGTTCACCTGCTTCGAAGAGGTCTTTGAGGGCGAGGTTTTCTTTGTTTGTATGGAAGTCTTTCATTCCCACACCGGCCAGGACGGCGGGGAAGCCTTTGGTACCGAACCAGTTGGCATCGCTTCCGCCGCCCGAGGCTTCGACGGACATTTTGAATCCGGCCGCATCGCAGGCGCCTTTGAAGAGACGGAGGCAGGGGTCTGTTTCCTTCACGTTGAAGGCATCATAGGCTTTTTCTTTATGGAATTCCAGGGTTCCTTCCGGGAATGCTTCAGCCGCTTTTCTGAAGGCTTCTTCCATTTCGGAAACTACTTTTTCCAGTTTTTCTTCATTCCGGCTTCTGGCTTCGCCATGAACGACGCAGTAATCGGGGACGATATTGGTGGCCGTACCGCCTTCTATGGTACCCAGGTTGCAGGTGGTTTCGAAATCAATCCGTCCCTGGGGACAGGCTGCGATCCCAAGGGCTGCCATGCGGATGGCGCTGGTCCCTTTTTCAGGGCAGATTCCTGCGTGGGCGGCGACCCCTTTGCAGGTGACGTCGATCAGATATTCCGAAGGGCCCGCATTGAAGAGGGACCCCGCCGGGCCGTCGGCATCCAGGGTATAGCCGAAGTCGATATCATTGATATATTTTTCTTCAATATACTTGGAGCCGTAGAGGCCGATTTCTTCCTGTACCGTGAAAATGACGGTGATTTTCCCATGAGGAATGTACATTTCCTTCATGAGATGGAGGCCTTCAAGAATGGCCGTTACACCGGCTTTGTCGTCACCGCCAAGGATGGTATCCCCTTTGGAGCGGAAAACGCCGTCTTCCAGTACCGGTTCGATGCCTTTGCAGTTTTCCACGCAGTCCATATGGGCCGTAAAGGCGATGGAAGGAAGTCCCGGCGCATTGCCGTTGAATTTGGCAATGATATTTCCCGTATTTCCTCCATTGACGGAACCGTTATTGTCTTCAATGACTTTGGCGGCGCCCAGCTTCTTGAGTTCCTTCTTCAGGTATTCCGCCACGTCCCGCTCTCCCTTGCTGGGAGCGTAAATTTTGACCAGATCGGTGAAAGTCTTCTTCATCCGTTCTTCATTAACCATGAGTCAGCACCTCGCTTTGTTTTTTATTGTGTATCCATTATATCACGGTATAGCCTGCGGGTTGAGACTTTTTCAATAGAGGCATTTGGGCAGGGGGCTTTGAGGTATTCGTGTGGCCTGCCGGAAGGGCAGGAGAGATTTGCGGCATAAAAGTGAGCGGCTTTTAAGTATTCGTGGGTTATCGCTTCCGGTTTTCCAATCAATTGGATTGCTTTTGATTTTTCCAATATAAAAATGGCCGCCCAATGACTTTGGCGGCCACCTTCCCGACATTCCCGAAATCATTCCCGATATTCCCGAGAACCCCGATTCAAAAGTTAATCGGGAGGTATGAGTTTTATGTTTTATCCTCTGACTCCACCCAGAACCCCTTCCGCAGTGCTTTCTTCCCGAATTTCTCCTGGATTTCATCCATGGCCCGGGCGGCGCGGTTTCTCTTTTCTTTATGGTCATCGAAGAGGGAACCCATGGAAATAGGGGGTCCCAGGTTGGAGGCCGTGACGCCGATGAGGCGGACTCCTTCATGAATGGGAACTTTTTGGAGAAGGAGAAGGGCGTTTTCACAGATTTCTTCCTGGAGGCTCGTCCCGTCATCGAGAGACCGGGAGCGGGTGATGGTCTTGAAGGAAGCAAAACGGATTTTCAAAGTGATGGTCCTGGCCGTAAGGTCATGTTTTCGGAGCCGCTGGGCCACGATATCACTGTGCATGGCAATCTGCCGTTCGATTTCCGAAAGGTCGGTCAGATCTTTTTCATAGGTCGATTCATCGCCGATGGATTTGATGGTCCGGTCTCCTTCCACCGGCCGGTCATCGAGACCATAGGAAAGACGTTTGAGAAGGATGCCCTGATTCGTCCCCAGAAGGGTGGTGAGGGCGCTTTCCGGTGCGTCCTGGATATCCCCTATGAGGGTAAACCCGGCATGAATCAGCTTTTCCTCCGTCACTTTTCCCACGCCCCAGAGGCGGCGCACGGGCAGGGGCCGGAGGATTCCTTTCTCTTTCCCGTAGGGAATAATGCACAGGCCGTCAGGCTTATCCATGTCGCTTGCCATTTTCGCCAGGAATTTATTGGGGGCGATGCCCACGGAGGCTACGAGTTTCGTCTTGTCTCTGATTTCTTTCTTGATGGCCCTTCCGATGGCGCCCAAAGTGGGATAGTGACTTCCCATGCCGGAAATATCCAGAAAGGCTTCATCCAGAGAAATGGGTTCATAGGCATCCGCATAGTGCAGCATGATTTCATGGATTTCATCGGACGCTTCCTTATAGGCATCAAAGCGGGGCACCACGAAATTTCCCCGGGGACAGAGCTCCCGGGCCCTGGAAACAGGCATGGCCGAATGAACGCCGAATTTCCGGGCTTCATAAGAAGCCGTAGCCACGACACCCCGTTTCGAAAGGCCTCCCACGATGACGGGAGTCCCTTTCAGCTCGGGATTGTCCCGCTGCTCTACGGATGCGAAGAAAGCATCCATGTCCACGTGCATGATCCAGCGTTTCATTCGTTTGGCACCTCCTTTCCATTCATCATATAGGGGATGGGGAATAGAGTCAAGAGAGAGGAAATCAGCTATATGATGAAACACTTTTGGATCGGGGATGTCGGGATTGTCGGGATTGTGCGGGCTTAGAGTAGTGCAGGAGGAATTAGGAATTGGGGATTGGGGATTAGGGAAGGTGGCGCCCTTCGGGCGCAGAGTTTTATATGTGGAAATAGCATGAACTATGGAATGAAGCTTTAAGGGGAAAGGACTTTTGAATCGGGGATTATCGGGAATAATTTCGGGGATGTCGGGGCTGTCGGGAAGGTGGCGCCCTTCGGGCGCAGTTTTTGATATGGCCTTCGGCTCTCAATTGGCATGACATGCTTTATTTTCAACTTCGAGTTATTGTTCCACATATTGCCGGGGCCGTTAGTACACCCCTTCACCCGCTGCGCGGGAGCTTCCCCTCAAGGGGACGCTTGGAGAAATCGTGCGGGCTTTGATTGATTTCATTAACCATTCCCCAATGTGCAGCTGTTGCCCATTCAGTTCCCTTACGAAATGCTGTTAATCACCTGTTATTCATTAACCCCAATGCAAAGTTGCCAAAGACGGTATTTCGATCCGGCTTCCCCGGTAACTGCTAACGGCTAACGGTTAGCTGCTAACGGCTGACTTTTTAGGCACTTTATTTCCAAAAGTTTCTTTTTCAGTTCTAAATTTACACAATGTTATTTTTAATCAGTTAACTGCACTAATATTCAATTTAAGGGAATAAAATTATTCTTTTAATTCCAACAAATATAAGTGACGTTTAGAAAAACAAAATGGACTACCAATAAAAATAATTTTGGTATATTGACTAATCGAATTAGTTTAGACTATTATGGAACCGTAATAACGAGAGTTGTTATCAAATAACTGGAAACGGGGTGATAGAATTGATGCCTCTTGTTTTTGCAAAGGAAGGGGATACAGTGATTATCCGCCGTATTTCCGGTAAGGATGAAGTCCGGCAGCATCTGGCGGATCTCGGATTCGTGGTAGATACTCCGGTTCTCATCGTGAGTCATATGGGCGGCAACCTCATCGTTCAGGTGAAAGGTTCCAGAGTGGCGCTGGATAAGTCCATGGCTCAGAAAATTTATTTCTAATATTTCTATGATATAGAAAGGGAGAATTCAGAATGAAGACTTTGAAGGAAGTGCCTGTAGGCGCTACCGCAAAAGTGAAGCGTATTCATGGAGAAGGGGCGCTTCGCCGCCGTGTCATGGATATGGGCATCACCAAGGGTGTGGAAATTTATGTACGAAAGGTAGCTCCGCTGGGAGATCCATTGGAACTGACCATTCGCGGTTATGAGCTTTCCATTCGAAAGAATGAAGCGGAAGCTATTGAAGTGGAATAAGAAAGGAGCAGCCAATGTCAATCAGAATCGCTCTCGCAGGCAATCCGAACTGCGGGAAAACCACATTATTTAATGAACTCACCGGCAGCTCCCAGTATGTAGGCAACTGGCCCGGCGTTACGGTAGAAAAGAAAGACGGGATCCTCAAAGGTCATAAAGACGTCATCATCCAGGACCTGCCGGGGATTTATTCCCTTTCTCCCTATACCATGGAAGAAAAAGTTGCAAGAAATTACCTGGTCAATGAACAGCCGGATGCCATCCTGAACATCATCGATGGCACGAACCTGGAAAGAAACCTGTACCTCTCCACCCAGCTCATTGAAATCGGCCTGCCTGTTGTTATGGCAGTCAATATGATGGACCTGGTGAAGAAAAATGGAGATACCATCGACGTCAAGAAGATGGGCGAAGAACTGGGCTGTGAAGTGGTGGAAATCTCTGCCCTTCAGGGAAAAGGCTGCATGGAAGCTGCTGAAAAAGCATTAGAAGCAGCAAAAGCAAAACGGCAGGTGAAGCTCCCCTCCGTATTTACCGGTTCTGTAGAACATGCCATTGCCCATATTGAAGAAACCATTGCACCGAAGGTGGAAGAGCGTTTCAGCCGCTGGTATGCGATTAAAGTATTTGAAAGAGATGAAGAAGCCACCGGCGCCCTTCAGCTGGACCCGAAGGTCATGACCCATCTCGAAGGCCATATCAAAGACTGTGAAGATGAACTGGACGATGATTCCGAATCCATCATCATCAACCAGCGTTATGGCTATATCGCAAAGATTATCGATTCCGTATTGAAGAGAAAAGTGGCCGCTCATACCATGACCACTTCCGACAAGATCGACCGGATCGTAACGAACCGAATCCTGGCTCTTCCGATTTTCTTCATCATCATGACCGCTGTTTACTATATCGCCTGCTCCGTCGTCGGCGGACCGATTACGGACTGGGTGAATGATGATTTCTTCGGCGGTATCGTTACCGATGCAGCCGGTGGACTTTTGGAAGCCATCGAAGCTCCGGAATGGCTGGAAAGTCTTGTGGTTGACGGCATTATCGGCGGCGTAGGTACTGTCCTTGGTTTCGTTCCCCAGATTCTTGCCATTTTCTTCTTCCTCTCCGTTCTTGAAGACTCCGGCTACATGGCCCGCGTTGCCTTCATTATGGACCGTATTTTCAGAAAATTCGGCCTTTCCGGCAAATCCTTCATTCCGATTCTTGTGGGCAGCGGCTGCGGTGTTCCTGCCGTCATGGCTACCCGAACCATTGAAGATCAGCGGGATCGCAGAATGACCATCATGCTCTGCACCTTCATCCCCTGCTCTGCAAAGGCAGTCATCATTGCCATGATTACTTCCGCTTTCTTCCCGGATTCCGTATTTATGGCTCCGGCTATGTATTTCCTCAGTATTGCAGTCATTGTCCTCGCAGGTATCGCCCTGAAGAAGACTTCCGTATTTGCCGGTGACCCGGCACCGTTCGTCATGGAACTTCCTGCTTACCATGTACCGGCCCTCAAAGGCGTACTCATTCATATGTGGGAAAGAGCAAGAGGCTTCATCATTAAAGCAGGTACCATTATTTTCGCAGTATGCTGCATTATTTGGTTCTTCTCCACTTTCAATACTTCCCTTGAAATGGTAGAAGACATTGAAGAATCCATGCTGGCCGGCTTTGGTCATGCAATTTCCTGGTTCTTTGCTCCTCTGGGTCTGGGCGACTGGAAAGGCGCTGTAGCCGTTATTTCTGCAGAAATGGCAAAAGAAGATGCTATCGGTACCCTGGCAGTCCTGAACGGGGTAGCTGATGATGCAGAAGAAGAAGCAATCATGGCCGGAATTGCAACCATGTTCACTCCAATTGCCGCTTTCTCCTACATGATCCTGAACCTCTTCGACCCGCCCTGCGTCGTTGCCATCGCAACCATTGCCAGAGAAATGGGAGACCGCAGATGGGCAGCCATTGCCATCGGTTTCCAGCTTGTTCTCGGCTATTGCATGGCTTTCGTAGCCTACAACCTTGGCAGCTGGCTCCTCTATGATGCCGCTTTCGGAATTGCCCAGGGCATAGCGATCATCCTCTGCCTGGCAGCGCTCTACTTCATCTTCCGTCCCGCACCAAAGGAGAAAGAGCCCGGCGCAGTAGGCCAGGAAGCCTGAGTCAGATCAGCGATCAATAAATTCGTTAGTGGTTAGTTATAGGAAATCAAGTGGCTAGACAATGAATCTCTACGGTTATCGTCCACATTCTCCCTTGAAGCAGATTATTTCCAGCCACCAACACTCCTCTACAGGAAAAGGCGGCTCCGGGCGGGCCGCCTTTTCTCTTTAAAGGAAATAGTCAGAGTCCTATTCCCCTCTGACTGACTTTCTAACGGCTGACAGCCAACTGCTTGAAATAGATTTAATTTATAAGAAATAAGGAGGCACTATGTCCATCGGAACTTATATCGTCCTTGCCATCATTGCGGTCCTCTTTGTCCTGGCCTGCCGACACATCTTCCACGTCACTTTAGGCGGGGGAGACTGCTGCGGAGGAGGGGACGGAGAATGCCCGGCCTGCAAAGCAAGAAAAATGAAACTCCATGGGGGAATCAAAGAATAAGTTTAACATTTTCCGTTTTATGACCTGAGTCAGCTGCGGTTTTCGGAAGTTAGCCTCACCGCGGCACGCCCCAGTATAGACTATCTCGAGAATTCGGGGTTCGGGATTCGGGGCACGGGAAGGATTGGCTGCTGATGCAGCCAATTTTTTTATGGGGATTATATGAGTCATCCGGCAGTTACCATATGCTGAGACAGTTACGGTATTCGGGAATTAGCCTCACCACGGCACGCCCCAGTATAGACTCTCTCGAGAATTCGGGGTGCGGGATGCGGGGTGCGGGGTTCGTGAAGGTGGGCCGCTGATGCGGCACGCTTTTTTGATGGGGATTTATTGGTGTCATTAGTCAAATACTATGACCTGAGTCAACTACGATATTCGGGTCTTTGCCCTGTTCGGGACTTGCTCCGTTCGGTTCATTTCCGAGATTTCGGGGTGCGGGGTTCGGGATGCGGGAAGGTGTGCCGCTGAGGCGGCACCTTTTTTATTGGGAATTTTGCTCAGGCGGGGATAAAAAGCCCGTATCGTTCATGATCAGGTGACATTAAAGCGAAGCATGAGAATGGGAAAGGCTCCCTTCGAAAGGGGAGCTCCGGCGCAGCCGGTGAGGGGCCGAACTGCACTATGTTAGCAAATCATCTGGCAGTTACCATGGCCTGAGACAGTTACAGTATTCGGGAATTAGCCTCACCTCGGCATGCCCCGGAGGAGACTTTAACGAGATTTCGGGGTGCGGGGTTCGGGATGCGGGGAGGTGTGCCGCTGATGCGGCACGCTTTTTGATGGGGATTTTGCTCGGGCGGGGAAAAACGGATTGCGGATTTGGGATTTCGGATTTCGGGAAGGCGGCCTGGTGGCCGTTCCTTTTTTATGGAGACAGTTCTCAGATGACACGGGAGACGATGGACTTCAATGGGCTGTATTTCGTACGAATTGTCTTAAAATCTTCTGTGAATACTAACGACTAACGGCTCCTTCCTGCTCCCCTTTCAATTCGCCGCCATTGTAGCTTAAATATTTTATTTCTGCTACAATACTTATATAAAGAAATTTCAATTTAATCATAATAAGGAGTCCTTATGTACGAAGAAACGACGATTGCTGCCATTGCCACGAGTCCCGGAGAAGGGGGCATTGGCATTATCCGGATCAGCGGGGAGGAAGCATCCGACGTGGCGGACCGGGTATTTCATACGAAGAAACTGCAATCCTTCAAAGAGGCGGAGCCTTACCATATGTATTTCGGCCATGTGGAAAAAGAGGGGAAGCGGATCGATGAAGGCCTGGCGGTCTATATGAAAGCGCCCCATTCCTACACCGGGGAAGATGTGGTGGAAATACAGATTCATGGCTCCACGGAAGCTCTCCGGGAGACGCTGGAACTGATTCTGGAAAATGGAGCTGTCCTGGCGAGCCGAGGGGAATTCACGAAACGGGCTTTCCTGAACGGCCGTCTTGATTTGACCCAGGCGGAAGCAGTGATGGATATTATCGAAGCCAGGGGATCGGCAGCCCTCACCCAGGCGGAAAGCCATCTTCAGGGGGCTTTATCCCGGTTTGTGAAAGAATGCCGGGCAAAGCTTTCCGATCTCATCACGAAGCTGGAAGTGACCATTGACTATCCCGAAGAAGATCTGGAAGATCTCACCAATGAGGAAATACGGGAAGGTATTTCCACCATCGAAGAATCGCTCTACAATCTCCTTCAGCGCTCCGAGGAAGGACGAATCATCAAGGAAGGCCTTCGCACGGCCATTGTGGGCCGGCCGAATGCGGGAAAATCGAGCCTTCTCAATGCCCTTCTTCAGGAAGACCGGGCCATTGTCACCGACATTCCCGGGACTACGAGGGACACCATAGAAGAATCCATCAAAATCGGCGGGGTGCCCCTGGTGCTCATGGATACGGCAGGCCTTCGGGAAACGAATAACAAAGTGGAAAAAATCGGCATCGAAAGAGCCTGGAAATCCATGGAACAGGCCGATTTCATCCTGGCCGTCATCGACGGGTCTCAGCCCCTTACCCTGGAAGACCGGCAGATTCTGGAAGAACTGAAGGGCCGCAGGGCCATGGTGATCCTCAATAAATACGATCTTCCTCCTCAGGTGGAAGAAGAGGAAATAGAAAAAATCGCAGGAAATATTCCCATCGTCTCTGTCTCCGCCCGCTATGGAAGCGGCGTGGAAGAACTGGAAGAAGAACTCCGGAAACTCACGGAACATCAGGACCGGGATGCGGGGAGGCAGCTTTTCCTCACGAACCTGCGCCATGTGAACCAGGTGAAAAAAGCCCTCGAAGCCGTCCGCCGGGCATCGGAATCCCTCGAAACCGGTATGCCTGCCGACTGCATTACCGTAGACCTCACCGAAGCCTGGAACGATATGGGAGAAATCACGGGAGATACGGTGGATAACGAACTCATCAACCGGATCTTTGAAAGGTTCTGTGTGGGGAAATAATTTGGGTCAGGCTTGTGCTTTGGGGATAGAGTCACATACGGTATTCGGGAATTAGCCTCACCTCGGCATGCCGCTGAAGAGTCTTTATCGAGATTTCGGGATGCGGGATGCGGGGTGCGGGATGCGGGAAGGATTGGCTGCTGATGCAGCCAATTTTTTATATGGGGCAATATATGAGTCATCTGGCAAATACTATGACCTGAGACAGTTATGGTTTTCGGGCCTTAGCCTCACCTCGGCACGCCCCGGAAGAGACTTTAACGAGATTTCGGG
>DKQZ01000075.1 GCA_002471975.1 Dialister sp. UBA7295 | reverse complement strand
TGTAATTATTGTACAGCCCCAAGTTTTATATTTGATTATGCTTCAGGGAGCTGATTCCCTGATCGTTCACTAAGATAAGGGATTTATGGAATCATGGTTACATAAAGGTTTTGCAGCGCCTTTTTACTGTTGCGCCGCACCGCCCCGAGATTCCCGGGATTCCCGAAACTAATCCCGAGATTCCCGAAACAAAAGTCATTCAACATTCAGGTTTTCTTATGGTCTTATATACCCAGGGAAGCGTTTAGCAGTTAGCCGTTAGCCATTAGCCGTTAGCATTGGATTCGTTGAAATCTTAAAGAATTGAAGCGAGGTTTCGAGAATCTGCCATGTGATAAAAATGCCCATTTTTATCACATGGCAGTTCTACAGCGCCCAATTTTTGCAGTTTGGGTGAAAATTTCCATAAAAAAGGGGTACAAAATAAAAATCATGATTGAAGCACTTTAGGGAAAATAGTGATCAGTTCGCAGTTATGGTGGCCGCCTTTTTTATAGGAGAGGCGGCCTTTTTATATTAAAATTTAAACATTTTCTATGAGAACTGTGCATAAAAACAGCCCGCATCCAATTGGATGCGGGCCTCCTTCACTGATCACTATGAACTGAGAACGGATCACTTTTTAATTTCCGGCATTTCTACTTGTTGTGTAATTATTGTATTCCCCTTTCCACTTATTTCCCCGTTTCTTTTCCGTACAGTCTTTCCATGCCCGCCCTGGTAAGGAGCCAGACCCTGCCGGACTGGCGGCATTCTTCCCTGGAGAATCTTGGCGGATACCCTTTCTGCCCCCGGCAGGCAGATTTCAGGGTATTTGGAGAGACGTGCCAGCGCATGGCCGCTTCTACGATCGTCATGACCTCGTCTATAATCATAGTCCTCCTTTGCCTTAAGTGCCGCTCACTTTTCCCCGGCCGCTGCCCGGCGCCGGAGCCCTCCTCCCAGGCCCGTAAGCCCGTTGTACAGGTTGATGATGGAAATAAAGAGTGCCATAACGGAAATAATGAATGTGATTTTCTTCATAGGTCCCCTTCCTTTAAAAACCATAGATTCCTGTCCTTTTCATCCCTCCTTTGCCTCTTACGGTTTCAGTCTATCATCGACCTGTGACATCATCTGTCACATTTAAAAGGAATTTATAAAAATTCAACAAAAAACCGGCGGCTCGACTCACCGAACCACCGGAATCTTTTCCGCTCATCACCAGCTGCTGACAACCAGTCACTGACTGCTCACAGTCTTTCTTTTCTCGCTGCCCAGGATTTCTCCCAGGTCTTTATAGGCCTCCGGCCCCAGCAGTTCTTCTTTGGCTGCCGACTTGGCCAGGTCATCAATGGCATAGACAAGGGGTCCTTTGCCTTCATCGGGAGTAAAGAGCATGAGGATTTCCAGATATTTCCTGTCAGAGCTCGGGAACAGGTACGCTCTCGTGTACATCGGCAGGATGAGCCCTTCCTCGTCATAAATGACCCGGGCGCCGGCGGTCAGGACATAGGCTTCATTGGCTGCAAGCCGCCGGAGCGGTTCTTCCCCGGATATTTCCACTTTTACATTTTTCTCTGCCAGGGGCCCCATGGCATTCACGGCAAGGCCCAGCATGGTTTTTTCCATATCCTTCCGGACCTGCGATTCCGGATCCATGAAAGCACGGTTCAGTTTGGACAATATCTTCCACTGTTCCGGCCCCAGATTCATGACAAAGAAATCCATCATGGCCTCTGTGGACCGGGCAGGAATACGGGTACGGACGATGTAGCCGGATGAAAATTTCTTTGCTCTGTTCAGGTTGACCGCCAGCTGTCCCATGTGATAGGGCACTTCCATCCCCGCGAAAGGAAGTTTTTCCGTGCCCGGTATATCTTTGTAAGTAAACCGTTCCGGCAGATTCTGATCTGCCAGGACCTGTATGTCATAAGCTGCGGCGGGCCCTCCCGCCAGAAGGGAAAGAGCCAGAAGGAGGGATGCGATTTTCTTCATCTGCGGTCACTCCTTTTCAGACTGTAATACCCATAAAGCAGGGTGTTTTCCAATTCCTCTGCCGTAGCATGACTGCCGGTGGTGAGAATAAGGAAATAGGTATCCCCTTCTTTAAATAAAGCAGAATAAATCCACATGGGGAAGGAGAGGCCTTTTTCATTCGTCATGACCACCCGTACCTCCTGGGCCCAGTGATAGGTCCCGTCATCTCCCTTAAAGGCACGCCAGGGAGCAAAGCTCTGAATCCGCACATGGCCTTTTCCTCCTTTTTCCTCCATCACATGATCGACGAAACCCTGGAATTCGGAAAGCTGGATCTTCGGGAGGCCAAAGAGAGAGGTGGGCCGCTCCGCGTCCTCGCGGAAAGCGTTCTTCCAGAAAGCGGCGTCCCTTTTCCTTCCTTCGTGGAAGAAATCTTCTTCCGTCCCTCTGATCACGAAGACCGATGCCGTATAGAGGCCGGAAACCTTTGATTTCTTCAGCTGGTAAATATGAAGGGAATCATAGGGATAGGGCGGCTTTTCGGGATGAAGATTCATGCCCGGCGGCACCGTGAGGATGGCCCACACGGCAGCGCCGGAAGATTTGCCGTAGCCTTTCTGATGAGATCCTTCGATAAAGAATTTATTGATGGCCGTATGACCCCCGTCGGTGACAGTGATTTCGCGTCCGAAAGGGATAGTCCCCAGGCCTTCGATCGTAAGGTCTTCTGCCCCTGCCGGTAACAATCCGCCCAGAGCGATTGCCAGAGCCAGGCCCACATTTCTCAATCCATGAAACATAGGAACTCCTTCTCAAAATCAAATGGTATTTCTTTTATTGTATTGAAGTTTCATGAAATTCTCAAGGGGTGTTTTCATTTGAATCCCCGGCTCCAGGATTCCGTTTTTCCGGATGCCACAGCCACATAGGCCTGCTGCAGGGTGGATTCATGATATTTCACTTCTGAATCCAATGCCATCCCGCTAAAAATTTCTCTCCCGAAAATTCTCTTCAATCCTGGAAAAGGCTTTCCGAAAGCACAAAAAAACATCGGGCCCGGGGTCCGATGTTTTTTTATTTCCTTATTCAGCTTCTTCTTTAGGAGCTGCAGCGGGTTCTTCGTTATGAATCACGTCAAGCTTGCGGTAACGGCTCATGCCTGTGCCGGCAGGAATGAGTTTGCCGATAATGACGTTTTCTTTCAGGCCCAGGAGCGGATCTTCCTTGCCTTTGATGGCAGCTTCGGTAAGAACGCGGGTGGTTTCCTGGAAGGATGCTGCAGAGAGGAAGGAATCGGTGGCGAGGGCTGCTTTGGTCGTGCCGAGGAGCAGGTTTTCGCCGATGGCTTTCTTTCTGCCTTCGTCTTCAAGCCGTTCATTGGTTGCGCGGAATGCGACGATATCCACAGTTTCGCCGGGGAGCCAGCCGGAATCTCCCGGTTCGATAATCTTGATCTTACGGAGCATCTGGTGAACGATGATTTCAATGTGTTTATCATTGATTTCAACGCCCTGGCTGCGGTAAACTTTCTGGACTTCTTTTACGATATAGTTCTGGGTAGCCTGTACGCCGAGAACTGCCAGAATATCGTGGGGATTGATACTGCCTTCGAAGAGACGGACCCCCGCTTCGATATGCTGTCCGTCGGTGACGGAAATCTTCTTGGCTACCGGAATCTTTTCGCTTTCTGTATCCTCATCATTGGTAATGGTGATGATCTTGACATTCGGATTGTCTTCTGCAGTCGTGATGGAAACGGTGCCGGCAATTCTGGAAATAATGGCATTGCCCTTTGGCTTGCGCGCTTCGAACAATTCTTCGACACGCGGAAGACCCTGGGTAATATCTTCTGCCGATGCTACGCCGCCGGTATGGAAGGTACGCATGGTCAGCTGGGTACCAGGTTCACCGATGGACTGGGCAGCAATGATGCCGACTGCTTCGCCGATTTCCACATGACGGCCGGTGGCCAGGTTTCTGCCATAGCATTTAGCGCAGACACCGTGAGAGGAATGGCAGGTCAGGATGGAGCGGACTTTCATCGTATCGTAATGCTTTTCGATTTCTTCTGCCTGGTCATCGGTGATTTCTTCATTCTTCTTCGCAATGACTTCACCGGTATCCGGGTTCACTACATCTTCCAGCGGGCAGCGTCCGGCGATGCGGTCTGCCAGGGATTCAATGAGCTGGCCGCTTTCCACGATTTTCGACACTTCCACGCCTTCCATTTCATCCATGCGGACATGGATGACCGGGATATCGTTGGAGAGGATCGTTTCAGCAGCAGATTCATCGATAACTGTGCCTGCCGGGAGAATGACATGGCCTTCACGGTCCAGTGCATCATTTTCCAGTTTCTTTCCTGCGAAATGAACGGTCAGATGATGGCGCATGGCCCGATTGTATTCTTTCACGGCATCACTGGTGCCAAGGTCGAAGGTCTGCGGTTTTTCATCTTCTTCGCTGCTTTCAGCAGACGGAATGATAACGGAAATGGATTCCACGAGATGATGATTGAGCAGGGTCACATCGTCAGCATCCAGGGTCTTGCCCTTGACGAGCAGGATATTTCCATTTCTTCTGTCAATGACATCTTCATCAAGAACAGCGCCAAGGAGTCTCGGTTTCAGTCCGAAAATCCGTCTTCTCACTTCCGGCTGGGAAGCGATGATGCTCTGTTCCCGGTCGAAATTCAGGACCTGTACGTCACAGTCTTCTTCACGGACAATGACATCCTGGGAAACATCGACAAGACGACGGGTCAGGTAACCGGAGTCTGCCGTACGAAGTGCGGTATCGGCCAGACCTTTGCGGGCACCGTGGGAGGAGGTAAAGTAATCGAGGACGGTCAGGCCTTCACGGAAGTTTGCCTTAACCGGCAGTTCTACGGTCTTACCGGAGGTATCGGCAATCAGGCCGCGCATGCCTGCCAGCTGGCGAATCTGGTTATCATTACCACGGGCGCCGGACTGGGCCATCATGGTCAGCGGGTTGAATTTCACCATGGAGCTCTTCATGGCTGCGCCGACTTCATCGGTCTTTTTGGACCATACTTCAACGACTCTTCTGTATCTTTCGTCATCGGTCATGAGGCCGCGTCTGTAGAATTTCTTAATCTGTTCGACCTGTCTGTCGCCTTCAGCAAGGAGTTTATCCTTTTCCGGTGGTACTGCGACATCATAAATGCCGATGGAAATACCGGAAACAAGAGCATAATGGAAGCCCAGGGCTTTGACGGAGTCAAGAAGGTCGCCGGTAGCTTTGAAGCCCAGTTTCTTGAAGCAGTCATTGACGAGCTTGCCCATCTGTTTTTTGCCGATGGTGATGCCAAGGCCATTATTGACGACTTCATAAGTGTTTCCGTCTTCCCCGACTCTCTTTTCATGACGTTTGTAGAAGAAGCGGAGTTCTCTGGGGATGGCATAGTTAAAAATCAGGCGGCCCGGGGTGGTGATGACGAGGTCTTTGTCATCTTCATTGAATCCGTCCGGACGGTCTTCTTTCGGGATCCTTACTTTGATGAAATCATGGACCCTGATCTCATGGAGAGCATAGGCCAGCATCACTTCATTATAGCCGGTATAAGCATGAAGACGGGAAGTATCCATTTCATCTTCTGCCTTTTTCCATTCCTTCATGGGATCGAATTTTGCTTTCGGATTGGCTTTCTTTTCTTCATCGGTAAAGTCAACTTTGGCATCGTTCTTCGTTTCCACGATGGTGAGGTAGTAGGAGCCGAGGATCATATCCTGGGAAGGAATAGCGACCGGCTTGCCATCCTTTGTGGAAAGGATGTTATTGATGGAAAGCATGAGGGTTCTTGCTTCTGCCTGCGCTTCCACGGAAAGCGGCAGATGGCAGGCCATCTGGTCCCCATCGAAGTCTGCGTTGTAGCCCGGGCATACCAGGGGGTGCAGCTTGATGGCACGGCCTTCCCAGAGGATGGGTTCGAAGGCCTGTATGCCCAGTCTGTGCAGGGTAGGCGCACGGTTCAGGAGTACCGGATGTTCTTTGATCACATCGCCCAGTACATCCCAGACTTCGGGAGCCAGTTTATCTACTTTCTTACGGGCAGCTTTCAGGTTGTTGGCTACGCCTCTCTTGATGAGCTCATGCATAATGAAGGGCTTGAAGAGTTCGATGGCCATTTCCTTCGGCAGGCCGCACTGGTACATTTTCAGTTCAGGACCCACGACGATTACGGAACGGCCGGAGTAGTCGACACGTTTGCCAAGCAGGTTCTGACGGAAACGGCCCTGTTTGCCTTTCAGCATATCGGAAAGGGATTTCAGTGGTCTGTTCCCCGGGCCGGATACGGCACGACCCCGGCGGCCGTTATCAATCAGTGCGTCTACTGCTTCCTGCAGCATACGTTTTTCGTTCCGGATGATGATTTCCGGAGCGCCCAGTTCCATCAGTCTTTTCAGACGGTTATTTCTGTTGATAACGCGGCGATAGAGATCGTTCAGATCGGAGGTCGCAAAACGACCGCCATCGAGCTGGACCATGGGGCGGAGATCCGGTGGAATGACCGGCAGGACGGTGAGGATCATCCATTCCGGTTTATTTCCGGAATGAAGGAATGCTTCCACTTCTTCCAGACGGCGGATGCATTTCACTTTGCGCTGTCCGCTGCCTTCTTCAATTTCTTTCTTCAGGGCCGCTTCCAGTTCTTTCAGGTCCAGTTCTTTCAAGAGCTTCTGGATGGCTTCTGCCCCCATCTGCGCTTTGAAGGAACCTTTGCCGAAGTTGGCTACGGCTTCCTGGTATTCCTGTTCATTCAGGACCTGTTTCTTGGAGAGGTTGGTTTCGCCCGGGTCAAGAACGATATAGGCTGCGAAATAAAGGACTCTTTCAAGCTGTCTTGGGGAAATTTCAAGAATCAGGCCGATCCGGGACGGGGTGCCCTTGAAATACCAGATATGGGAAACCGGGCAGGCCAGCTGGATGTGGCCCATCCGTTCACGGCGTACTTTGGAAGAAGTGACTTCGACGCCGCATTTGTCGCAGACGGTGCCTCTGTAGCGCATCTTCTTATATTTGCCGCATTTGCATTCCCAGTCTTTTGTCGGTCCGAAAATCTTTTCACAGAAAAGGCCGTCAGTTTCTGCCTTCAGGGTTCTGTAGTTGATTGTTTCCGGCTTTGTGACTTCGCCATGAGACCATTCAAGGATCTTTTCCGGAGAGGCGATGCCGATTTTCATGGAATCAAATTCGTTTACATCTAACACTTGTGCTGATCTCCTTTCCGGTTATTCGTCAGAGCCGTCGTAATGGCTCATTTCTTCGTTCAAATCTTCTTCTGCAAAGCCTGCTTCTTCATCTGACGGAGCATTGGCTTCTGCTTCAAGAGTATCATTGAAGGAAGCAACATCATCGCCGCCTGCTTCTTCTCCGCCATTCATGGAAGTTTCCATGGCATTTCGGGAAGCGTCCACTGCAGAAGCGCCTTCCATGTCCTTAATCATTTCGTCCATGGCTTTTTTCTTTTCTGCCTCAGCCTGTTCCACTTCGTCCCAGGCTTTATCTCTGGCTTCTTTTTCTTCTTCTGTCAGTTCGCGGTTTTCATCACGACGCCAGCCATTTCCGCCGCCGTAACCCTGTTCCAGATCGCTTTCATCCAATTCACGGAGGACCACTTCGTCCCCGTTTTCATTAAGGATGCGGACGTCGAGACCGATAGACTGGAGTTCCTTCATCAGTACTTTGAAGGATTCCGGTACGCCCGGGCTCGGGATATTTTCACCCTTCACAATCTTTTCATAAGCCTTTACACGACCGATGACGTCATCGGACTTCACGGTCAGGATTTCCTGCAGGGTGTAGGCTGCGCCATAGGCTTCCAGTGCCCAGACTTCCATTTCGCCGAAGCGCTGTCCGCCGAACTGTGCCTTGCCGCCCAGAGGCTGCTGGGTAACGAGGGAATACGGGCCGGTGGAACGGGCATGGATCTTGTCATCAACGAGATGATGGAGTTTCAGCATGTATTTCCAGCCGATGGTAACCTGATTGTCCAGTTTTTCACCGGTCCGGCCGTCATAGAGGTCAGTCTTGGCATTGGCCGGAAGATTGGCTGCCTTCAGCATGGCTGCCAGGTCTTCATCGCGGCAGCCGTCGAATACCGGGGTTGCAATGTGGATACCGGATTCGGTGGGCTGCGGCATACCGTATTTATCGAAATCATAGCCGCAGTCGATGAGACGCTGCTTCATTTCTTCATATTTCTTCGGGTCCTTCATGGCTTCGCGGATTTCTTCGCCCAGCATATGGCAGGCCCAGGAGAGATGGATTTCCAGAATCTGGCCGATATTCATTCGGGATGGTACGCCCAGTGGGTTCAGTACCAGATCTACCGGACGGCCGTCCGGGGTGAAGGGCATATCTTCGACAGGAAGGATTCTGGAGCATACGCACTTATTACCGTGGCGGCCGGCCATTTTGTCGCCTTCACGGATTTTTCTCTTCTGTGCGATAGCGACGCGGATCATACGGTTCACGCCGGGAGCCAGTTCATCCTTGCCGCGATTGAATTCCCTTACGCTTACCACTTTGCCGAATTCACCATGCGGCACGCGCAGGGATGTATCGCGGACTTCTCTTTCCTTGTCGCCGAAAATGGCGCGGAGGAGACGTTCTTCCGGGGTCAGTTCGGTTTCACCCTTCGGGGTGACTTTGCCGACCAGGATGTCCCCCGGTCTTACGTCGGCACCCGGACGAATGATACCGTTTTCATCCAGGTCTTTCTTGGCATCTTCGGAAACGGAAGACAGTTCACGGGTGATTTCTTCCGGTCCCAGTTTGGTATCGCGGGCATCGCAGTCATATTCTTCAATATGAATGGAAGTATACAGGTCATCTTTACAGAGACGTTCGGAAATCAGGACGGCGTCTTCGTGGTTGTACCCTTCCCAGGATACGAAAGCAACGAGTACGTTATGGCCGAGGGCCAGTTCGCCCTGATCGGTGCCCATGCCGTCAGCCAGAGTGTCTCCCGCTTCTACACGGTCGCCTTTATATACGATAGGACGCTGGTTGATGCAGGTGGAGGAGTTGGAACGTTCGAATTTGATGATGTCATAGGTGTCAAGCTCACCATCGTCTGTACGGACGGTAATCTTCTTGCCGGTGACGCTTTCAACGATACCGCCCCTTCTGGCAAGAATGCAGACGCCGGAGTCCTGACCGGCTACCCATTCCATACCGGTTCCGACGAGCGGAGCTTCCGGACGGAGGAGAGGCACAGCCTGGCGCTGCATGTTGGCACCCATGAGGGCACGGTTCGTATCATCGTGTTCAAGGAATGGAATGAGGGATGTACCAATGGAAACGACCTGTTTTGGAGATACGTCCATGAGGTCTACTTCTTCCGGTTCTGCTTCGAGCACATCAGCACCGCGGCGGCTGGCCACGTTCTTATGAATGAAATGACCTTCCGCATCCAGCGGTTCGGATGCCTGGGCAATGATCTTGTCTTCTTCGATATCCGCAGTGACGTACTTGCATTCATCAGTAACGGCATGGGTTTCCTGATTGATCAGGCGGTACGGGGTCTCGATAAGGCCGTACTTATTGATGATACCGTAGTTGGACAGGGAGGAAATCAGGCCGATGTTCGGACCTTCAGGGGTTTCTACCGGGCACATGCGTCCATAATGAGAGTAATGAACGTCACGGACTTCGAACCCTGCGCGTTCACGGGAAAGGCCGCCGGGGCCGAGGGCGGACAGACGGCGCTTATGAGTCAGTTCAGCCAGCGGGTTTGTCTGGTCCATGAACTGGGACAGCTGGGAGGAACCGAAGAATTCCTTGATGGCTGCCGTTACCGGACGGATATTGATGAGGGCCTGGGGAGTCATCTTGTCCTGGTCGGAAGTGGTCATTCTTTCACGAACCACTCTTTCCATACGGGTCAGGCCGATACGGAACTGATTCTGCAGCAGTTCACCTACGCAGCGGACACGGCGGTTTCCAAGATGATCGATATCATCGCTCTTGCCATAACCCTGCATCATGTTCAGCAGGTAATCGATGCAGGCAATGATATCGCACCGTTCAAGGATACGATAATTATCTTCACGATTGCCGGAGGAGCAGATGACTTTGACCGGAGTGCCGTCATCTTTCTGGGTCATCACTTCTACCTGGTCAAAAGAGGAGAATACGCCGCTTTCTTCAATCTTACGGATGGCTTCATCATCGATGATGGCATTCCCTTCGATGACGATTTCACCGGTTTCCTGATTGATGATCGGTCCTTCGGTCTTATGGCCGCGGAGACGGTTCTTCCAGGCCAGTTTCTTATTCAGTTTATAGCGGCCAACCTTCGCCAGATCGTAGCGGCGGGGATCATAGAAGAAATTATTCAGGAGTGTGGTACCACTTTCTTCGGTAGCCGGTTCGCCCGGACGGAGCTTGTGGTAGATTTCGATGAGAGCGGACTTTCTGTCCGTTGTATTATCTTTCTTCAGGGTTTCTTCAATGTGGATATCATGATCGAAAAGTTCAAGAATTTCATCATTGGAAGAATATCCGAGAGCGCGGACCAGGACAGTGACCGGCATCTTGCGGTTGCGGTCGATGCGGACGGAAATGGAGCCGGAAGGATCCGATTCCAGTTCGATCCAGGCACCGCGGTTCGGAATCAGCTGCGCGCTGTAAATTTCCTTGTCGAAAGCATCTTTTTCCTTCTTGTAGTACACGCCCGGGGAGCGGACCAGCTGGGATACGATGACACGTTCGGCGCCATTGATGATGAATGTACCGGTATCGGTCATAATCGGGAAATCGCCCATGTATTCGTCATGCTGCTTCAGTTCGCCGGTTTCCTTGTTTTCCAGGCGTACCTGTACTGTGAGAGGCGCAGAATAGTTGACGTCTTTCTCCTTGCACTTTTCAATGTCGTAATTCGGCTTCCCGAAGGAATAATCGCCAAAGTAAAGCGCCCATTTGTGTGCACTGTCTTCAATTGGGGAAATATCTGCAAAAACGTCTTTCAGCCCTTCCCTGCAGAACCATTCGTAGGATTTCGTCTGCAGATCGAGCAAATGCGGCATTTTCAGAACTTCCTGTGATCTGGCAAAAGTGTACCTGTATTTCTGGCCAACTTTCACGGGTCTGAACATCTTGCTGTTAGGCATTCCTCGCCTCACCCTTTCATAAAAAACCGACTTCCGGAAAAGAGAAAATCCTTTTCTTTCCGTCTTTATACCTTATATAAATAAATAAAAGAAGGAACGTTGTGAAAATCAATTTTACTATAAATAAAAGATGATTGCAATTGTTTCTTCTTCTTTACCATAAAGAAATTTTGAATAACTTATATTCATTATTTTCTTTTATAAAATATTTTATGGCTGTTATAGAAATATTTTTGCGTCAAAAATTCCTATTGATTTTTAGAGCCATTTTGTTCCAGCGTATTTTAGCACGATTCATTTTAAATTTCAAGAGCAGGACTCCATTCAAAAAGCTATTTCATGACCTGCCCGCAGCTCGTAAAGAATCAGGTTCACGGGGGGCATATCTCCATTTAAAATTGTGCCCCGCAGGGGCACCACCTTCACGAACCACGGATCACGGACCACGATTCCCTGAAATGGCTCCAGTCGTTTCCTGCCCCTGAGATGGCATCAAAAAAGACATCCCCAAAGGGAGGATGTCTTTTTCGATAAAAGCTGATTATTCAATAACCATGAGCAGATCGCCGGATTCGATTCTCTGGCCTGCCTTGACATGAACTTCAGAAATAATGCCGTCAATGGGAGCAGTGATGGTGGTTTCCATCTTCATGGCTTCGGTTACGATGACGGGCTGGCCCTTCTTGACGGATGCGCCTTTATCTGCCAGGAGTTTGACCACGGAGCCGGAGAGTGTTGCCCCTACTTCGCCGGGGATATCTTTGTCAGCTTTTCTGGAAGTGGTAGCGGATTCAGCCACATGCTTGTCATGGACTTTCAGTTCCCGGGGCATGCCGTTCAGTTCAAACTGGATTTCTCTATTTCCTTCGCCGTCCGGTTTGGTGATGTTGTCCAGTTTGACAAGGAGCATCTTGCCCGGTTCCACATTGACCCGGATTTCTTCGCCCGGTTTCATACCGAAGAAGTAGGTCGGGGTATCCAGGATGGAGAGATCGCCGTATTTATGGTAGCGGTCAATATAGTCGCTGAATACTTTCGGATAGATGCAGTAGGAGGAAACGTCTTCTTCCCTGGTGGGGAGATGTTTTTCCTTCATTTCCATCTTCACCTGTTCGAAGTCCACATTGGCCGGTTTGCTTTCCAGGTTCGGTTTCTTGCCGCGCAGGATGATTTCCTGCAGCTTTTCCGGGAATCCGCCATAAGGAACGCCCAGTTTCCCGTCGAAGAATTCGACTACGGACTTCGGGAAGTCCAGGGTTTCGCCCTTTTCATAAATATCCTTTTCGGTGAGGTGGTTCTGAACCATGAAGAGGGTCATATCGCCGACTACCTTGGAGGACGGGGTGACTTTGATCACGTCGCCGAACATCATATTGACCTTCGCATAGACGCGGCATACTTCCGGCCACTGATCGCCGAGGCCCACGGCAGTTGCCTGCTGACGGAGGTTGGAATACTGTCCGCCGGGCATTTCATGCTGGTAGAGGGTGGTATTCGGGGAAGCCATCTTGGAGTCCACGCCGGCATAGTAAGGACGAACGCCCTGCCAGTAACGGTCAATGGTTTCAAGAGCTTCAATATCCAGCTTCGGCTGGCGGGGATTATTCTGGAGGGCATAGTACATAGCCGTCATGGATGGCTGGCTGGTGCCGTTGGAGAAAGCAGAAGTTGCCACGTCCACAATATCCACACCGGCTTCGGCAGCCTTTGCATAGGTATACAGTGTGCAGCCGCCACCCTCATGACTGTGGAGATGAATCGGGAGGTCTACGGCATCTTTCAAGGCAGAAATCAGGTCATAAGCCGCTTCCGGTTTCAGGAGGCCTGCCATATCCTTGATGGCGATGATATTAGCACCGGCCTTTTCCATTTCCTTTGCCAGGTCGGTGTAGTATTTCAAAGAATATTTCTGGCGTCTCGGATCCTCGATATCGCCGGTGTAGCAGAAGCAGGCTTCCGCCAGTTTGCCTTTCTTCCTGACTTCGTCGATGGAAACGGTCATATGGGAGAGCTGGTTCAGACAATCGAAGATTCTGAATACGTCGATTCCGTTGTCTGCGGCCTGGTCAATGAAGTGACGGACCACGTTTTCCGGATAATTGGTATAACCCACAGTATTGGCACCACGGGTGAGCATCTGGAAGAGGATGTTCGGAGCGGCTTCTCTCATCTGGCGGAGACGATCCCAGGGGGATTCGTCAAGGAAGCGGTAAGCCACATCAAATGTCGCACCGCCCCAGTTTTCGAAGGAGAAGAGCTGCGGTACATGAACGGCGGTGTAATGAATGGCGTTCATGATATCGTGGGTTCTCACGCGGGTAGCCAGGAGGGACTGATGAGCGTCACGATAGGTGGTATCCATGAACATGAGCTCTTTCTGGTCCATCACCCACTTGGAGAATTTTTCCGGTCCCATTTCATCAAGGAGCTGTTTGGTTCCCCGGGGAGCTTCTTCTTTGGACGCATCGAGGATGGGGAGCGGTACGAAGTCCGGTTTATCCTGATGACCGGTGCCTGCATAACCATTGACCGTGATGTCGGCAATGTAGGAAAGAAGCCTGGTGCCACGGTCGGAAATGAGGTCCGGTTCCTGCAGGAGCCAGGGGTTCCGATCGATATAGTTTACATCGCACTTACCTTCCTGGAAGTCTCTTGTGCGGAGCATATTCTGGAGGAAATAAATATTTGTCTTTACGCCGGAAATGCGGAATTCATCGAGACAGCGGAGCATCTTGTGGATGGTGTCTTTCGAATGAAGGGCATGAGCGGTGACTTTGACGAGGAGGGAATCATAGTAGGGAGTAATGACAGCGCCGGTATAAGCGGTGCCTGCATCGAGACGAATGCCCGGGCCGCCGCCAGAGCGGTAAGCAATGATTTTGCCCGTATCCGGCATGAAATTGTTCTGCGGATCTTCGGTGGTGATACGGCACTGAATCGCCACGCCCTTGTACCAGATTTCATCCTGCTGGCCGATGGCGATTTCCGGTCCGTCAATCGCATAACCTTCCGCAATGAGGATCTGGCTCTTCACGATATCCACATCCGTAATCATTTCGGTAACGGTATGTTCTACCTGGACACGGGGATTGACTTCAATGAAATAGAAATCCTTTTCATTCTGGTCTACCAGGAATTCCACAGTGCCGGCGTTCACATAATGAACGTGTTTCATCAGCTTCACAGCGGCATTGCAGATACGCTGGCGGAGTTCCACCGGAAGAGACCAGGCCGGAGCCATTTCAATGACTTTCTGGTGACGGCGCTGAATGGAGCAGTCACGTTCAAAGAGATGAACCACATTGCCATGTTCATCCCCCATAATCTGCACTTCGATGTGCTTCGGATTCATGATGCACTTTTCTACATACAGATCTTCATCGCCGAAGGCCATTTTGGCTTCGGACTTGGCACGGTCATAGGCATCACAGAGATCTTCCATGCGGTCTACATTTCTGATGCCTCGTCCGCCGCCGCCGTTAACGGCCTTGATCATGATCGGGAATCCGTTCTTTTCAGCGAATTCCTTCACTTCTTCAAAATTCTTTACTGCCCCGTTGGTCCCCGGAATCATAGGAATACCGGCTTTGGAAGCAGCGATACGGGAATTGACCTTGTCGCCGAACATGATGAGATGTTCCACTTTCGGTCCGATGAAGGTAATGCCTTCCTCTTCGCAGCGTTTGGCCAGCTTTGCATTTTCAGCCAGGAAACCATAGCCCGGGTGAATGGCATCAACGTCATGTTCCTTGCAGATACGGATGATGTCTTCGATATCCAGGTAAGCGTCAATCGGTTTGTCTCCGGCTCCTACCAGGTACGCTTCATCAGCCTTGTTGCGGTGAAGGGAAAGAATATCTTCCTTGGAATAAATAGCTACCGTACGAATCCCCATTTCGTTACAGGCCCGGAAAATGCGGATGGCGATTTCGCCTCTGTTGGCCACAAGGACCTTGCGGATGTGTTTCATAAAATCCTCCCTCAGATTTTCATTTTACCCCTTTCAGGAAACCCCTGATGGTGGTTATTATTATAAACTGCACGGCATGGTGCCGCGGATGATTCCATTTTACAAAGGGGAATTGGAAAAATCAATAGCCTTTTCTGAATAAGTATGAATTTACTTATCCATTTATAAAAGTAATGAGTCCTTATTTTGAAATAAAATAATCATATTTCATTTTGTCCAAAGTTTTATCTATGATTTTAAATTTTTATAAATTTGCCTGCATTATATTTCTTCGCGAAAACCCATTTTCTTATTTACAGATTTTACTCTTTGTTATGGAAATCCGTCCGGTGAAATAAAATCAATGGGATTTCCAGTCCATATGATTTTAAAAAATCCGATATCTTTTTGTGAATCGATACCGGTGATTACAAATTTCTTTTTCCCCAACAAAAAAGCCGCACCACCGGGTAGTGCAGCTTTTCTATTTCTTTATCAGATTTCTTCGCCCGCCAGAACCTTGTCGCCTTTGGCAATGTTGGCGCGGACAGTGGCAACGCATTCCTTGAACCGTTTCATTTCATTCTCGGGAAGGTTGTATTCCATCACTTCTTCGATGCCATGGATGCCTACTACGCAGGGAACGCCCACGAACACGTCTTTTTCACCGTATTCGCCGTCCAGCTGGGCGGAGCAGGGAAGGATTCTCTTTTCATCATGGAAAATGGTGCGGACCAGGGTGGCAGCCGCAGAAGCGATGCCGTATTCCGTGCAGAATTTGCCGGAGTAAGTCACCCAGCCGCCTTTGATGGCTTTCTGCTGAACCAGGTCTTTATCAAACCGGAAACGGGGATCTTCTTCCATTTCTGCCAGCGGCTTGCCGTAGAAATTCATCTGGGACCATGCCACCATCTGGGCATTGCCGTGTTCACCCATCATGAACGCGAAGAATCCGCGGCTGTCCAGGCCCGTCGCAAAAGACAGTTCATGAATGAGGCGGGAAGAATCGAGAAGAGTACCGGTGCCCATGACACGGCCCTTCGGCAGGCCGGATTTCCGCTGAATCAGGTTGGCAATGACGTCACAGGGGTTAGTGATATTGATGAAAATACCATCAAAGCCGCCGGCCATGACTTTCGGTACATAATCCGCCACCTGCTTCACACTGTTCACCAGTTCATCATCCCGGTTGCCCGATGCGCAGAGAGTGATATCCCCTACCGCATTGACGATGATATCGCAGTCCTTAAGGCCTGCATAATCGGCAATTTTATAGACAGAATGATTCGGCATGTACATCACCGCATCATTCAGGTCCTGACATTCACTGATTGCTTTCTTTTCATTCAGGTCGCAGAGGAGAATTTCGTCGGCAATCCCCATCATTCCCAGACAAAATGCCACATGGGCGCCTACATGGCCCAATCCTACTACGCCTACTATTCTTTTCTTAGCCATTTTATATCCTCCTTTGACTAACTCACCCATTTTTAGAGGGTATTGCCCTACTTATACCATGCCTGTTGCCGCCTTGTCAATCCCCCAGGGGGGATAGGGGAAAACAGGGCCCGCTCCCGATGATTTATGAAGTCTCCCTTCCGGACCTCTACCGGGTGCAGCGGTCAAATCATCAGGAAACATTTTCCCTGTCATCCATGAATCGCAGGCAAAAGGAATCGGAATTTTAAAAAATAGTTGAGTACTCCATAGGAAATACGGTATAATGTGATAAATAAAATATTTACTTTTATAAAGAAAGGAGTCTTCCCCCATGGGTATGCTCAAAGAATTTAAGGATTTCGCTCTCCGCGGAAACGTGGTAGACATGGCTGTCGGCGTAGTAATCGGCGCCGCTTTTGGTAAAATCGTTTCCTCACTGGTCAGTGACATCATCATGCCGCCGATTGGATTCGTACTGGGCGGGATTGATTTCTCCAACCTCTTCATTCCCCTCTCCAAAATCCCGGTAAGCACCCTGGCAGAAGCCAAAGAAGCAGGCGTTCCCGTCATCGCTTACGGCTCCTTCATCAATAATGTCATTGACTTCCTCATCGTGGCATTTGCCATTTTCCTCTGCATCAAACAGATCAATCACTTCTTCCCGAAAGCACCGGCCAAAGAACCGAGAAAATGCCCCTACTGCAAAGAAGTCATTGCCGACGACGCTACCCGCTGCCCGCACTGCACTGCAGAACTGAAGTGAGGTCCGAGTCACCTTTCGTATGAACGGACTTTCCCATTCGGGATTTTCGTTGTTCGTGATTCGTGATTCGTTGTTCGTTAAGGATGGGATTCGCTCTGCGAACCAATCTGATTGATAACGGCTGTTCATAAACAAGAAAAAGACGTCCCTCCCCGGACGTCTTTTTTGATGCTCTTTTATCACTTTGGAAATACGATAAATCCCCGGTCTATACAAAGCCCAATCAGAATTCATGCCGCGGGAGCGGCATACCTTCCCTAAATCCCAAATCCCCAATCCGCAATCCGATTTTCCCCGCCTGTGCAAAGCCCCATAAAAACTCGGGGCTGTACAATAATTACA